>OCMG01000004.1:3122984-3465581 GCA_900215285.1 Ensifer adhaerens
CGACGGCGGCGCTTGCGCTTGCGGCCGTTCTGGTCGTCGGACTTCGACTCTGCCGGTGCCTTGGCGGCAACGATATCGTCTTCATCCTCGTCCTCGATCTCCTCGACGGGGATTTCATCTTCTTCTTCCGGCTCGGGAAGCAGCGGCATCAAGGACTCGACCTTGACCGGGTTGGCGACGGGCTCACCGCGGTCGATGGCGAAGTGCTGAGAACCGACAGAAGCGTCAGCCTCGATGAAGATCGAAAGACCGAAGCGGGCTTCATAATCGACAATCGTGCCGCGCTTCTGGTTGAGCAGATAGAGCGCGATGTCGGGCGTCGTGCGGACGGTGATGTCGTGCGTCGTGTTCTTGAGCAGATATTCCTCGACACCGCGCAGGACGTGGAGCGCGACGGAAGACTGCGAGCGGACGTGGCCGGTGCCGCCGCAATGCGAGCAGACCTGCGTGGTCGATTCGAGCACCGAGGCGCGAATGCGCTGGCGCGACATTTCGAGAAGACCGAAATGCGAGATGCGGCCGACCTGGATACGGGCGCGGTCGTTCTTGAGATGGTCCTTCAGGCGCTTCTCGACGGCCCGGTTGTTGCGCTTCTCCTCCATGTCGATGAAGTCGATGACCACAAGGCCGGCAAGGTCGCGCAGGCGAAGCTGGCGAGCAACTTCTTCAGCCGCCTCGAGGTTGGTCGCAAGTGCGGTTTCCTCGATGGAATGTTCGCGGGTCGAGCGGCCGGAGTTCACGTCAATGGAAACGAGCGCTTCGGTCTGGTTGATGATGAGATAGCCGCCGGACTTCAGCGTCACCTGCGGCTGCAGCATGCGGTCGAGCTGCGCTTCGATACCGGAGCGCGAGAAGATCGGATGCACGTCGCGATAGGGCTGGACGACCTTGGCGTGGCTCGGCATCAGCATCTTCATGAAGTCTTTCGCTTCACGATAGCCTTCTTCGCCGGCAACGATGATCTCGGAAATGTCCTTGTTGTAGAGGTCGCGGATCGAACGCTTGATCAGCGAGCCTTCCTCGTAAACGAGGCAGGGCGCGGTGGAATTCAGCGTCAGCGTGCGGACGTTTTCCCACAGGCGCATCAGATATTCGAAGTCGCGCTTGATCTCGACCTTGGTGCGGTTGGCGCCAGCGGTGCGCAGGATCACGCCCATGCCCTGCGGCACTTCGAGACCGCGGGCGATTTCCTTCAGGCGCTTGCGGTCGGTCGGCTGGGTGATCTTGCGGGAAATACCGCCGCCACGCGCCGTGTTCGGCATCAGGACCGAGTAACGGCCGGCGAGCGAAAGATAGGTCGTCAGAGCAGCGCCCTTGTTGCCGCGCTCTTCCTTGGCCACCTGAACCAGAAGGATCTGGCGGCGCTTGATGACTTCCTGGATGCGATACTGCTTGCGCGGCTTGCGCACGACGCGATCCGGAACTTCTTCCATGGCGTCTTCTGCGCCGACCGATTCGATCACTTCCTTCTCGGCCTGATCATCATCGTCATCGTCGTCATCGCGGCGGTTGCGGCGACGGCTGCGCTGGGGCGTGAATTCTTCGGAGATCGTGTCGGCTTCGATTTCGGCAGCCATGACGTCCGGCGTCGAACCGTCGTCGGAGGACGTCTCTTCCGAAGCACCCTCGCCGGCTTCTGCTGCAGCTTCGGCCGTTTCAGCCGCGGGCTCGGCGTCTGCAGCGGCTTCCACCTCTTCGCCAGCCTTCGGCTTGCGGCGGCTCTTGCGGCGAGGCTTCGGCTTTTCGGCCGGCTCTTCGCCCGTCACGGATACAGACTCGGTAACGAGTGCGGAAAGGTCTGCCTCGGGCTGTTCGGCGGCGGCCGGATCAGCGGCAGCGACGGGCGCGACCTCCGGCTCGTCGTGGTCGTCCTTGTCCTCGCGGCGAACCTGCTCTGCCTCTTCGGCGAGAAGTGCCTGACGGTCTGCGAGCGGGATCTGATAATAATCCGGATGGATTTCGGCGAAAGCCAGGAAGCCGTGCCGGTTGCCGCCGTAATCGACGAAGGCGGCCTGGAGCGAGGGTTCCACACGAGTAACCTTTGCGAGATAGATGTTCCCGCGAAGCTGTTTCTTGTGTTCCGACTCGAAGTCGAATTCTTCGATACGATTGCCGCGTACGACTACGACGCGCGTCTCTTCCTCGTGAGACGCATCGATAAGCATTCTGTCTGCCATTTATGCTGCACTCCTCGGCGCGGCAGCAGGGAGGCCATTCGTAAGTTCACTTCAGAAATCTCGTGAATGAAGCCAGCCGGCGCGCCGGAATAATATGTTCCCGATCGGGGGGCATTCATGCGCAACGAGGTTCCGTCAACCGGGTAAACCGGGCTCCCACTTGTCGGGATGAGGGACGGAACAAGGTGCGACAACGTCGAATACCAGTCGAGAACGCCAAAGCCATAGGCCCCTGCGGGCCCGATGAATTGCTCTTCCAAAGAGCTTGGTGGAAACCACCGTTTCTGTCCGGCAACTGCCGGAAATACCTGAACACACTGCGAATAAAAGCATCCTTGACGGCGGATGATTCGTCACGGGCGCCACAATTTTCGGTGGGCAGCCGGATGGGATGAATCTATCCCGTCGATACTTTTATCCTGGCTCAAGCTTTTATGTTCAAACCGTCACAATAGCAAGGAAAAAGCCTCGCCCCCGTGAAAGCCCGTCATAATGTTGAACGATTTCTCCGGCAGCCGGGGTTGCCGCAAGGTTCGAAACGCGTCATGAACGCGCCGTTCATCAGCGGGCGCAGGTCTTTTCGCACCGATCGCCGACGTTGCGACATGCCGTGAACTTGAGAGGAAACGCATCGGATGCTGAGCAATGCCGGTCGCCTTCTGAGGCCAGGTCGATGGCTGGCCGCGCTCTTTCTCGTTCTGGCGCATCTCTTCGTCTTTCCTGTCGCCCACGCCGCGCATGCGACAGAGCTCAACGCCAAGGCCGCCCGGATTGCAGGGGACGAGGCGCGCACGCGCATCGTGATCGATTTCGACGTCAAGCCGGAATTCACCGTGCATTATCTCCCCAGTCCCAACCGGATCGTGGTCGACATTGCCGGTACGGTGAATTTCGCCTTTCCGCCGGAGGAGCTGGAGGCGCGCGGCATCTACGAGCGCATCCGCTTCGGCGCGATGAGCGCGGGGCGCACGCGCCTTGTGCTGACGTCGAAGCTTCCGGCAGGCCTGGAGATCGCAGAGGCGCGCAAGAACGAGGATGGCGATGGCTGGCGACTGGTGCTTGATGGTGCGATCGTCACGCCCGACCAGTATGCCGCGATGAAGAAGCAGAGCAATTGGGGAAACACCGAAAGCGCCGCACCGGTGGTTCCGCTCGCGCCCCAGCAGGCCCCCTCGCCCGACGGCGTCTTCACCGTCGCGGTCGATGCCGGTCATGGCGGGATCGACACGGGCGCAATCACGGCGGGCAAGAACCCAGTCTACGAGAAGAATATCACGCTCGATTTCGCCAAGGCGCTCGCCCGTGAGCTCAACTCGCAGCCCGGAATCAAGGCTTTCCTGACGCGTGATACGGATGTCTTCCTGTCGCTGGGCGAGCGCGTGCAGATCGCCAGGTCGCGCGGCGCCAATCTGTTCATCTCGCTCCATGCCGATACGCTGAGGGAAAAATCGATCCGCGGCGCAACCGTCTACACGATTTCCGACCGGGCTTCCGACAAGCTTGCCGATGAACTCGCCAAGCGGGAGAACACGTCCGACGAGGTCGCTGGCGTGGAAACCAAGAAGGAGCCGTCCGAGGTCAACGACATCCTGATCGACCTGACACGCCGCGAAACGCAGGCTTTCTCCATCAGTCTCGCGAATTCCATCGTACACTCCTTCGAGGGCCAGATCGGATTGATCAACAATCCGCATCGTTCGGCCGGCTTCCGGGTGCTCACGGCGCCGGATGTGCCTTCGGTGCTGCTTGAACTCGGCTTCCTGTCCAACAGCGAGGACGTGAAGCAATTGCAGCGCGCCGACTTCCGCGACAAGCTGGTGACGCTGATCACCGATGCCGTGAAACGGTACCGTGACAAGCTCGGGGGGTAAGCGGTCGATTCTCTCTCATCGCCTTGACATGGCGGGGGTTTTGACGAATCCCCCTGTGTCGGATAAGTAACAGGCATGCCGGATTGGTGTAGTGATTTTCCGGAACAGGGCACGAAGCCCTATTTTCCGCACATTCGGAACCTTAGAGACAGGGATGGACGCAAGCGCGAAACGAGGCTGCGTCTGATACAAGGCGCGCAACTCGAAATTGCGCGGAGGTCCCTGGCAACATATTGATGGGGTGGCAGCCTCCCCGGGGCGATCTGTTTTCTCAGATTCCCGGCGATGCAAACCGGTAAAGGCAAATGATTAGACTGATCGGATACTTCTTCGGATTGAGCGCGATCCTGTTCTTCGGCGCCGCCGGCGCCGCCGCGATCTATCTCAATATGGTCATGAAGGATTTGCCCGACTACGAAGTGCTGGCCAATTATGCGCCGCCCGTCATGACGCGCATCCATGCCGGCGACGGTCAGCTGATCGCCGAATATGCGAAGGAACGCCGCCTCTACCTGCCGATCCAGGCGATTCCGGATCGCGTGAAAGCCGCCTTCATCTCGGCAGAAGACAAGAACTTCTACACCCATCCGGGCCTTGACCTTCAGGGTCTGGCGCGCGCCGTCATCGTCAACCTGCAGAATATCGGCAGCGGCCGCCGTCCGGTGGGAGCGTCGACGATCACGCAGCAGGTGGCCAAGAACTTCCTGCTCTCTTCCGACCAGACGCTGTCGCGCAAGGCAAAGGAAGCCATCCTGTCGCTGCGGATCGAGCAGACCTATTCGAAGGACCGGATTCTCGAGCTTTATCTCAACGAAATCTTCTTCGGCCTGAACTCCTATGGTATCGCCTCGGCGGCGCTGACCTATTTCGACAAGTCGGTGACGGAGCTTTCGATTGCGGAATGCGCCTATCTCGCGTCGCTGCCGAAGGGTCCGGCGAACTACAACCCCTTCCGCCATCCCGATGCCGCACTTGAGCGCCGCAACTGGGTGATCGATCGCATGGTCGAGAACGGGTATGTGGCCAAGGACGATGGCGAAGCTGCCAAGAAGGAGCCGCTGGGCGTGACCGGACGCAAGGCCGGCACCTATCTCTTCGCCTCCGACTATTTCGCCGAGGAGGCGCGCCGCCAGATCATCGCGCAATATGGCGAGAAGGCTCTTTATGAGGGTGGCTTGTCCGTCCGCACGTCCCTGAACCCGAAGCTGCAGATCTATGCCCGAAAGGCGTTGCAGGACGCCCTGATCGAATTCGACATCAAGCGCGGCTATCACGGCCCGATCAACCACATCTCCACTACGGGCGATTGGGGCCCTGCCTTGTCGAAGCTCGATGAGATGCGCGACGTGCCGGAGTGGAAACTCGCGGTCGTTCTGGCGACCGATACGAAGGGCATCGACATCGGGATCCGTCCCGAACACGATCCGGGTGGCAAGGTTGATCCGGCCCGCGAGCGCGGTCGCATCGACGACGCCAACATGAAATGGGCCTATCGTTCATCCAAGTCGCTCATGACCAAGGCGAAGTCTCCCGTCGATATCTTCCAGCCGGGCGACGTCGTCTATGTCGAGGCGATCGATGGCAAGCCGGGCCAGTACAAGCTGCGCCAGCCGCCGAAAATCCAGGGTGGCATGGTCGTCATGGATCCGAAGACGGGACGCGTGCTCGCCATGGTCGGCGGCTTCTCCTATGCCCAGTCCGAGTTCAACCGCGCGACCCAGGCAATGCGCCAGCCCGGTTCGTCCTTCAAGCCCTTCGTCTACGCCGCCGCACTGGATAACGGCTACACGCCGGCCTCGGTCGTCATGGACGCACCTTTCGAGCTCAAGCTGCCGAACGGCCAGGTCTGGTCGCCGAAGAACTATGGCGGCGACTTCGCGGGCCCTTCGACACTGCGCCGCGGCATCGAGCAGTCGCGCAACCTGATGACCGTTCGCCTCGCCAACGACATGGGCATGGCCACAGTGGCGGAATATGCCGAACGCTTCGGCATTTACGATCACATGCAGCCGGTTCTCGCGATGGCACTCGGCTCCGGCGAAACGACCGTCATGCGCATGGTGTCCGGCTATTCGGTGATCGCGAACGGCGGCAAGCAGATCAAGCCGACGCTGATCGACCGTATTCAGGACCGCACCGGCAAGACGATCTACAAACATGAGGACCGCGTGTGCGAGAACTGCAACGCGACGGATTGGAACAACCAGGAAGAGCCGGTTGTCGACGACAAGCGCGAACAGGTTCTCGACCCGATGACAGCCTACCAGATCACGTCGATGATGCAGGGCGTCATTCAGCGTGGCACGGCAGCCGGCCAGGTCAAGCTTGACCGCGACGTTGCCGGCAAGACCGGGACGACAAACGACGAAAAGGACGCCTGGTTCGTCGGCTTCACGCCGGATCTCGTGGCAGGCGTCTATATCGGCTACGACAACCCGCAGCCGATGGGTCGCGGCGGCACCGGCGGTCACCTCTCCGCGCCGATCTTCAACGAGTTCATGCAGGATGCCGACAAGGATATCATGCCGTCGAAGTTCATCGTACCGCCGGGCATGAAGTTGATCGCCGTGGACCGGAAGACTGGCATGGAAGCAGCTCCTGGCGATCCGAACACGATCGTTGAGGCCTTCAAGCCCGGCACAGGACCCGCCGACGTCTTTTCTGTCATCGGTGGTGAGGACTATGCGACGCCGCAGGAGATCATGAACCAGTCGCCGCAGGCGAATGATGCGGTGAAACAGGGACAGCCGGGCCTGTTCTGACTGAAGTTTCAGTACGGAGAAAGCGGGGGTCCAGGCCCCCGCTTTTTCGTTTGCCGGGTTTACATCCGCGGCGGCAGAAACTATGTCATCGCCAGCTTTTCAAACGAAAAAGAACGGAACCATGCGTATCGAAATCGAGAATATTGTCGACGAAATCAAGCAGGCCATAAGCCTGCTGAGGAGGCATCTTTGACTGGGATCAGGCGATAAGACGTCTCGACTGGCTCAACAACAAGTCAGAAGATCCCAATCTCTGGAATAACCCGACCGAAGCCCAGAAGCTGATGCGCGAGCGTCAGAACCTGGACAAGAGCATCAACGGCCTGAAGAAGCTCGAATCGGAACTGGCCGACAATATCGAACTCATCGAGCTTGGCGAAGCCGAGGACGATCCGGGCATTGTGAAGGACGCAGAAGATGCGATCCGCGCGCTGCGCACCGAGTTTGCACGCCTTCAGGTCGAAGCGATGCTTTCCGGCGAAGCAGACGGCAACGACACCTATCTCGAAGTGCATTCGGGCGCCGGCGGCACCGAAAGCCAGGACTGGGCGAACATGCTTCTTCGCATGTACACGCGCTGGGCCGAGCGGCAGGGCTTCAAGGTGGAAATCCTGGAAATGCATGACGGCGAAGAAGCCGGCATCAAGTCCGCGACGATCCTCGTCAAGGGCGAGAACGCCTATGGCTGGCTGAAGACCGAATCGGGCGTGCATCGTCTCGTGCGCATCTCGCCTTATGACAGCAACGCGCGCCGGCACACGTCCTTCTCGTCTGTCTGGGTCTATCCGGTGGTCGATGATTCGATCCAGATCGACATCAACGAAAGCGATTGCCGCATCGACACCTATCGTTCATCGGGTGCAGGCGGCCAGCACGTCAATACGACCGACTCGGCCGTGCGCATCACGCACATGCCCTCCGGCATCGTAGTGGCCTGCCAGCAGGAGCGCTCGCAGCACAAGAACCGCGCGAAGGCTTGGGAAATGCTGCGCTCGCGACTCTACGAAGCCGAGCTTGAACGGCGCGAAGCAGCGGCGAATGCAGAACAGGCTTCAAAGAGCGACATCGGCTGGGGCCACCAGATCCGCTCCTACGTGCTGCAGCCCTACCAGATGGTCAAGGACCTGCGCACCGGGGTCGAAAGCTCGGCGCCGGGCGACGTCCTGGATGGCGACATCACGGAGTTCATGGAGGCCGCGCTCGCTCACCGGGTTACCGGTGGCGCGAATGTGGAGGTCGCGGATATCGACTGAGATCTCAGTTATTCACACAAAAAAGGGGAGCCAGCGGCTCCCCTTTTCAGTTCTGCCCATGCGGGCCGCGGCGCTTTCATTCGGCGGCGACGACCGTTCTGGCAACCGGGCGCAATGTCAGCAGACTGAACATAACCACCATCATCGAGCAAAGACCGATACCGGCAATCATCGGCATGGACGTTCCATCGAAGAACAGAGAGACCAGCGCCGTGACGGCCGAGGCGGCAACGAATTGCAGCGTGCCCATCAATGCGGATGCGGTGCCCGCGATCCGGCCATGGGCCTCCAGCGCCAGAACGGCCGAGGACGGCACGACAAGGCCGAGGAAGCCGTAACCGGCCAGAAGCAGCACGGTCATGACTGCGAAGTTGTCGATGCCGGCAAGCCGGGTAGCCAAAAGCAGGACCATCATGGACGAATACAACAAGGCAGCGGTGCGGACGACTCTGCGCAGTCCATAGCGCCGGGCAAGCCGCGCATTGAGCTGCGAGAAGACGAAGAACGGGATCGCGTTCAGCGCAAACATGATTCCGTAGGCCGATGGCGTCAGGCCGAAATGCTCAATGATCACGAAAGACGAGTTCGAGACATAGACCATGTAGCTCGACATGCCGAAGGCGGCGATGCCGACAATGCCCATGAAATAGGGATCGACCAACAGAAGCCCGTAGTTCTTGAAGGCCCCGCTCAGGCTGCTTTCCAGCCGCTTCTCCTTCGTGCGGGTCTCGTTCAGCACGAAGGTCACCAGGAAGGCGCCGAGGAAGCCGAAGGCGGTGAGAACCCAGAAGATATCGCGCCAGGTCGCCACCGAGACGATGAAACTACCGGCAAGCGGCGCAAGCAAGGGCGAGATGCTGAAGACCAGCATCAGCAGCGACATGAGCCGGGCGGCTTCAGGCCCCGTATGCAGATCGCGGACGATGGCGCGGGCAATGACCGCCCCTGCCCCGGCACCAAGCCCCTGGATGAAGCGGAAAGCGATGAGCGCGTGGACGCTGGGCGCCAGCGCGCAGCCGATGGCGCCGATGACATAGATGGTCATACCGACAATCAGGGGCGGACGGCGGCCATACATGTCGGACACCGAACCATAAACGATCTGCGCAATGGCCATGGCGATGAAATAGGATGTCAGGCTCAGTTGCAGCGTGCTGCCATCCGTATTGAAGTCCTTCGCGATCGACGGAAGCGAAGGCAGATAGATGTCGAGCGCGGAAACGCCGACGGCGGACAGGAAGCCCAGAATCAGGGCGTAATAAAGCGTCGAGGACTTCATCGAAATCTCTCCAGTTCTTTTCGGGGGTAGGCAAGGCTGCGATGGGAGGTCGCCGCCTGCTGAAATGCTGTGTGTGTCCGGCGCATGCAGGACCACAGGAACGTTCGTATTTTCGCCTCGCAATCCAGACGCCGGACCGCAGCGGGCCCAACTCGAATTGCAGCGATGCCCATATTTTTAGACACTAATGTCCAATTGGACAAGAGTGTCCAACTTGAAAATTTTTGATAGAAGGATTATTTCGAGTTCATGGACATTGAAACCATCGAAAAACCCGACCTTGTGAAATCCAAGCGTGACCGCATACTAGAGGCGGCCGCGACAGTTTTCTGTCAGGATGGTTATACAGGTGCGAGCATCGACGCCGTGGCGACCAGGGCCGGCGTCTCGCGGCAGACGATCTACAATCATGTCGGCGACAAGGATGGGCTCTTCAAGGAGGTCGTCGCCGCGCTGACCGACAAGTCGGCAGCGAAGTTCATGCTTCTGATGGAGGAATTTCCAGACAAGCCCGACAATGTCGAGGCGGAGCTGACCTCGTTTTCCGCGCGCTTCCTCAATCATCTCACGCAGGACAAGACGAGCCGATGGCTGCTTCGGCTCGCGGAGAACGAAAGCGGGCGCTATCCGGAGCTTTTCACGGTCTGGCGCGAATATGGGTCGGGTCGAAAGCGCTCGCTGGTGGCGGCTCAATTGTCGCAACTGGCATTGAACGGCTACCTCGATCTCGACGATGCGACGCTTGCCGCGCGGCAGTATCTGGCCCTGTTGACGGCCGAATGGCGGGCAGAGTTCCAGCTTGGACGCTTCCCGAGCGAAGACGAATGCGCCGGTATGGCAGCGCGTGCCGTCAAGACCTTCCTGCGGGCTTTCGGCAGGCGCTGACGTCGGGCCATCAGCCCTTGCCAACGCCCTTCTTCGTTTTCGACATCATGTTTTCCAAGTAACCCAGCATCAGCGCCGAGACCACGAAGGCAAGGTGAATGCCGGTGAGCAGAACGATCTTGGTGTCGGTGTACTCATTGATGTTGAGAAAGACCTGCAGCAGGTGGATCGACGAGATCGCCACGATTGAAGACGCCACCTTGATCTTGAGACTACCGGAGTCGAGCTTGCCGAGGAAGGACACGTCCTTGTTTTCGGCATCGGCCTCGGCTTCGTCGAAGCGGCTGACGAAGTTTTCGTAACCGGAAATCATCACCATCACAATCAGACTGCCAACCAGCGCGGCGTCGATGAGGCCGAGCATCGCGAGGATCATGTCGCCCTCGTTCGCGACCATGACATTGGAGGCGATCTTGATGAACTTCAGCAGGAACGAGAAGCCGTAAAGTGCGAGCGCTGCGGCAAGGCCCAGATAGAACACCACCAATATCCAGCGGCTGGACAGAATGATACGTTCTACAAACAATTCCAATGATTTCATCAGTAACCTCTGAAGCAAAATGGGTCAGGGGACGGCCCCTACCATATAGGCGGCGAGCGTCGAAATCCAAGACATGTCCTGAGTCGAAACAGGCCGCATGGCCTGAAAAGCTCAGACGGACCTAAGCCATTTCTCGACCCGCGCCATGGCTTCGACCATGTCGGCGGTCGCACCTGCATATGAAAAACGCATGGTGTGATGGCCGTCGACCGGATCGAAATCGATCCCCGGTGTTGCCGCCACATTCGTCTCGGTCAGCATGCGACGCGCAAACGCCATCGAATCGTTGGTGAAGCGGCTGACATCGGCATAGGCGTAGAAGGCGCCGTCCATGGGAGATGCGAGGTCGAGGCCGATGCGCGGCAGGGCCTCGAGCAGTATCTCGCGATTGCGGCGATAGCTTGCCTTGACCTCCTCCAGCTCTTCCGTTTCGCCCAGCGCCGCCTCCGCTGCGATCTGGGAGAGTTCGGGCGCGGAGATGTAGAGGCTCTGGGCGATCCGCTCGAAGCTGCGGACCATGGTCTCCGGCAGGACCATCCAGCCGATACGCCAGCCGGTCATGCAGTAGTATTTCGAGAAGGAGTTGATGATGACGGCGTTGTCCGTCACCGAAAGCGCGGTCGTCTCTTCGCCTGCATAGGTAAGTCCGTGATAGATCTCGTCCGAGATGAAATGAATGGCGTTGGCGTTGCAATAGTCAGCCAGCGCCTTCAGCGCTGCCGCGCCTGTCACCGTCCCGGTCGGGTTTGCGGGGCTTGCAAGCAGCACGCCTTTCAGACGGATGCCCGCCTCCCGCGTGGCCGCCTCCAGATTGTCCGGCGTCAGGGTGAAGCCGCTTGTCGCATCGGCAGCCACTTCGAGAACGTTCAGGCCTAGTGCCTTCAGGATGTTGCGGTAGGCCGGATAGCCCGGACGCGCGATCGCCACCCAGTCGCCCTGATCGAAGAGAGCCAGAAAGGCGAGATTGAAGCCGGCGGACGAACCCGTCGTGACGGCGATGCGCTGTGGGTCCACCGAGACGCCGTAGCGGCTTTGATAATGCGATGAGAGAGCCTGCCGCAGCGACAGCAGACCCAGAGCATCCGTGTAGCCGAGGCGGCCATGCTCAAGCGCGGCGCGCGAGGCGGCAAGTGCGGCCTTCGGTGCCGGATGAGACGGCTGACCGACGGCCATGGAAATGACCGGATGACCGGCCGCGCGGCGCTTCGTGGCTTCGGCCAGCACATCCATGGCGTGGAAGGGTTCAACGTTTCCACGTTTCGAAAGGTCGGCCAAGGCAGTCTCCTCGCAGCTCCGCGCCCTCCCCGTCGCGGATGTCTTCACATTCGCGAGAGCAGGCCATTATGTCAGGTTTTGCGGTTTGTATTCAGAGCCCGCCGATTGTAAAGAGCGAACAGATAATATTAGCGCCGGGCGTTTTGCCACAGGCCAAACATATTTGCAGTCTGATATGTCGTTTTGCGGCACAGGCAGACGCGCAATCAGGAGATAGAAATGGCATCGAAGATCATGAACTTGCTGGCATCAGGCGCCTTCGTTGCCGCGTCCATCCTGGCGACCACGGCGCCGGCCAGCGCATTCGACGATGCGCAGAAGAAGGAAATTGGCGACATCGTTCGCCAGTATCTCATCCAGAATCCGGAAGTTCTGCTCGAAGCGCAGGACGCCCTTCAGGCAAAGCGCGAGCAGGCGTCCGCCGCCAAGGCCGCCACGGCCATCGACAAGAACAAGCAGGAGCTCTTCTCCGATGCCTCCGACCTGGTTCTGGGCAACCCGAAGGGCGACGTGACCATTGTCGAGTTCTTCGACTACAATTGCACCTACTGCAAGCACGCCATCAAGGACATGTCGGCGCTGATAAAATCAGACTCGAACGTGCGTTTCGTCCTGAAGGAATTCCCGATCCTGGGGCAGGACTCGATCGAGGCGCACAAGATCGCGCTTGCCTTCCGCGCCATTGCTCCCGAAAAATATGGCCAGTTCCACATGGCGCTGCTCGGCGGCACCAGCCACGCCAACAAGGAGACCGCCCTCAAGGTCGCGGAAAGCCTCGGCGTTTCCAAAGCCGAAATCGCCAAGCAGGTTGCTGCCAATGCCGGCGAACAGAGTGTGAAGTCGTCTTATGAACTGGCCGATGCGCTCGGCATTCAGGGCACGCCGGCCTATGTCATCGGGGATGACCTCATTCCGGGCGCCGCTGGTCTCGACGTCCTGACACAGAAGGTCGCGAATATGCGCGCCTGCGGCAAGGCCACCTGCTAAGTCGAGCCGCTTGAAGTTTTCCACGGCTTTTGTGGCGGTCGAACGCGGTTATTCACCGTCATCGTCGCCGCACCAAGCAATGGCTTCCATTTGCCTGAAGTCCAGACTATAGAAGAACCCCGACGCCGCCCGGCTGGCGCAGCGACGATGTCGCGCGCGGCCATGAAGGGCGCTCAGAGTGTTTACGCAATTCCGGACGCGAAGCCGGCTTCCGCTTTCGCTGGAATTGCTCCAGAGAAGAATAAGAACAGGACGATTTTCATGGCAGAGAAGAAGACCGGCATCGATCAGGCCCTCATTCGCGACCTCGCGAACATCCTGAAAGAAACCGACCTCACCGAAATCGAAGTCGAACAGGATGCCCTGCGCATCCGCGTTTCGCGCGCTGCTCCGGCGGCCATGCATATGCCGGCTTACAGCGTTGCAGCGCCCGCTCCGGTCGCAGCCGCTGCTGCCGCTCCGGCTGAGGCCGCGGCTCCTGCCGTTGCTGCCCGCGACCCAAAGAACACGGTCACCTCGCCGATGGTTGGCACGACCTATCTCTCGCCCGCTCCCGGCGCTCGCCCCTTCGTGGAAGTCGGCCAGACTGTCAAGGAAGGCCAGACGATCCTCATCATCGAGGCTATGAAGACCATGAACCAGATTCCGGCACCGCGCTCGGGCAAGGTCACCGAAATCCTCGTCACGGATGCCCAACCGGTGGAATTCGGCGAAGCCTTGATCGTCATCGAATAAGGGGCGCTTGCCATGATTTCCAAAGTCCTCATTGCCAACCGGGGCGAGATCGCGCTTCGCATCCTCCGGGCGTGCAAGGAACTCGGGATCGCGACTGTCGCCGTGCATTCGACGGCGGACGCGGACGCCATGCATGTGCGCCTTGCCGACGAGAGCGTCTGCATCGGCCCGCCGCCGTCGCGCGACAGTTATCTCAACATTCACCAGATCGTTGCCGCCTGCGAGATCACCGGCGCCGACGCCGTCCATCCGGGCTACGGCTTCCTGTCGGAAAACGCCAAGTTCGCCGACATTCTCGACGCCCATGGCATCACCTTCATCGGGCCGACGGCGGAACATATCCGCCTGATGGGCGACAAGATCACCGCCAAGAAGACGGCTGTCGAACTTGGCATCCCGGTCGTTCCTGGTTCGGCTGGCGAAGTGAAACCTGAGAATGCGCTGGAAATCGCGCGCCAGATCGGCTTCCCGGTTCTCATCAAGGCAACTGCCGGCGGCGGCGGGCGCGGCATGAAGGTCGCCAAGACCGAGGACGAGCTCGAAGAAGCCGTCTCCACGGCCCGTTCCGAGGCACTTGCCGCCTTCGGCAACGACGCCGTCTACATGGAAAAGTATCTCGGCAAGCCGCGCCACATCGAAGTCCAGGTTCTGGGCGATGGCGAGGGCAATGCGGTGCATCTTGGCGAACGCGACTGCTCGCTGCAGCGCCGCCACCAGAAGGTCTGGGAAGAGGCCAACTCCCCTGCCCTGAATGTCGAGCAGCGCATGCGCATCGGCCAGATCTGCGCCGACGCCATGAAGAAGATGAAGTATCGCGGCGCCGGTACGATCGAGTTCCTCTACGAAAACGGCGAGTTCTATTTCATCGAAATGAACACCCGTCTTCAGGTCGAGCATCCGATCACCGAAGCGATCACCGGCATCGACCTCGTGCATGAGCAGATCCGCATCGCCTCGGGCGGCGGCATCTCGGTCACGCAGGACGAGATCAAGTTCTCGGGTCATGCCATCGAATGCCGCATCAACGCCGAAGACCCGCGCACGTTTACGCCGTCTCCGGGCACGATCACGCATTTCCATGCGCCGGGCGGTCTGGGCGTCCGCGTCGATTCGGGCGCCTATCAGGGCTACCGCATCCCGCCCTACTACGACAGCCTGATCGGCAAGCTCATCGTGCATGGTCGCACCCGCATCGAATGCATGATGCGTTTGCGCCGCGTCCTCGACGAGTTTGTCATCGACGGCATCAAGACAACGCTGCCGCTCTTCCAGGATCTGATTTCTAACCAGGATATCGCCAATGGCGACTATGATATCCACTGGCTGGAAAAGTACCTGGCGGAAAAGCCGGCGGAGTAAAGACGAGTATCATGAGCGCGCAGCGACAGGACCCGGAACTGACGCCGGAAATCCTGCTGCGCGCTTATTCCATCGGCCTCTTTCCCATGGCCGAATCCGCTGACGATCCGGAGCTCTTCTGGGTGCAGCCGGAATTGCGGGGCATCATCCCGCTCAACGGTTTCCACGTTTCGCGCAGCCTCGCCAAGATGATGCGCAAGTCCCCCTTCGACATTCGGGTCAATACAGCCTTTCGTGATGTCATGCTGAAATGCGGCGAACCGGCCGAAGATCGCCCGACGACCTGGATCAACGAGACGATCCTGGATCTCTATGGCCAGCTGCACGAGATGGGCCATGCCCATTCGGTCGAGGCCTTTGAGGATGGCAAACTGGTCGGCGGGCTTTACGGCGTGTCACTGGGCGCGGCCTTCTTCGGCGAAAGCATGTTCTCGCGCCGGACGAATGCCTCCAAGATCTGCCTCGTCCATCTCGTCGAGCGGCTGCGCGAAAAGCGCTTTCGCCTGCTCGACACGCAATTCACCACCGAGCATCTCAAGACTTTCGGTGCGATCGACGTGCCGAAGGCGCAATACGAGATATTGCTGGCTGACGCAGTGTCGCGGCCGGACATCGACTTTGCGCGGAGTTAAGCGACGCCGGCGAAGCCATTCTTGGATTCTAGTGTTTGCCTGACGCCTGAATAAAAAGGACAGCCAAGAGGACAGGAGCCATGGCGAAAGTCACAAGATTTAGCCAATATGCCCAGAGTGCGAGACGATTTCCATTCACGGCATGCTTCTTCAAAATCCGTGAGACCAGGTAGACATTCTGAATACCTCCGAACCAAATCGGCTTTTGGGCACCCTTCTCGTCATCAGCACTGGAAAGCTCCCGCGCATAGATAAACGTGCCCCAGCCGATGACAAAGGCGAGAGCCAGATAAACTTTTATCCAAAGGGGCATGAATTCTCCGCGGTAGCTTATGGCGCTCGCAAAGGTAGTGCGGAGATGTAAACTTTCACTTTAGAGACAGATCAGTTCGCCTTGGAGGCCGAATCCGGCGGAGGCACGTCCGACTTCTGCTTGCAGCCCGTCAGCCAGACGTCATAGATCGGGTGCTCGACGGCATTGAGGCCCGGGCTGTCGGCAAACATCCAACCGGTGAAGATGCGGCGGATCTTGCGGTCGAGGGTGATTTCGTCGACTTCAACGAAACCGTCGATCTTCTGCGCTTCGGTGTCGTCACGCGAATAGCAGACCTTCGGCGTCACTTGCAGCGCGCCGAACTGAACCGTTTCGTTGATGTAGACATCGAATGTGGTGACGCGGCCGGTAATCTTGTCCAGACCGGCGAAGACAGCCACGGCGTTTGAGATGCGCGCAGCATGAGCATCATTTGTGATGCCGAGGGCAACGAGCGCGAGAAGGCCTGTCAGCAGCCCTCTGCCGTATGAAAGCTTAGCCGTTGCGCGCAAGATTCGCCTCATTCCACCGTGAAAGGCCACGACCGGTATACGTCGATTGTGGCCAGAAGGCGTCAGTTGCCAGGGGTCCAGGCGTCGTAGTCACCCGTAACGCGCGGACGTTGGCCGGCCTCCACGAGCGAGCCCGGCGGATGGTAAGCGGCAGCCGTGCCGGTCAAGTTGGCATGATGCGGCTTCTGCCATTCATGCGCCTTGTAGTCCTGCTTGGTCGGCGGAACATCGGTGCGGTGATGCATCCAGCCATGCCAGCCCGGCGGGATGGCGGAGGCTTCGGCGTAACCGTTGTAGATCACCCATCGCTTCTGCAGGCCGTAGGTCGACATCGGACCTTCGTAATAGACGTTGCCGAACTGATCCTCGCCGACTCGCTTGCCCTTGCGCCACGTGAAGAAGCGCGTGCCCATGGTCTGCCCATTCCACCAGGTGAAAAGTTGAAGGAGGAAGTTCTTCATCGCAAAGCCTTGATATGACGTTCGACGGCAGGACTCTTCTCAAGCCCGGCTCTCGACCGCTTATGCAGCCAGAAAAGGCGAATGTCCAGAGCATTTCGCGACTGCGGAATGTTCCTCCTCTTCCTTTGTGGCTTGTCCCGCAACCCTGGAACAAGCAGAATCAGTTTCACTTTGCGCCTGTAGGGACATATGCAAATTCGAAGATTATTTTCGGTCCGGAAAAGTTGGTCGCCGTAAAATCGTCACGATAAAAGAACACCGCTCAAGGGAATTTCGGGGGGCTTGCCTATTCAATGACATCAGCAGCAGAAACGGAAAAGCCGGCGATCGAAGAGAAAAAGGGAGCAATCTTACGCCTCCTCTATGTCTTCGAACGCTACCGCGAATATCTGTTGCTGGCCGCCATCCTTACTGTCAGCGGCATTACGGCCTATGCGATCTACGCATTGACCAAGGAAATCCGCATTGAGGATGTCCGCGATGCGCTTGCAGCGACTTCCTTGCAGTCGATCCTGCTTTCACTGCTGTTCACGGCGCTCAGCTTTGTCGCCCTGATCGCCTACGACATCAACGCGATCGACTATGTGCGCAAGGAAAAGCTGCCGCTCGTCTCCGTCGCCATTGCCTCTTTCACGGCCTATGCGGTGGGCAACACGGCGGGCTTCGGCGCGTTGTCGGCTGGCGCGATCCGGCTCAGGGCCTATCTCCGCCTCGGCCTCACCCCGGAAGAGATCGGCAAGGTCATCGCGTTCGTGACGCTCGCCTTCGGGCTTGGCATCCTGACGGTCACCGCCCTGTCTGTTCTGGTCACCGCGCCGCGGCTTGCCTCGCTCTCGGGCCTGGACCCGCAGCTGATCCGCATCATCGCCTCTGCGATCCTGGTCGTGATGGCGGTGCTTCTCTATATCGGGCGGAATGGCCGCCGCATCAGTCTCGGATTCCTGACCGTCCGGTTGCCGGATAGCAAGACGGCATCGCGGCAGTTTCTCGTCAGCGCGCTCGACATGGCGGCCTCTGCCACCGCGCTTTACGTGCTGATCCCCCAGACGGCCGTTGGCTGGCCCACATTCTTTGCGATCTATTCGACAGCGGTCGGGCTCGGCCTGATCAGCCATGTGCCGGCTGGTATCGGTATCTTCGAGGCCGTGATGGTCTCGGCGCTCGGGTCGCATGTGGAAGTCGACCGCATCCTGGGCAGCCTGCTTCTCTACCGGCTCATCTACAATGTCCTGCCCCTGTTGATCGCCGCGCTTGCGCTGATCGTCGTGGAAGCCCGGCGGTTTGCAATCGTTCCTGTCGCCGCGGCATTCCGGCAACTTGAACCGCGATTGGCGCCGGCCCTCATCTCAACGCTTTCGGTTGTGACCGGCGCGATCCTCATTTTTTCGAGCGTCACGCCCACCAATGACGACAAGCTCGTGCGGCTGGAAACCTACATGCCGGTCTCGATCGTCGAGAGCGCGCATTTCATCGCAAGCCTGTTGGGACTTGCCCTGTTTCTGACGGGGCGCGGGCTGTCGAATCGGTTGGACGCGGCGTGGTGGATGGCTCTCATCACCAGTATCGCGGCGCTTTTCTTTGCGAACCTGCGCGCGGTTTCGCCGCTGGAAGCCTCCCTGCTGATCGTGCTGATCTTGGCGCTTTCGATGACACACCGGCGGTTCCGGCGTCCCGCCTCGCTCATCCATCAGGCACTGGCGCCCTCCTGGGTCGCCGCCATGGCAGTGATCGTCGGCTCCGCCATCACATTGCTTTTCTTTGTCTATCGCGACGTCGATTACTCCAATGGACTGTGGTGGGAGTTCGAGATCGCCGACGAAGTGCCGCGTGGACTTCGTGCCGCCGCGGGCCTGGCGCTGGCGGCCTCGGCGGTGGCCGTTTACAGTCTTCTGCGCCCCGCAAAGTTTCGTCCGCAGCTGCCCACCGGCGAGGCGCTGGAAAAGGCTCTCCCCATCGTGATGGCCGGCGTTGCAGCGGATGCCAATCTCGTCCGCATGGGTGACAAGCAGATCCTTCTGTCGGACAGCGGAAACTGTTTCATCATGTATGGCATCCAGGGCCGCTCGTGGGTCGCGCTGTTCGACCCGGTCGGCGACGAGGAAGAGGCCCAGGAGCTTCTGTGGCGCTTTGTCGAAATGGCGCAGGCCGCCGGCGCGCGCGCCGTTCTCTACCAGATCACGCCGGCTCTGCTCGGCTTCTGCGCCGATGCGGGCCTTCGAGCCTACAAGCTTGGCGAGGCTGCGACCGTTTCGCTGCCAGACTTCGAACTGAAGGGCGGACGCATGGCCAACCTGCGCCAGACGGTCAGCAAGGCCCAGCGCGAGGATATCGAGTTCCAGGTTGTCGAGGCCGGCGCCGATGTCGATGCGGTCATGCACGAATTGCAGGCCGTCTCTGATTCCTGGCTGCAGCAGCATGACACGCGCGAAAAGACCTTTTCGCTAGGGGCGTTCGATCCCAGCTACATCCGCTCGCAGCCAGTCGCGCTCTTGCGTCAACATGGCAGGATCGTTGCTTTTGCGACGCTTCTGGTAACGGATACCAAAATGGAAGGCTCCGTCGACCTCATGCGCTTCCTGCCGGATGCGCCGAAGGGATCGATGGATTTCCTCTTCGTGCGGATCATCGAGTATCTGCGCGACCAGGGCTTTCAGAGCTTCAACCTGGGCATGGCGCCGCTTTCGGGCATGTCGCGGCGCGAGTCGGCGCCCGTATGGGATCGTATCGGCGGGGTGATTTTCGAACACGCTGAACGCTTCTACAACTTCAAGGGCCTGAAGGCCTACAAATCGAAATTCGCCCCTCGATGGGAAGCGCGCTACATTGCGGTATCCGGCAATGCGTCGCCTGTCATGGCGATCATGGATGTGACGGTCCTGATCGGTGGTGGCATCAGAGGAGTCGTCGGGAAATGAACTATCGAAACTGCCTGCTGGCGGGGCTTGCCTCGATTCTTGCGGTCCAAGCGGATCCGTCGCTTGCTGACGACAACAGCGGCTACGATACGGGGCTTATCCCCTCGCCGCACATCGCGCTGCCGACAGGGGGTGTCAAATCGATGGTCTTTCTTCTGTCCGGCCCCGACGGCTGGACGAAGACGGATGACGACAGGCTGAACGATCTTGTCTCGTCCGGCGCAGCCGTCGTTGGCATCGACTACAAGGCCTATATCGCCTCCCTTGCCAAGGATAGCGACGACTGCATCTACATGATCTCCGACATCGAGTCGCTATCCCAGCAGGTTCAGCGTCGCGCTGGCGACAGTGCCTATCACGCGCCCGTGCTTGCCGGCGAAGGAGCAAGCGGCGCGCTGGTGCTGGCCATGATTGCCCAGTCCCCGCCCGCCACGATCGGAGAAGCCATTGCCGTCGATCCTACGGCGGAGATTCCGCTGACCAAGCAGCTCTGCACTCCGGCGACTAAGCAACCGACACCGAACGGCTATATCTATGCGCTCACCGACGACGACCTGCCGGCGCCCGTCACGGTGGTGGAAACCCCGAACGGAGCCGCAGACGGCAAGGCGAACGTGGCTGCCATCGTGGCGGCGCATCCGGACGTCAAGGTGGTCCAGGCCGACAGGAATGACGGCTCGCTGCTGGTTTCGACGGTGAAACAGAATATGGCCGAGGGAGATGCGGCCTCCAACGACCTTGGCCTGCCCCTGACCGAACTCGATGCGACCCCGAAGATGGACACGATGGCCATCTTCTATTCCGGTGACGGCGGCTGGCGCGACATCGACAGCGAAGTCGGCCAGTATTTCCAGTCACAGGGCATTCCGACGGTGGGCCTGGATGCGCTTCGCTATTTCTGGTCAAAGAAGGATCAAGCCTCGACGGCGAAGGATCTGGCGAGAATCATCGAAGCCTATCGCAAGAAGTGGAAGGTCAGGAACGTCCTTCTCGTCGGCTATTCCTTTGGCGCGGACGTCCTCCCCTCCGCCTATGACATGCTCCCGGCTGCGGACAAGGCTGTCGTTAAGCAGATGTCGCTGCTCGCACTGACCAAGTCCGTCGACTACGAGATTTCGGTCTCGGGATGGTTCGGCGCGGAGGGTAGCTATCAGGGCGGCACGACGCTCGATGCCGTCGCCAAGATCGATCCCAAGCTCATCCAGTGCATCTACGGCACGGACGATGATGACGCGGTCTGCTCCCAGCTGAAAAGCAAGGGCATCGACGTGGTCGAACTGCCGGGCGACCACCACTTCGATGATGCCTATGACAAGGTGGGAGAAGTGATCATCAGCGCGCTGCAAAAGCGGCTTAAGTGACGACCCACCCTTGCGCGTTATTGGCGAGGGATCATTGATCAGAAGCGCGTGATGACGCCAATGCCGACGCCGTCGAAGCGGTCCATGGCCATCAGGGCCTGTGGCGCTTCGTCGAGGCTGAGTGTGCGGCCAATCATCAGTTCGGGCTTCAGCTTGCCCGTCTCGATCATCGAGAACATCGCGCCATAGCGATGCGCCTGCATGCCGTGGCTGCCCTTGATTTCCAGCTCCCAGCCGATGACGCGATCCATCGGGACCTGCGGGCGCGACTGGTCGGCGAGCAGAAGACCGACCTGCACATGGCGACCACGGCGGCGCAGGCACAGGATGGAATTCGACAGGGTCGTCGGGTGACCGAGCGCATCGACAGATACATGCGCGCCGCCTGAGGTGAGCTCTCGGATAGCGGCCGGTACGTCGCCGACATTACGGGCATTGACCGTGACAGCCGCACCCAGTTTCTTCGCAAATTCCAGCTTGTCATCCGACAGATCGACGGCCGCGACATTCGCGCCCATGGCATTGGCGATCATGATGGCGGAGAGGCCAACGCCGCCACAGCCGTGGACGGCGACCCATTCACCGGGCTGGACACGGGCCTGATCGACCACGGCGCGGAACGACGTGACGAAGCGGCAGCCTAGACCGGCGGCGGTGGCGAAATCCATGCTCTCCGGCAGGCGCACGAGGTTGGCGTCGGCATAGTCGATCGAGCAATATTCGGCGAAAGAACCCCAGGCGGTGAAGCCCGGCTGGAACTGTCTCTCGCAGACCTGCTGATTGCCGGAGGCGCATTCGGCGCAGCGGCCGCAGCCCGAGACGAAGGGCACGGTAACGCGGTCACCCTTCTTCCAGCGCAGCACGTTGCGGCCGGTGGCGACAACGGTTCCGGCGAGTTCGTGTCCCGGCACATGCGGCAGCACGATATCACTGTCATGGCCCATCCAGCCGTGCCAATCGGAGCGGCAAAGCCCTGTCGCCTCGATCTTGACGACGACGGCATCAGCGCCGGGCACCGGGTCTGGGAGATTGGCAATGCGCGGCGGTTCGCAGAATCGTTCGAAATAGACGGCTTTCATCCGGCACCCCCGTTTTCAGAAGCTGAGGCTTTTTTCCATCAGGATGGCGGGCATCTTCGCACCCGGTGGGCCGACATTCTCGATGCGGCCGATCTCGCGGAAGCCCACCTTGGAGTAGAAGGCAATAGCGCGCTCGTTCTCCACCGTGACTTCCAGCTGCATGCGGTCGGCATCAGGAAAGCAGGTCTCGATCTCGGCAAAGAGATCCGTGCCGATCCCCTGCCCCTGCCAGAGCGGATGGACATAGAGCTGATGCAGGTTGGCGACCTTCGGCGTCTTGCGCGACATGGCGGCATAGGCCATGCCGGCGAGCTGGCGGCCGTCATCGGCGACCAAAAACTCCGAATCCGGACGGCCTAGCCGCTGTTTCAGCGAGCCCGGCGAATGCCACTGTTCGATCATCGCTTCGACAACGTGATCACCATGGAATGGCACATACGTATCGCGCCAGGTCTCCGCCAGCAGCGTCTGTACCCTCTTCAGGTCCTGTTCGCCGGCGGAGCGGATGAAGAACATTATTCCTCGATCCCCAGCTTGGCCTTGACGAGGGCCTGAACAGTCTGCGGGTTGGCCTTGCCGCCGGTTGCCTTCATGACCTGACCGACGAACCAGCCGGCGAGCGACGGCTTGGCGACGACCTTGGCCACCTGATCGGGGTTGGCGGCGATGATTTCATCGACGGCCTTTTCGATCGCGCCGGTGTCGGTGACCTGTTTCATGCCGCGCTCTTCGACGATTTTCGCCGGATCGCCGCCTTCATTGAAGACGATTTCGAAGAGGTCCTTGGCGAGCTTGCCCGAGATGGTGCCGTCCTTGATGAGGTCCAGAATACCGCCGAGCTGGGCGGGAGAAACCGGAGTCTCTTCAATGTCTTTGCCGGCTTTGTTCAAGGCGCCCAACAGGTCGTTGATGACCCAGTTGGCCGCAATCTTGGCGTCGCGGCCTTCGGCCACGGCCTCGAAATAGGCGGCAATCGCCTTTTCCGAAACAAGCACGGAGGCGTCGTAGACGGTGAGGCTGAGATCCTTGACGAAACGCTCCTTCTTGTCATCGGGCAGTTCCGGCAGGTCCTTCAGGAGTTCGGCAACAAAGGCGTTGTCGAATTCCAGCGGCAGCAGGTCCGGATCGGGGAAGTACCGATAGTCATGCGCATCTTCCTTGGAGCGCATCGAGCGCGTTTCGCCCTTGCCGGCGTCGAACAGGCGGGTTTCCTGGTCGATCGAGCCACCGTCTTCCAGGATAGCGATCTGGCGGCGGGCTTCGTAGTCGATGGCCTGACCGATGAAGCGGATGGAGTTGACGTTCTTGATTTCGCAGCGCGTGCCGAATTCACCGCCCGGCTTGCGGACGGAAACGTTGACGTCGGCGCGCATGGAGCCTTCGTCCATGTTGCCGTCGCAGGTGCCGAGATAGCGCACGATGGAGCGCAGCTTCGTCATATAGGCCTTGGCCTCGTCGGCCGAGCGCATGTCCGGCTTGGAGACGATTTCCATCAGCGCCACGCCGGTGCGGTTGAGGTCGACATAGGTCGAGGTCGGATGCTGGTCATGCATCAGCTTGCCGGCATCCTGTTCGAGATGCAGGCGCTCGATGCCGATTTCGATATCCTCGAAATTGCCCTGGCGGTCGGGGCCGAGCGAGATGACGATCTTGCCCTCGCCAACGATCGGGTCCTTGAATTGCGAAATCTGATAGCCCTGCGGCAGGTCGGGATAGAAGTAGTTCTTGCGGTCGAAGATCGAGCGATGGTTGATCTGGGCCTTCAGGCCCAACCCAGTGCGCACCGCCTGCTTGACGCATTCTTCGTTGATCACCGGCAGCATGCCTGGCATCGCGGCGTCGACCAGCGAGACATTGGTATTCTCCGGGCGGCCGAACTCGGTCGACGAGCCGGAGAACAGCTTGGACTTGGAGAGGACCTGCGCATGGACTTCCATGCCGATCACGACTTCCCAGTCGCCGGTGGCGCCGGGGATGAGGCGTTTCGGATCGGGCGTGCGGACATCGACAATGGTCATGGAAAAGCTCTCGGCATCAATGGGATTTCGAAGCCTTCCGGTAGAACAAATGGCCGGATGGCGCAAGGGATTTGCGGGTTTTCAAGGGCACCCGGCGGACTTGAGTAGGATCAAGGCGGGCCGATTGCCTTTACGCGATAGTCTTCGCACGGACGGAGAATGCCCATGAGTATCCTGAACTACTTTATCCGGGTGAACGAACACGCCATGCTGCTCGAAGCGATGACGGCAAAGCTTGGGCTGACCGCGCATCTCGAAGACCTGCCCGATCACCGCAACGTCATGAAGCGCGCCGGGCAACGCTGTCTCGCCTGCAGCCGCCCGCACGATTGCGCCGACTGGCTGGAGGAGAATGACGAGCCAGAGCAGGCACCGCGCTTCTGCCGCAACCGCGATCTCTTTGCACGCATGCGCGACCAGATGCTCGCAGAGCAGCCGGATCAGAACTCGCTGTAGCCGCTTCCGGTCTTCTCCTCGACCAACCGCTTGACCAACCCGACCGTGTCGACATCGCGGTCGAGCTTGGGTGACCATGCCGTCGTCATCCACGACACGCCATAGCCGGCCTTGCGGAAGAAGGCCAGTGCCGCCGAGTTTTCCGAATGCACCTGCGTCAGCACCGTCTCGTGGCCATGCGCTGCGATCTCCTCCTCCAGATGCGCCAGCAGAGCGGCACCGACGCCTTGGCGCTGAAAGACGGGATCGACCCAGATATCCGTAATGCTGTTGTCGAGCTTTTCGCGGGCGCCCCAGCCCAGCACCTGCCCGACGCGTTCGGCGACATCGATGGAGAGCCAGTTGTTTCGAGTGAAAAACTCGAAGGCACGGATGGCACTTTCGCGAATATCCTCCGCATCGCCCCAGCCTTCGGACGTCGAATCCCACGCCCGGAAGCCGATGGCCGCCAGAACGTCCGCTTCGTCCGCACGCGCATTGCGTATCGTGACCATCGCTGCTCCTCATCCCCATCCAAGAGCGTGAACAGTATTGCGCGCGCAGTTGGGCGTGAGAAGCGCCTGGCGCAAACTGTTGCTGCCGCAGCGTCGCCTTGGGGTAGGTTTTCAACAGCTAATAAAGGCCTCAACCCACACTTGACACGCCGCCCCGGCAATCCCCACCTTTAAGGCCCACAAATGGAGTGCGAATGTTTACTCTATCGGAGTCCCGGTAAAGGCCCTGCCCGCGGAAGGTTTTCTGCGTGCCGGGCCCTGTTGAAATCGAGCCTGATGCCCGTGCGGCATCGGATACGTTTTCACGCGTCCTATCGGACGCCATCCGGACTTCAAGACAATGGACATTTCCAGCGCCGAACAGCGCATTCTCCACCTGCTCGCCCAGGGCGGCAATATCGAACTCATCCGCAACGACGCACGCAAAATTGAGGGGCTGCGGCTCATGACGCGAGAAGGCTGGATCTTCAGCCAGATCGACATCGTCACGTTCCGCAAGCTCAAGCGCGAGGGAGCGATAGCCTCCTCGGGCGGCAAGCCCTACCGCATTACGACGCGCGGGCTCGAACTGGTGCGATCACAGCTCAACAACCGCTAAGCGACATGAAAACGGCGCAGTCCCAATAGGCTGCGCCGTTTTTCTGGAATGAATTACCGACTTACCACCACTTCTTCGGCGAGAACCTTCCGGCCGCCTGCTCGATCACATGTGCCGTCTTGAACAGCGTCTCTTCCTCGAACGGCTTGCCGATGAGCTGGAGACCGAGCGGCAGGCCCTTGTGATCGAGGCCGGCGGGGACGGACATGCCGGGGAGGCCTGCCATGTTGACGGTCACCGTGAAGATGTCGTTGAGGTACATCTTGACCGGATCGGAGGCGAGGTCCTCATCGGCAATGCCGAAGGCGGACGACGGGGTGGCGGGCGTCAGGATCGCGTCGACGCCGTTGGCAAAGGCGATCTCGAAGTCGCGCTTGATCAGGGTGCGAACCTTCTGCGCCTGGAGGTAATAGGCGTCGTAGTAACCGGCAGAGAGAACATAGGTGCCGATCATGATACGGCGCTTGACTTCCTTGCCAAAGCCGGCAGCGCGCGTCTTTTCATACATGTCGACAATGTCCTTGCCGTCGACGCGCAGGCCGTAGCGCACGCCGTCGTAGCGGGCAAGGTTGGATGAAGCTTCGGCCGGGGCCACGATGTAATAGGCCGGCAGGGCATACTTGGTGTGCGGCAGCGAGATGTTGACGATCTCGGCGCCCGCATCCTTCAGCCACTGCATCCCCTGCTGCCAGACCTTTTCGATCTCTTCCGGCATGCCTTCGACGCGGTATTCGTTCGGAATGCCGATCTTCATGCCCTTCAGCGACTTGCCGATGGCGGCTTCGTAGTCCGGAACCGGCAGGTCAACGGAGGTCGTGTCCTTGGCGTCGACGCTGGCCATGGACTTCAACAGGATTGCAGCATCGCGCACGTCGCGGGCGATCGGGCCGGCCTGATCGAGCGAGGAGGCGAAGGCGACGATACCCCAGCGTGAGCAGCGGCCATAGGTCGGCTTGATGCCGACGGTGCCGGTGAAGGCCGCCGGCTGGCGGATAGAGCCGCCGGTGTCGGTGGCGGTGGCGCCGGCGCAAAGCTGGGCTGCAACGGCGGCGGCCGAGCCGCCCGAGGAGCCACCGGGAACGAGCTGCTGGTTGGAACCTTCAGCCTTCCACGGGTTGATAACGGGGCCGTAATAGGAGCTCTCGTTGGACGAGCCCATGGCGAATTCGTCCATGTTCAGCTTGCCGAGCATCACGGCGCCGTCGTCCCAGAGGTTCTGGCTGACGGTCGATTCGTATTTCGGCTTGAAGCCATCGAGGATATGCGAGCAGGCCTGGGTGTGGACATCGCGCGTGGCGAAGAGGTCCTTGATGCCGAGCGGAATGCCTTCCAGCGCGCCAGCCTTGCCGGCGGCGATGCGGGCGTCGGAGGCCTTGGCCATCTCGCGCGCCTTGTCCGGCGTCACGGTGACATAGGCGTTGATCACCGGGTTCACCGCTTCGATGGCGGCAAGATAGGCGTCTGTCAGCTCGACGGCGGAAATTTCCTTGGCGGTGAGCTTGGCGCGGGCTTCGGCAATCGTGAGCTTTGTCAGTTCGGTCATGGTGCGATCGTTTCGTCTTGAAATCGGGGCTTTGAGCGGGCGGGTCGAGATCGGTCTTATTCGACCACTTTCGGCACCATGAAGAAATTCTCGGTCGTGGACGGCGCATTGGCGACGATGTCAGCGGCCTTGTCGCCATCGTTGACGACGTCGGCGCGCTTGCGCATGACCATGGGCGTGACCGAAGTCATCGGCTCGACATCCTTCACATTCACTTCCGACAGCTGCTCGACAAAACCGAGAATGCCGTTCAGCTCGCCCATCATCTTTTGCGCTTCCTCTTCGGAAACGGCGAGACGGGAAAGGCGCGCAACGCGCTTAACGGTGGCGAGGTCGACGGACATCGGGCGAACTCCGGTCAAGGATTGTCGTTCAAGATATTGAGCGACCGCTATAATCAGCCCGCTTGGCGGATGCAACGCTTTTCCGGGGTTTTGGCGGGACTACCGGCATTGAAAGGCCTCCCCTTGCCTTCTACGTCCGGAAAGCTAGCCTCACGCGAACCAAGGGAGCAACCATGCCTTTCGATCTCAGTGCCTATCTTCAGCGCATCGGCATCGCAGAGACGCTGTCCGGGGTGAGCCCGGAAACACTTGCGGCTCTTCAGCTCGCGCAGGCGCGCCACATCCCGTTCGAGAACATGGACCCGCTGACGGGCAAGGTGCCGGACCTCGATCCGGAGGCGCTGTGGCGCAAGCTGGTCGAGAAACGGCGCGGCGGCTATTGCTTCGAGGTGAACGCGCTTTTCGGCATGGCGCTTTCGGCGCTCGGGTTCGAAGCCATGCCGATCATGGCCCGGGTACGCAATGGCGCGCCGCGCGGTGGCCCGCGCAGCCACCGGGCCTTCATTGTCACCATCGCAGAGCAGAAATATCTCGCCGATTGCGGCTTCGGCGGCGGCGCGCCGTTCACGCCGGTTCGGCTCGACCAGGTTGGGCCGCAGGCGATCATGGGCGAGACCTATCGGGTGCGGCGAGACGAGGAAACGCAGGAGGAAGTGCTGGAACGGCAAGTGCCGGACGGCTGGTACGGACTCTATGGGTTTGAACGGTCGCCGGCCTTCGAACCGATTTCGAAGCGGCCAATTTCGTGACCGCCCGCTGGGACAAGGCACCGTTTCCGCACAATCTGATGATGGCGCGCGTCACCGAAAATGGGCGCAACACGCTCTTCAATCGTGCGCTGAAGGTGACGCGGCACGGGGAAAGCGATGCAACGCGCCTGGAGACGTTTCAAGAATTTGAAGAGGCCATGACCGGCCTCTTCGGGCTTCCGCCCCAACGGCAACTGTTTGCAGCCGTGTGGGACCGGATCAAGGAGAAGTAGATCCGGTCCGATTGGCAAAGCTTGCCGGCGCGGTCGGTCAGACCTCGACGCTGCCGCCGGGCTTCGGGGCTTCCACCTTGGTCTTCGTGCCGTCGAGGCCGGCGATGAACTTGTCCGCCGTCTGGTCGATGATCGGGAACGAGCCGTAGTGGCAGGGGATCGCGGTCTTGAAGTTGAAGAAGCGCTGTGCGGCAAGGGCAGCAACTGCACCGCCCATGGTGAAGCGGTCGCCGATCGGCACGATACCGATATCGGGCTGGTGCAACTCGTTGATCAGGCCCATGTCGGAGAAGATATCCGTGTCGCCCATGTGGAACAGCGACGGCTCGTCATCGAAATGCAGGACAAGGCCATTCGGGTTGCCGAGCGCGTGGGAAACGCCGTCTTCCGTAATCTGCGCGGATGAGTGAAGCGCGTTCGTGAACGTGACGGTGAAGCCTTCCATGCCGATCGTGCCGCCGGTATTGCCCGGCGAAAAGTTCTTCAGGCCCTTGTGGGCGAGCCACATGCAGAGGTCGAAATTGCCGACAACTGTCGCCCCGGTGTCAGCCGCGATCTGCAGCGTATCGCCGACATGGTCGCTATGACCATGGGTCAGCAGGATGTGGGTGATATCCTTGGTCGCATCCTTGGCGTCGAGGCCTTGAAAGCCCGGGTTGCCGGTGAAGAAGGGGTCGATGAGGATCTTCGCCTTGGCCGTGTCGAGGCGGAAAGCCGAATGGCCGAGCCAGGTGATTTTCATGGGAGGTCTCCCTTAATGTCTTGCGGGGGATGAGCCGGCGCCACGCGACGCGACAAGGCCCATGGGCGGGTGCAGATTAGGGGCTGGAGCGAGAGGATCAAGCCCTTGTGTCACACTTTCACGTTACGTGGTTTGGCCTATACTCGGATCAGGGAGAAGGAGGAGTTCAAATCCATGAAACAGAAAATCATCCGCAAGATCGCCCATGTCTGCATCTTTGCGAAGGATATCGATGCGACGGCGGCATGGTATTCCCGCGTTCTCGGCTTTGACAAGGTCTTCAACTTCACCCGCGACGGCCGAGTTTTCGGCTACTATCTCGACGCCGGCGGCGACACCCATATCGAGGTCTTCGAGAATCCGGAGGCTGAATATTCCAAGCGCAACCAGATCAATCACATCTGCTTTGAAGTGGTAAACATGGACGAGGCAATCGCCCATATCAGCGATTGCGGGGTGGAAGCATCCGCCAAGTCCCACGGCTGCGACGACACTTGGCAGAGCTGGATCACCGACCCGAACGGCGTGCGCATCGAGCTTTTCGAATATACGCCGAAAAGCGCGCAATTCACCGGCGGCGACCGAGTCGCGCATTGGTGAGCGTCACACCAGCGCCAGCATGATGGAGATGGTGAAGAAGCTGGCGGTCGTGGCCATGAGCAGCGCCGCCGAACTCATTTCCTGATAGCCGAAGCGCTGGCCGATGATCGGATAGACCGTGAGCATGGGAGCGGCGGCAAAAACGATGGCCGTCTTTCGCATCTCGGGGTCCAGTCCCGGCATCAGAAATGATATCGCAAGGACGCTCAACGGATGCAGAACCAGCTTGCCGATGGACACCTGCGTTGCATCCGGCAGCAGGCTGCCGCCGGCCTTGGTGGCGTAAAGCGTGGCACCCACGATGAAGAGCGCGACCGCACCGGAGGCATTGGCCAGCATGTCGATGGCGTGGAAAAGCGCCATGTCCTTGAAGCTGATGCCGGACGCGGAGATTGCTGCACCGATGACGAGCGAGATGATCAGCGGATTGCGGGTGAGCGACATCAGCGACCCCCGCAAGGCCTTCAGCGCGCCCGCGCCGCCACGCTGGCCATCCTCAGCAAGCACCATGCCGGTGGGCAGGATGATGAGGTTTTCGACGATCATGTTGAGCGCAAGGCCGATCGGCGCCAGCGGCCCGACCACCAGCGAGGCGACCGGAAAGCCCACGAAGCCGCTATTGCCGCTCGATGAACCGAGCGCCATCAGCGCGCTTTCCGTCAGGGACTTCCCCCGCACGAACCGTGCTACGGAAAGCGATATGCCGAAGGTCAGAAGTGAGGCGGTCAGATAGAGCAGCAGATAATCGAGATGCAGGAAATCGCTCATCGGGTGCAGCACGAAGGCCCGCAGGATGAGCGCCGGCAGGGCGAAATACCAGACGAAGGTAGACAGCCCGCTCATATCCTTTCGCTCGAGGCTGAGATATCGGCCGGCAATGACGCCTGTTCCGATCAGAACGAAGATCGGCAGCGTGATGGAGAAGATGGCAAGCATACTGGATTCCGGAGGGGTGTTCGCGTGCTTATAGGCCAACTTATCCCGTTACGACAGGCTGGTTTTGGCAAGAACGGTTCCCTCTGTTATGGAGAGCGCGGATTCAAAATTTGTCAGAGCGCCCTTTGTGGGTCCAAATGGACGCACGCGCTCCAGGAGCCGCCGCATCGCATGACCATCATCACCCTCGAAGAACTTGCAGAGAACCTGCCACTCGGCCAGCCGATTGCCGGGCTTGATCTCGGCACGAAGACGATCGGGCTATCGCTCTCGGATATCGGCCTGCGTTTTGCGACACCGCGCCCCGTGATCAAGCGGGTTAAGTTCGGGCCGGACGCGGAGGCGCTTCTCGCCTTTGCGGTCAAGGAAAAGGTTGCGGCCTTCGTCATCGGCCTGCCGATGAACATGGACGGCAGTGCGGGCCCTCGCGTTCAGGCCACCCGCGCCTTCGTGCGCAACATGGAGGCGAACACCGCCCTGCCCTTCATTTACTGGGACGAACGGCTTTCGACAGTGGCGGCCGAGCGGGCACTCTTGGAAATGGATGTGTCGAGAGCCAAGCGGGCCGAGCGGATCGATTCCGCGGCTGCGTCCTTCATTCTCCAGGGCGCGTTGGACAGGTTGTCGTCCCTGCGCAGGGCCGCCTCCGGCGAGGGCTGAACGCGGCGCGCGCGCCACCAGGCGGCAATCTTCTTGCGGCGGCGGAAGATCAGGATGGCGATGACGAAGAGGCTGTCCGTCCCAATCGCCTTGGCCACCAGCGGGGCGACGGATTGCGGCGCGATGCCGAGCGTCTGGCCATACATCTGCAGCACGAGTTCATGCGCCTGGCGCGTCAGCATGAAGATGCCGAAATTGATGTCGTAGTAGGACAGGCCATACCAGCCGCCGAGAAAAATGATCGGCCCGAGCCAGAAAACGAGAAACCACTTCATGCCGCCGTCTCCTCGCGAGCCGGCGACTGCGGCAGCCATCGAGCCGCCAGCCTGGGGATAAGATCGGGAATCACGCCGTACCAGAGGTGCATCAACAGGCGGTCGACCAGCCCCATCACGACAACCACGACCATTGGGACCACGAGGCTCACCGCCGCTGCGGCAAACAGTAACGTGAGGCACGCCATCGCCACCAACCTGCTTCGCCCGGTGTCCATACGCATCACACACCCTCCCGCCTGCCCCACAAGACAAGGCGGGTTTACGCAACAGCCCTCGGCGCATCATGCCCCGAGCCCGGCTGAATTAACCATTGGGCAACCATTTCAGTTAACAGCCAAAGGCGCAATGTAAACCATTTGTTAAGGTTAACGGCGCGCCGGCGGGCTGTGGATTATGTGTGGACAGAGATGGTCGGAACACCGCTTTTGCGGGCTTGCGGAGGAATAGCCGCGTCAGGCGTAGGCAGCGCGGGCCATGCGGGCGATCGCGGTGACGGCTCTTGCCCAATCCTTCTGCGACTTCAGCGGCAGGCCCGCGAAACTGCCAGACGTTTCCGCCGCCAGAACCAGTTGCTGGACGGCTGCGATCACGACGGCATTGAGCGCGACCGTGTCTGCCCCCTTTGGTGGCGTCAGCGAGCCGCGCATGCGCTCGATCCATTGCGCGATACCCTTGGCGCGGGCGTCCGCCATGCGGGCGATGTGGGGCGAGTTCTCGGAGAGTTCCCAGACAAGAATGCGCCGCATCAGCGGATCGGCGCGCAGCGCGTCGGCATAAAGTTCCGCCAGACGCTCCATCAGGTCGCCGTATGTCAGCAGGAAGCGCCCGCCCTGATCTTCCGGAACATGCTGCGTGACCCAGCCGGCCAGATCTTCGCCGATCGCATCCACCAGCCCGTCGAGCCCGCCGAAGTAGCGGTAGATGAGCTGCTTGTCGCAGCCGGCCTTGCGGGCAACCGCGTTGACCCCAAACGCCTGAAACCCGCCCTCGGCCAGAAGCGTCCTGCCCGCCTGAAAAATACGCGCCTGCGTTTGCGCGCGGTCGCGCACGGGCAGTTCCTTTTCAGGGGCAGCAGGCGCTTCAAGGATTTCGGCAGCGGTCGCAGTCATGGGCAATCAGTTTTCCGGCAAAGTCACCCGATGGTGATTAGGCCGATGAATTGTCACCCGCAATGGAGGCGAAAGGGTATGCACAGGATTGTGGTGCAGCCCAACATCAGAAAGTTTCATGAGGCAATCGGTCCGTGCGCTTGTTTTCAGGCGTGGCCTTTGCAACCCTCTGCTCCTTCAACAACGCTATGCAAGACCACAATGTATATACCTTCCGCCTTCTCTATCGCTGATCGCTTCGATCTCTTCGACATGATCCGCAAATGCGAACTTGCAACCTTCATGACCGCAGGACCAGAGGGTCCGATGGTGACGCCGCTCCCCATGCTGCTGGACGACTGCGAAGGCAAGTTCGGCACACTTTATGGTCACGTTGCCCGGGCCAACCCGCATTGGCGCTCGCCGGTCCTGGGCGATGCGGTCGCGCTGTTCAGCGGACGGGATGCCTATGTCTCGCCTGGCTGGTACGGCTCGAAGGGCGATCACGGCAAAGTGGTTCCAACATGGAACTATGAGATAATCGAAGCACGAGGACCAGTCGAGTTCTTTGATGACAAGGCGCGCCTGCTTGATCTCGTATCGCGGCTGACGGACCTGCACGAAAATCGGCGGGGCATGCATTGGCGCGTCGATGATGCTCCCGCCGACTTCATCGAGATGCAACTGCGCGCCATTGTGGGCGTGCGCTTGCCCATCACCTCGCTTCAGGGCAAGAGGAAGATGAGCCAGAACCGCAATGCCGAGGATCGCGCCGGTGTCGTCCAGGGGCTCAGCGCCAGCCAAAACGAAGATGACCGCGCGGTCGCGCGCCTCATTCCTGTCTGACGCCGCCCCCCAATTGTCGCCTACCCGAAAGCTGCGCATGCTCCCCATATTCGAAAGCATTCTCCCCGTCTTTCTCGTCGTCATTCTCGGCGCGCTGATGAAGCGCGCGCCGTGGATCCCGGATCAGATGTGGGATGGACTGGAGCGCGTCGGCTATTACATGCTGTTTCCGGCGCTCCTGTTCACGACGCTGTCGACCGCCAATTTCGGCAGCCTGCCGGCGGGCAAGATCACGGTCGCGGCACTGGGGATGATCGCGGCGGTCACGTTCGTGTTGCTGGCCGGCTGGCCTCTCGCAAGGCGAGCGGGTATTCCGGCCTCGACCTATACGTCGATCTTCCAGACGACCAGCCGGTGGAACGGGTTCGTGGCGCTCGCGGTCGCCGAGAAACTCTATGGCAAGCCGGGGATCGAGGTAGTCGCCTATGTCATGGCGATCATCGTGCTGCCGCTCAATGTCATCAATGTCGGCGTGCTGCTTTCCATGACCGGCAGCGGGCGAACGCTCGGTGATTTCCTCAAGCAGTTCATCCGCAATCCGATCATTCTCGGCTGCGGCATCGGCGTCATCTTCAACCTCTTGCACATCCACGTCTATCCGCCGCTGGAGGATACGATCGAGATGGTGGCGCGCACCTCGCTGCCGCTGGGGCTGATGATGCTGGGCGCAGGCCTGCGGATTTCCGATGCGTTGCGGCCGGGCGCGGCTGCGCTGTGGCCGGTGGGGCTCAAGCTTCTCTTCACACCGCTGATGGTGGTTCTGTTCGGGGTCGCCATGGGGATAGACGGTGTGACGCTTCTGGCGCTTTGTGTCTGCGGCGCGGTGCCGACAGCCATGAACGGCTATCTTCTGGCCAAGCAGATGGGCGGCGATGCGCCGCTCTACGCCGCCGTCACCACGCTGCAGACGGCGGCCTCATTCTTTACCATTCCGCTCGCGCTTTATCTGACGGCTTATGTCGCCGGATAAAGCAGTTCCACGATGAAGCGGGCGTCAAACCGCATGTCGAGCATGCCGTAGGTGTAGCGCCAGCCGGTCGCCAGCCGGCTTTCGGCAAAGGCATCGGCAATCCGCCCTGCCCCGATGCGGCGAAGCTCGGCGGCGGCGGCGGCCATGGCCAGTTGCTCGACGAAGAGGCGGGCGGCGCTCTCGTCGCGTTCGCAGAGCGACGCAGCGGCACGCAAAACGTCGACCGTTCTGGGCCCGGTGGGGCCGAGATCGCGGGAAATCATGGCGAAGACGGCTTCGAACAGGTCCTTGCCCTTGCGCAGGACGCGCAGCACGTCCAGCGCCATGACATTGCCGGAGCCTTCCCAGATCGCATTCACCGGGGCCTCGCGATAGTGGCGTGCGATCGGGCGCTCTTCGATATAGCCGCTGCCGCCGATGCATTCCATCGCTTCGTAGATCAGCGACGGGGCCATCTTGCAGACCCAGTATTTGACGACAGGGGTCATGACGCGGGCAAAGGCTGCCTCTTCCGGGCTCTCGCCCGCCTTGTCGAAGGAGGAGGCAAGACGGAAGACGAGACCCGTGGCGGCAGCCACATCCAGCGCCATGTCGGCAAGCACGCGGGTCATCAGCGGCTGGTCGATCAGCGGCTTGCCAAAGGCATAGCGGCCGCGCGTATGGTGGACGGCTTCCGCGAGGCTGGCGCGCATCATGCCGGCAGAACCCACCGCACAATCGAGCCGTGTCAGCGTCACCATGTCGAGAATGGTGCGGATGCCGGCATCGGGAGCGCCCAGCAGATAGCCATAGGTGCCGGAGAATTCGACTTCGGAGGAGGCATTCGAGCGGTTGCCAAGCTTGTCCTTCAGCCGCTGGAAGCGCAGACCGTTGGCCGTGCCGTCTTCCAGGAGACGCGGCACGAGGAAGCAGCCCATGCCCTCTTCCGTGTTGGCGAGCATCAGGAAGGCATCGCTCATCGGGGCGGACATGAAGAACTTGTGGCCGGTGAGCCGATAGATGCCGTCAGAAACCTTTTCCGCCGCCGAGCGGTTGGCGCGAACATCCGTGCCGCCCTGCTTTTCCGTCATGCCCATGCCGAGCGTGACTGCGGTCTTCTGCCCGGCGGGGCGGTTCGAGCTATCGTATTTGCGCGAGAGAATGCGCGGCGCCCATTCCTTCTGCAACACCGGAGACGCGGAAATGGCGGCCAGCGAGGCATTGGTCATGGTCAGCGGGCAAAGATGGCCGCTTTCCAGCTGGGCGGTCAAGAAGAAGCGCACGGCACGTGCGGAATGGGCCTTGCCCCTTTCTTCCAGCGTCTGATCCCAGACGGAGCTGTGCAGCCCGCTCGCCATAGAGCGCCGCATCAGTGCGTGATAGGCCGGGTGGAAATCGACCACGTCGAGCCGTTCCCCACGGGGACCATGGGTGCGCAGCTTGGGCACGCCTTCATTCGCCATGCGGGCGAATTCCTGGCTTTCGGCCAGCGTCGCATACCGACCTATGCTTTCGAATTCGTCGCGGGCCGAACGCGGCATGCCCGCCGTCAGATCCACCAGCAGAGGGTCGGAGCGATAGGCATTGATACCGGACCAGAGCGGCGGCTGGTTCAAGCTGGCGAAGATGTCGTCTTCTCTATTGTCTGTCATGGCCGCGTTCTATCCGGATTCGTTCAAAAAAGCATGGGGATGAGAGGCCCCTTGTCCCCATCCTTCTCACAGCACGCTTGCCGGGTAAAGCCACACTGACTATAGAGCCCCCAAACTCATCAGATGAGGCGGTTTCATGGACTTCTTCCCGCATCGCCATCTCCTTGGCATCAAGGGGCTCCAGCCACACGATATCGAGTATCTGCTCGACAAGGCAGACGAGGCCGTCAAGATCAGCCGGCAGCGGGAGAAGAAGACCTCGACGCTCAGGGGTCTCACCCAGATCAACCTCTTCTTCGAGGCTTCGACCCGCACGCAATCTTCCTTCGAGCTGGCCGGCAAGCGGCTGGGCGCGGATGTGATGAACATGTCGGTCGCGAACTCTTCCGTGAAGAAGGGCGAGACGCTGATCGACACCGCCATGACGCTGAATGCGATGCATCCCGACGTGCTGGTCATCCGCCATTCCTCGGCAGGTGCCGCCGCCCTCCTCTCGCAAAAGGTCTCCTGCTCGGTCATCAATGCCGGCGACGGGCAGCATGAGCATCCGACGCAGGCGCTGCTCGACGCGCTGACGATCCGCCGGGCCAAGGGCCGGCTTTCGGGCATCACGGTCGCCATCTGCGGCGACGTGCTGCATTCGCGCGTCGCGCGCTCCAACATCATCCTGCTCAACGCCATGGGCGCGCGGGTGCGTGTCGTCGCGCCGCCGACGCTTCTTCCCTCCGGCATTGCCGACATGAGCGTGGAGGTCTTCCACGACATGGAGGAAGGACTGAAGGATGCGGATGTGGTGATGATGCTCAGGCTACAGCGCGAGCGCATGTCCGGCTCCTTCGTGCCGTCTGTGCGCGAATACTACCGCTTTTACGGGCTGGATGCAGAAAAGCTGAAGGCGGCGAAGGACGACGCGCTCGTCATGCATCCGGGGCCGATGAACAGAGGCGTAGAAATCGCCTCCGAGATTGCCGATGGACCGCAAAGCGTGATCGGCCAACAGGTGGAAATGGGGGTCGCCGTGCGTATGGCGGTGATGGAAGCCCTTCTCCTCTCGCAGAACCAGGGGCCGCGCACATGACCGTGACCGTTCTCACCAATCTCCGCATCGTCGATCCGTCGCAGGACATGGACGAGACCGGCGCGATCGTCATCGAAGACGGCAAGGTTGTCGCCATCGGTGCGGCGGCGGCGAAGTCCCTTCCCCCCGGAGCCGAAAAGCGCGACATGGGCGGCTTGCTCGCCATGCCGGGCCTGGTCGATACGCGCGTCTTCATCGGCGAACCGGGCGGCGAACATCGCGAGACAATCAAGTCGGCAAGCCGGGCGGCAGCCGCGGGCGGCATCACCTCCATCGTCACCATGCCGGATACCGATCCGGTGATCGATGACATCGCCCTTGTGGAATTCGTCAAGAAGACCGCGCGCGACAAATCGGCGATCCATGTCTATCCGGCAGCGGCGCTCACGAAAGGACTTGCCGGCGAGGAAATGTCGGAATTCGGCCTTCTGAAGAAGGCCGGCGCCGTGGGGCTGACCCAGGGTCGTCACGCGATCCCGGACAGCCAGGTCCTGCGCCGCGCCATGACCTATGCCAAGCATTTCGGTGCAATTGTCGCTCTCGAACCACGCGATCCCTATCTCGGCGTCAACGGCGTCATGAACGAAGGCCTGTTCGCCAGCTGGCTCGGCCTATCCGGCAGCCCGCGCGAGGCGGAGATCATTCCGCTGGAGCGCGATCTGCGCATCGCGGGCCTGACGGGCGCGAATTACCACGCCGCGAAGATCTCGGTGCCGGAATCGGTTGAGGCGATCAAGCTCGCGCGCAAGCGCGGCGTGAAGGTGACATCGGCCGTGTCGATCAATCACCTGACACTCAACGAGAACGACATCGGCGAATACCGCACCTTCTTCAAGCTGTCGCCGCCGCTGCGCACCGAGGACGACCGTGTCGCCATGGTGGAAGCGCTGGCCGCCGGCGATATCGACATCATCGTTTCTTCGCATGATCCGCAGGATGTGGACACGAAGCGCGTGCCTTTTGCCGATGCTGCTGATGGCGCAGTGGGGCTTGAGACGCTATTTGCCGCAGCTCTGCGGCTTCACCATGCAGAACGCATCACGCTGGCGCGCCTCGTCGATGCGCTTTCGACACGTCCGGCTTCGATCTACGGTCTGCCGGCGGGTTCGCTGAAGCCGGGCAGCGCTGCGGATATTGCCTTCGCCGATCTCGAGATGCCCTGGATTGCGACGGCCGAGGGCCTGCTGTCACGCTCGAAGAACACGCCCTTCGAAAACGCCCGCTTCACGGGTCGGGTTGTGGAAACCTGGGTATCGGGCAAGCCGGTCTACCGCCTGCAGGGTTGACCTTTTCCATTCTTGCGCCATGCTGTCTCAATGGTGCGTCGGCGCAGTTGCATTTATCAAATGTGCAGAGCGTCCATCGTGCGTTCTAAAGGTCGCACGGCGCTTTCGGAAGGTTTGACGAAACGGCAGGATGAATACGCAGGTCGGGATATCTCCGCAATTCTATCTGACGGCGCCTGCCAGGTGCCCCTATCTCACGGGGCATATGGAGCGGAAGGTATTCACCCACCTGATCGGCCCGAAGGCACCGGAGATCAACGATCTTCTGACGCAGGGCGGGTTCCGCCGCTCTCAGAACATTGCCTATCGCCCTGCTTGCGAACGCTGCCAGGCCTGTGTGTCGGTGCGCATTCTCGTTGACCGGTTCGAGCCCACGAAATCGATGCGGCGGGTGCTCGCCACCAATCAAGACGTGATTGCCACCGAGCTTGAGGCCGAGCCCTCCTCGGAGCAATTCACCCTCTTCCGCCGCTATCTCGACCACCGCCACCAGAATGGCGGCATGTCGGAAATGACTGTCCTCGACTATGCCATGATGGTCGAGGATACGCATGTGAACACACGCGTGATCGAATATCGCGAGCGCGTGGAAGGCTCAGGCATTGGCAAGACCGGACGGCTTCTCGGCGTGGCGCTGACGGATGTGATGACCGACGGGACGTCGATGGTCTATTCCTTCTACGATCCGGAACTCGAGAAGCGCTCGTTTGGCACCTACATGATCCTCGATCATATCCGCACCGCCAAGCAACGCGGCCTACCGCATGTCTATCTCGGTTACTGGGTGCGCGGCTCCAAGAAGATGACCTACAAGATCCGCTATCAGCCGCAGGAACATCTCCTGCCCGCCGGCTGGACGCTTTTCGATCCCTCGCTTTACGAAGACGACGTCTGATTGAAACTCCGGCATGCTGATGTTATAACTCCGTTACAACATCAGCGAAGGCCCGTGTCATGAACGTCACCATCCGCAAGATCGGCAATTCCGAAGGCATCATCATTCCGAAGGAAGTCTTGAACCGGCTTGGGCTGAAGGCCGGAGATACGCTGGAGATCGCGGAGACGGATGGCGCTATTGAGTTGCGTCCAGAACAGGCGGACCTTGCCGAACAGCTGAAGGCCGCTCGTATTGGCATGGACAAGTATCGGGTCGCTCTACGCGAGCTTGCCAAATGAACAGGTTCAAATGGCTCTCGCGGGAGGCCATTGAGATCATGCACCAGGAGCAGCTTCTGGAGCATGGTGGCCTGCCCGGCATCAAGGACGAAAATGCGCTGGAAGCAGCACTCGCCCGGCCTCTGAAAAAGGCTGCATATGGCGAAGAAGATGTCTTCGTTCTTGCCGCCTCCTATCTCTATGGGCTTACTCGAAACCAGCCCTTTTCCGATGGTAATAAACGGACAGGTTTGCTGGCGGCGTATTCATTCCTCTGGATCAACGGCTATGCCCTCGAAGCGGAGCAGTCGATGGTGATCGTATTCGTCCTCTCCGTCGCCGCCGACGAGATCGACGAGGAAGGGGCGACGCAGTTCTTCAGGGACTTCTGCGTCCCGTTGAAATAGCGCCCCGCCCCAACCAAGTCAGCCTGAGAACTTGCCCGAGCGCGGGAAGCCACGCGGAACGGGCCGACCGGCGGAGGCGCGTTCGCCGAGCCATTCGACCAGCTCGTCCTTCGTCCGCGTGAAGTTGCGGCCGGCGCTGTCGTCCCAGGTGAGGCCGGCGTCAAGCGCGAAGCAGCGGATGTCGGAGACGCCGCCATCCTTGTAGCGTTGCAGGCGCACGCCCTTGCCGCGCGTCATCTCCGGGATCTGGTTCAGCGGGAAGACGAGCAGCTTGCGATTGTCGCCGACAATGGCGACATGATCGCCCTCTATCGGCACGACGAGCTTGGCTTCATCGGGCATGGAGACATTCATGATCTGCTTGCCCTTGCGGGTATTGGCGACCAGTTCGGTCTCCGCCACGATGAAGCCATTGCCGGCCTGCGAAGAGAGCAGCAGCTTGCGCGACGGATCGTGAACGAAGGCGGTCAACACGTCCTGATCGTTTTCCATGTCGATCATGATGCGCAACGGCTCGCCATGTCCGCGACCGCCCGGCAACTTGTCGGCGCCGAGCGTGTAGGCCTTGCCGCCCGTGGTCAGCATGAGGATCTTGTCTGTGGTCTGCGCCGGGAAGGCCACCCTCAAGGCGTCGCCTTCCTTGAAAGTCAGGCCCGACACGTCGGACATGTGGCCCTTGAGCGCCCTGATCCAGCCCTTTTCGGAGATGACGACCGTGATCGGTTCCTTTTCGATCATGGCATGCTGGATTGCCTGATCGTCGTGCTCCGGCGCTTCTGCAAATTGCGTGCGGCGGCGGCCGATCTCGGTCGCCTTGGCGAAGGTCTTCTTCACCTCGCTGATTTCCCAAGACACCGTCTGCCACTGCTTCTCGTCGGAGGCGAGCAGCGCTTCGATGGAGGCCTTCTCCGCTGTCAGGCCGTCATACTCGGTGCGGATCTCGAATTCTTCGAGCTTGCGCAACGAACGGAGCCGCATGTTGAGGATCGATTCGGCCTGCAGGTCGGTGAGGCTGAAGCGCGCCATCATGGTCTGCTTCGGCTCATCCTCCTCCCGGATGATGCGGATGACCTCATCGATATTGAGATAGGCGATGAGATAGCCGCCGAGGATTTCGAGGCGGCGGTCGATCGCGGCAAGGCGGAAGCGCGAGCGGCGCAGAAGCACTTCGCGGCGATGGTCGAGCCATTCGCGCAACACCTCGTTCAGCGCCATGACGCGCGGCACCTTGCCCATGCTCAGCACGTTCATGTTGAGCGAGATGCGGCTTTCGAGCTCGGTGAGCTTGAAGAGCGATTCCATCAGGATCGTCGGATCGACCGTGCGGCTCTTCGGCACGAGAACGAGGCGAATGTCTTCGGCGGACTCGTCGCGCACGTCTTCCAGGAGCGGCAGCTTGCGGGCGATCAGCAGTTCGGCGATCTTTTCGACCAGACGCGACTTCTGTACGAGGTAGGGGATTTCGGTGATGACGATCTGGTAGCCGCCGCGGCCGAGATCTTCCTGTTCCCACTTGGCGCGAACGCGGAAACCGCCGCGACCGGTCTTGTAGGCCTCCACGATGGAGGCGCGGTCGTCGATGATGATGCCGCCTGTCGGGAAGTCGGGACCGATCACGAATTCGACAAGCTTCTCGACCGGCGCGTCCGGATGCTTGATCAGATGCAGGGCCGCATCGCAAAGCTCATGCGCGTTATGCGGCGGGATCGAGGTCGCCATACCGACGGCAATGCCGGACGAGCCGTTGGCGAGCAGGTTCGGAAACGCGCCCGGGAGGACGATCGGTTCCTCGTCTTCCTCGTTATAGGTCGGGCGGAAGTCGACAGCGTCCTGATCGATGCCTTCGAGCAGCAGCGTCGCGACATCGGTCATGCGCGCTTCGGTGTAGCGCATGGCCGCCGGGCTATCGCCGTCGATATTGCCGAAATTGCCCTGCCCGTCCACGAGCGGATAACGGATGGCGAAATCCTGGCTCAGGCGCACCAGCGCGTCATAGATCGAAGCGTCGCCATGCGGGTGGAACTTACCCATGACGTCGCCGACGATGCGGGCGCATTTCTTGTAGGCCTGGCCGGGATCGAGGCGCAGAACGCGCATGGCATGCACGATGCGCCGATGCACCGGCTTCAGGCCGTCGCGCACATCGGGGAGCGCGCGGTGCATGATGGTCGACAGCGCGTAAGCAAGGTAGCGCTCTTCAAGCGCTGCCTTGAGATCGACCGGTTGAATCTTGTCGTCGCCGCCATCGGGCGGAAGAATGCTTTGTCCCATGGGCTTGACTTAGCGGTTCAGGCGATTCTCGGCAACAAAACTGGCTCAAACGCCTGTGGATGAAGGCCGGCCGTGACGCGTTTACTTCACGCGCAATCTCTCACCATTCCCCTCAGAATTCAGGGTGTGCGACACCGGCTCCCTGCGGCTACAACTGCCGCCGGGGACAATTTGAACTATGGCATAATTTCACTCCGACCGATTGAGGTTCCCTTGAATACGTTCATAAAATGCTCCGCCCTCGCCGTTACGGCCGTTCTCCTGTCCCAGTCCGCCGACGCCAGCACACTGCGGCGCATGGTCTCCGCCAACAAGTCAACGAGCGTCGGCTTTTTCCACGTGATGACGAACATGGGCGCCGGCTGCCAGCAGCCGGCCAGACCCAGGATGCTGATCGAAAGGGCGCCCCAGCATGGGAGCGTCACGTTTCGATGGAACCACCATCCCGGAAACAAGATTCGGAACGGCTGCACGGGCGTGCCGGTCGGCGGCTGGGAAGTCGTCTATACGCCGGCCAGAGGCTACCACGGTCCGGACGCCTTCAGGATCGGCGCGCAATATGACCAGTATCTTGTAGGCGGCGGGGCATCCTATTCCTCTGATGGCTTCGTCCTGCTCGTGAAGTAGCCCCAAATATGTCCTGACCGTTAACGCCGATTTTTGTTGGAGGCGCACGGGCGAGCGAATATAAGCTTCAGTCCGTGCGTCAACATCATCGGCGACGAGCGTCTATTCCAGGGACAGGACATCCATGAAACATTTCAAGCTTACTCAGGTACTTTTCGCGAGCACAGCGGCAGTCTTGCTCTCCAGCCAGGCGCACGCGCTTGATGGCGAGGACATGCTGAAGAAGCTGAGCGCCGCCTATGCAGCCTATGGCAGCCAGATCACCTTCGACTCGGTGACGACGGATGACACGACCGTGGTTGCCAAGGGTGTGAAGCTCAAGGTCGAGAATACCGAGAAGCCGGTCGACCTGCCGATCGGCGACGTCACGTTCAGTGACGTCGAGGAGGCTGACGACGGCGGTTATTACGCCGGAAACGTTACCTTTCAGAATGTCGACATGACCAAGGATGGCGGCCACCTTACCGCCAAGGACCTTCAGATCGACGGGCTGAGCATTCCGTCCAACCCCTCCACGGACAGCCTTGACGGCATGATCCTGTTCGAAAGCGCCCATGCAGGCCCGATCACCTTTGAACAGGACAACAAACGCGTTTTCCAGATCGAGAAGATCGAAAGCAATGCGCAGATCGCGGACGACAACTCGACGGTGAGCTCCGACACCACGGTATCGGGCATATGGGCCGACCTCTCGGACGTCAAGGATCCCAAGAGCCAGGAAACGATCAACAAGCTGGGCCTGACCAACGTCAACGGCAATATCACGACAAAGGGGTCGTGGACTGCGGCCACCGGCAAGATCGATGTGACCGAATTCTCCATCGACGCGCGCGACATCGGGAAGATCAATCTGGCCTTGAGCATGTCTGGTTACACGCAGGAACTCATGAAGGCGATGCAGGAAGCGACCAAAGCAGCCGCGGCCAACCCGGACAAGAAAGCCGGCGACGCCGCCCTTGGCATGACGATGATGGGCCTGCTGCAGCAACTGAGCTTCAACAACGCGTCGATCCGTTTCGACGACGCCTCGATCACCAAGCGTCTGCTCGATTACTTCGGCAAGGAACAGGGTGTGACCGGCGAGCAGTTCGCCCAGTCGCTGAAGGGCATGGTTCCGATCATGATGGCGCAGCTGAACGTTCCGGATCTGCAGAACCAGGTGTCCGCCGCCGTGTCGAAGTTCCTCGACGACCCGAAGAACATCGAGATCAAGGCCGCTCCGGCCAGCCCGGTCGCCGCACCGATGATCATGGGCGCTGCCATGGGCGCACCGCAGACGCTGCCGCAGGTTCTCGGCGTTTCCGTGAACGCCAACCAGTAAGCGGACTGACGATCCGACCTTTGGGGCTGGCGACGCTGTCGCCGGCCCATTTTTATTTTGGCCGCCTGATGATTGCGAACATTGAAACATTCGGACGCAATGCCCAAATCGAAAGCGGTTGGCCTCGCACTCCCCTCTGCCGACCTCTCTCGTCCGAACGCGGACGATCTTCTCAGAAACTGATTCAAGGACCTTTTCCATGCGCTACAAGACATTGGGAAATACCGGCCTCGTCGTCTCCGAAATCTGCCTCGGCACCATGACCTTTGGCGGCAAGGGCTACTGGACGGCGATCGGCACGCTCGACCAGTCGATCGCCGACCGGCTTGTCGCCCGCTCGCTCGACGCGGGCGTCAATTTCATCGATACGGCAGACGTCTATTCCGAAGGGCTTTCAGAAGAGATCACCGGCCAGGCCATGAAGAATTCCGGTCGCGCCCGCTCCGACATCGTTCTGGCGACGAAGGTCTACGGCTCAGTCGGCCCGGGCCGCAATGACATCGGCACCTCTCGCGGCCATATCATGGATGGCGTCAAGGCAAGCCTCAAGCGGCTCGGCACCGACTATATCGACCTCTATCAAATTCACGGCACCGATCCCGTCACCCCGCTCGAGGAAACCGTTCGCGCGATGGAGGATCTCGTGCGCCAGGGGCATATCCGCTACTGGGGCGTTTCCAACTGGCAGGCGTGGCGCATCGCCAAGGCGCGCGGTATCGCCGACAGCCACGGGTTTGTGAAGCCGGCGACACTGCAGGCCTATTACACGATTGCCGGTCGCGATCTGGAACGCGAGATCGTGCCGCTGCTCGAAGAGGAAAAGATGGGCCTGATGGTCTGGAGCCCGCTTGCCGGTGGCTTCCTCTCCGGCAAGTACAGCCGCGAAGGCGCCGGCCCGAATGACGGCCGTCGCGTCACCTTCGACTTCCCGCCAATCAACAAGGAGCGCGCCTTCGACTGCATCGACGCCATGCGCGTCATTGCCGAGGCGCGCGGCGTCTCCGTCGCCCGCATTGCGCTGGCCTATGTCTTGAACAAGCGTTTCGTCATGTCGGTCATCATCGGGGCGAAGACAGTGGAGCAGCTGGACGACAACCTCGCGGCCACGGGAATCACGCTGACGGAAGAGGAACTGGCATCGCTGGATGCGGTGAGCGCCCTGCCGCCGGAATATCCCGGCTGGATGCTTGAGCGTCAGCAGGCGCAGCATCTGGCGCGGCTCAAGGCTTCGGAATAGTCGAATCAGAAGGCCCCTGCCGTGTCGACAGGGGCCTTCGGTCAGACAGCGACGTCGAAGCTTACAGGGCCGCTTCGATCGTCTTCACGCCGTCCGGGCGCACCCTCGGGGTCGGGTTTGAAACATGATAGGTGGGGACTTCCTGAGGGTTATCGGCCCCTACGCCGCAAGCGCCACTGGACGTCTGCTCGATGAGCGGTTTGCCATGACCGCTATAATCGAAGGCCATCTTTTGGGTGCACGTCTTGCCCCCACTGCTCACCGTGTAGACCGAATAGCCTTCCGTGCCCGGCGGCAACGTGCTGAGGCGCGCGTCGAGCGCCTTCATCGATTGCGGACCGGTGGGGAGGACATCACTGGTCGCCAGGTTCATCAGCTGTGCAGCCTGCCGGTCCATGTCAGCGGAAATCTGATCCATCGTCGCAAACGGATTGGCAAAGAAGACATCGGAAACGTCGCTCGGTCGCAGCGTGAAGTCGTTGAAACTGACCTGGGGTGGCGTGTCGCCGCTGTAGCGAACGTGTTCGACACCGCCGTCGGGCATGCGGACCGTCAGATCGTGTAAGGCGATGTCGCGTGCAAGAACCGGACCGGCGATGATGGCTACGGCGGCTGTTGCGGCCGCACCGATCATGAGAAAATTGCCAAGCTTTTTCATGTCGTTCTCCATGAGTTGTCTTTTGGACGGTGGCTGTGTGCGGTGGGATTGCCGGTACAGCGCGTCGTTTCAACGCTCACAGAATTGGCGCGACTTCTGCCGAATTTTGGACGGTAAATGCGACAGGCCGTCGCAGTTGGACGGTCCGCCGGTTAAAACTTGGTAAGCTTGGCCCAAACGACTTCGGCACGGCTTGCGCCGTGCCGAGAAATTTCAGGTCAGTCGAAGCTCAAATGCCCGAAGCGAGCACTCAGTCCTTCTTCTTCGGCATGACGCGAAGTTCCAGCTCCATGAGCTGCTTCGGCGAAGCCGGGGCCGGCGCGTTCATCAGGAGGTCCTGTGCCTGCTGGTTCATCGGGAAGAGCGTGATTTCACGCAGGTTCTTCGCGCCGACGAGCAGCATGATGACGCGGTCGATGCCGAAGGCGCAGCCGCCATGCGGAGGCGCGCCGTACTGGAAGGCCCGGTACATGCCGCCGAAGCGTTCCTCGACGTCTTCCTTCGACAGGCCGGCAATCTCGAAGGCCTTGACCATGGTTTCCGGCGACTGGTTACGGATCGAGCCCGAGGCGATTTCGAAGCCGTTGCAGACGGCGTCGTACTGGTAGGCCTTGATGGTGAGCGGATCCTGCGTTTCCAGCGCTTCCAGACCGCCCTGCGGCATCGAGAAGGGGTTGTGCGAAAAGTCGACCTTCTTCTCGTCCTCGTTATATTCGTAGAACGGGAAGTCGACGATCCAGCAAAGCTCGAAGCGGTCGCGGTCGACGAGGTTCAGTTCCTCGCCGGCGCGTGTGCGGGCTTCGCCTGCAAACTTGTAGAACTTTTCCGGCTCGCCGGCGACGAAGAAGCAGGCGTCGCCATCGCCAAGGCCGAGCTGTTCGGCAATGGCTGCGGTGCGCTCAGGGCCAATGTTCTTGGCAAGCGGACCAGCGCCTTCCAGAACGTCGTTTTCCTTGCGCCAGAAGATATAGCCGAGACCGGGCTGGCCGAGCGACTGCGCCCAGGCATTCATGCGGTCGCAGAAGGCGCGCGAACCACCGGTCTTGGCCGGGATCGCCCAGACTTCAACCTTCGGGTTGGAGGCGATCATGTTGGCGAAGACCTTGAAGCCGGAGCCGGCGAAGTGGTCGGTGACAGATTCCATAACGATCGGGTTGCGCAGGTCCGGCTTGTCGGAGCCGTACTTGCGGATCGCGACATCGTAAGGAATGCGCGGCCAGTCCTTGGTGACCGGCTTGCCTTCGGCGAACTTCTCGAAGACTTCCGTGATGACCGGCTGCATCGTCGACCAGATATCTTCCTGGGTCACGAAGCTCATTTCGACGTCGAGCTGGTAGAATTCGCCCGGCAGGCGGTCGGCGCGCGGGTCTTCGTCGCGGAAGCACGGCGCGATCTGGAAATAGCGGTCGAAGCCGGCGACCATGAGGAGCTGCTTGTACTGCTGCGGCGCCTGCGGCAGGGCAAAGAACTTGCCGGGATGGATGCGCGAGGGGACCAGGAAGTCGCGCGCGCCTTCGGGCGACGAAGCCGTGAGGATTGGCGTCGTGTATTCGGTGAAACCGGCGCTGGCCATCTGGTTGCGCATTTCGGAGATGATCTGCGTGCGCTTCACAATGTTCTTGTGCAGCGTCTCGCGGCGGAGATCGAGGAAACGGTACTTCAGGCGCACGTCTTCCGGATAGTCCGGCTCGCCGAAGACCGGCAGCGGCAATTCCTTGGCGGTCGAGAGAACCTCGATCTCGGTCGCGTAGAGTTCGATCTCACCGGTCGCCATCGCCTTGTTGACCGTGTCTTCCGAGCGCGCCTTGACCTTGCCGTCGATGCGGATGACCCACTCGCCGCGCACGGTCTCGGCCATCTTGAAGGCCGGGCTGTCCGGGTCGGCCACCACCTGGGTCATGCCGTAATGGTCGCGCAGGTCGATGAAGAGGACGCCGCCATGATCTCGCACGCGATGCACCCAGCCCGAGATGCGGACATTGGAGCCGACATCCGACTTGCGGAGGGCTGCACAGGTGTGACTACGGTAACGGTGCATGGTCATGCGTCTGATCCTGGAATTGGGGCTGGTCCGAGCGCGGTTGATCGAGCGCTTGATACGGTTCGACCGCCTGCATTTCGAAATTGCGCGGACAAACGCACGGGCCACCTGATTTGTCAAGGCCGAGGCCTTTTTGGCTGCGGCAAAATGGTTCGGCCGCGTGATAAAATGACTGTTGCTGTCAAGATTTATCGGGCCTAGAAAAACGCCATTGCAGGAGTTTTCCCATGGCCCAGTTCAGCCGCCGCACCCTTCTGAAAGCCGGAGCCGTCGCCGGCGCCTATGGCGCGGGGCTGGCGATTGCGGGTGGTTTTCGTGCTGCTTCTGCGGCTCCCGTCACGCTGACGGCAGGTGAGACGCAGGCGCTTCTGAAAGGCGACCAGCCGACAAAGGGCATCATGACCTGGAATGCCATGGCCGGGAATGAAGCGCCGCAGCCCCCCACGCTGCGCCTCAAGAAAGGTCAGCCGTTTGCTGCGCGGTTGGTCAATGAGCTCAAGGAACCGACGACGATCCACTGGCATGGGCTTCGGATCGACAACAAGATGGATGGCGTGCCGTTCCTCACCCAACCGTACATCTACACAAACGACTCATTCGACTATGCCTTCACCCCGCCGGACGCCGGGACGTTCTGGTACCATCCGCATTGCAATACGCTCGTGCAGATGGGCCGCGGCATGACCGGGATGCTCATCGTCGACAACCCCGACGATCCGGCCTTCGACCATGAAATCGTGCTCAACCTGCGCGACTGGCGGCTCGGCAATGACGGGCAGTTCATCGATCCGTTCAAGCCGCGCGATGCCGCGAAGTCCGGCACCTATGGCACATGGAGGTCGGCGAATTGGCAGGAGAACCCGGTCTATGACGCGCCAGCCGGCGGGATCGTGCGGGTGCGGATGGCCATCACCGACGTGACGCGCATCTATTCCTTCGGGCTGGATGGAGCAAAGGCGCAGGTGATCGCGCTGGATGGCAATCCGGTCGCAGAGCCCTTCCCGCTCGACCGCTATCAAGCAGGACCCGGCCAGCGGATTGAACTGGCGCTCCGCATGCCCGAGAGCGAGGGCGAGATCGCCACGCTGACCAATTACCGGACCACGCCGAATTACCCCCTCGCCCGCTTCCGCGCCGTTGGCGCCTCGTTGAAACGCGAGCTGCGCGACGTCAAGGCATTGCCGGCCAATCCGGTCAGCGAGCCGCTCACGCAAGGCGCCGAGGTCGTGCCGCTCGAACTGACGGCGACCGCAGAAGGCGCGCCGCCAAAGGAGGGCTTCTGCGGGTCGCTGGGCTATAACTTCTGGGCGATCAACAAGACCCCGTGGAGCGGCGACACGTCAGACCCGATGGCGCCGCTTGCCGAGCTGAAACTCGGCAAGACATACATTCTGCGGCTCGCCAACCGGACCCCGCATGCGCATCCGATCCATCTGCACGGCATGAGCTTCAAGGTGCTGTCTTCGTCGCAAGGCGCGGTCCGTCCGATCTTCACAGACACCTATCTCATCCAGCCGGACGAGATTGCGGAACTTGGGCTCGTGGCGGACAATCTCGGCGACTGGGTGATTCATTGCCACATCATCGAGCACCAAAAGACGGGCATGACGGCATTTCTAAGGGTCATTTAGCAGTTTCAGGCCTCCAGACATATTGACTCGGTGTGCATCTCTGCGGAAGAGAAAGGAATATCCGGCTTACGCAATCGAAAGATGCCGACACCACTCCCGGGGGGCCAAAGGAGCGGAAGACGTGTATTTGCGTAATCCGCCCTTGCCATGGCCTGCTTGAGCGATGAAACTGAGTTCATGATTGAGACAACCGCCGAACTTAAAGCAGCCTGCGAGATCTTTGCGAAGAGCGACTACGTCACCGTAGACACGGAATTCCTGCGCGAGAGCACGTTCTGGCCGCAGCTATGCCTGATACAGATCGCGAGCCCTGACCACGAGGCCCTGATCGACCCGCTCGCCAAGGGTCTCGACCTGACGCCCTTTTTCGACCTGATGGCCAATGCAGCGGTCGTGAAGGTTTTTCACGCAGCCCGACAGGATCTAGAAATCATCCATCATCTCGGCGGCATCATTCCGCATCCGCTGTTCGACACGCAGGTCGCGGCCATGGTCTGCGGCTTCGGCGACTCGGTTTCGTACGACCAGCTCGTGCAGAAGATCACCGGCAAGCATATCGACAAGTCGTCGCGTTTTACCGACTGGAGCCATCGTCCGCTCAGCCAGAAGCAGCTCGACTATGCACTGGCCGACGTCACGCATCTGCGCGACATCTATGCCTCGCTGAAGGCCGAACTGGAGCGCGAGGGCCGCGCCCATTGGCTGGAAGACGAGATGGCGGTTCTGGAAACACCGGAAACCTACGACCTCCATCCGGACGATGCGTGGACGCGGATGAAGATGCGCGTGCGCAAGCCAAGCGAACTGGCCGTGCTGATGAAGGTAACGGCTTGGCGCGAGCGCGAGGCGCGCAATCGCGACGTGCCGCGCGGGCGCATCCTCAAGGACGACGCCATCTATGAAATCGCGCAGCAGCAGCCGCGCGATGCAGAAGCGCTCGGCAAGCTGCGCACCGTACCGCGCGGCTGGGAACGCTCCGCTTCAGGTGCCGCGATCATCGCTGCCGTCAACGAGGCACTTTCGATCCCGAAGGAAGAGCTGCCGAAGATTGCCAAACCCTATCAGCCAAACGAGGGCACACAGTCGGCTGTTGAACTGCTCAAGGTTCTCTTGAAGCTGACGGCGGAGCGCGAGGGCGTGGCGGCGAAGATCATTGCCAACACGGACGATCTCGAAAAAATAGCCTCCGAGGGTGAGAAGGCTGATGTTGCCGCGATGCATGGCTGGCGCAAGGAACTGTTCGGCGATCGTGCACTTAAGCTGATTGATGGCCAGCTCGTCATCAAGTTCGTCAACCGCAAGATCGAAGCCGTCGAACTCGACGTGCCTGCCGAACCGTCAGAGGCCTGAGAAGCGAGCCTGCAGGGCCTTCGCGGCAGGGCTCGCCTTGAGGTTCGCCGCAAACCGCTCGAATTCAGTGACGACGCGCATTTCCTCGAAGACTTCCAGCGAATGCCGATCCCAGCCCTTTTCCGGCACAAGCTCGGCGCGGAAGCTGGCAACGGCATTTGCCTCGTCTGAGGTCAGCGGCAAGGCTTCAAGAACGATGATCAATCGCAGATAGTCGTGGATCTTCAGCATCTTGCGGAAGAGTTCGAACATCGGTGCGGCAATCGCAGGATCGTCGCGCCAGGTGCGACCGCCGAAAATGTCCTGCGTGACTCGCTGACCCGCCCCATGACAGTCGAACAGGGTGCAGCCCTTGAAGCCGAGTTCGATCCTCTCTCCATGAATGCGACAGGAGAAATCGGCCTTCAGATGCGGACAGCCCTCATCGACCGGCTTGTCGATGGCGAACATGTCCGACTTCTCGAAGGCGAAGGCGGCACAGCAGAGCCCGGCGCATTTGCCGCAATCCGCGATCATGTCAGGCAGGGAGGCGAGGGCAGCCATTTGTCTTCCGAAAGTGATTCAGCCTCGACCGCCAAGTCCTTGACGGGCGAATCTTTTTGAGTGTCAGAGGTAGCGGAACGCCAGCCGCTTGCCGGTCAGCTTGGCCAGTTGCTGCAGCCGGCCATCGACGCGCTCGCCGCTGAAATTGCGCAAGCGGGCCGGAACGACCAGTTCGAGATCGATATCCGGATTGTTCGCGGGCTTTTCGAAGCTGAGATCGGTCACAACGCCGGGCATGGCAGCCGAAAACGGATAGACGACGCGCAACAGTCCGCCGAGCAGCTTGGCGAGATCGCGCAGTCGCGGCGTCGCGATCGTCAGCAGTGCGGCCGTCGATCCATCGTCGCGCAGCCCCTCGTAGCGATAGTAGTTGGCCAGTGCGATATAGGCACGGCCCGGATGGGTGACGCCGGCGAGCGAACTTTGCGCAATCACGTTCAGCGAATGGATGCCGCGATAGTCGGGATGTGAGCGCCAGCTGACGTCGGCGAGGAAGCAGGCGGCCTGCCGGTAGCGGGCCTCCTCTTCCGTCTCCTTGATCCCGAAGGCGGGCATAACCTTGTCGGTCCAGGCAACAAGTTCGCGGGCGTGTTCGGGCGAGCGGGCATTGAGAAGCGCCAGCTCTTCCGTCGCCGCCAGCAGCGGATCCTTCGCGCGCTCTTCATCATCGAGCAGCGAATAGAGGAAACCTTCACGCACGCCGAGCACCGAAAAGACGACCTTGGACGGCTTCATCACCTTCAGCGTTTCAGCCATGGCGACCGCGCCGTAAGGCAGAAGCGTGCGGCGGTTCTTGGAGATCGTCTGCCAGGCCAGTTCCTTGACGTCGCGCGTCTCGGCGATATGGGCCAGAAGATCCATCGCCTCGGCAGTCGTGATTTCGTACCCGTGCATCATGTGCAGCGGGTAGTTCGTCAGTTCCATGTGCAGCTTGGCGAGCGCGCGCCATGTACCGCCGACGGCGTAGAAGGCGCGCCCCTCACCGGCCGAGAGCCAGGTCTCGTCCTTGAGCATCTTGCGGGCGAGCGTGGTGGCCTTCTCGATCGAGTTGCCGGAAAGATCGGCAAGGCGCAGGCCGCCCAGCGGCAGCGTGATGCCGGAGCCGTAATTGCCGCCCTGGACGTTGATCAGCTCCAGCGAGCCGCCGCCGAGATCGCCGACGATGCCATCCGGATTGTGGAAGCCGCTGATGACGCCAAGCGCGGAGAACATCGCTTCTTCCGGACCGGTGAGCACGCGGATCTGGCAGCCGAGAATGGCTTCAGCCTCATGAATGAACTTGGAGCCGTTGGAGGCTTCGCGTGCGGCAGCGGTCGCGAGCACATACATCTTGCGAGCGCGCGCCTGATCCGACAACGCCTTGAAGCGTGTCAGCGCCTTCAGCGCCTTGGCGATGCTCTCCGGCTCCATGCGGCCGGTCGAGGCCACGCCGCGTCCGAGCCCGCAGAGCATCTTCTCGTTGAAGAGCACGGCGGGCGATCTGTTCATGCCTTCATAGACGACGATACGGATCGAGTTCGATCCGATATCCACGACCGAGACCGGGGCGATGCCGGGCAAGCGCCCCTGTGCGTCAGGTTCTACCATTCTGTCCCAGTATCATTTTCGTACCGGCTTCCAGCCGGCAAAAAGTTTCGGCGCCCCGGTGGCCAAAGCCTCACCGCGCCCCGAGAGGCTTGGGTTGGTCATGAAGTATTGTTGCGCGTTGAAAGGCTCTTCGCCTTCGCCCACGTCAACACGCCGCGAGGTTCCGTCTTCCAGTATCTCGTAGCTCTGCTGGTTGTCCATCAAGTTCGCCAGCATGATCTGGGAAAGAACCTGCTCATGCACAGTCTTGTTGTGCAACGGCACCAGTGTTTCGACGCGACGATCGAGGTTGCGCGGCATCATGTCGGCCGAGCCTATATAGACACGCGCCTTTTCGGACGGCAGGCCGTGACCGTTGCCGAAGCAGAAGATACGGCTGTGTTCAAGGAAGCGGCCGACGATCGACTTGACGCGGATATTGTCCGACAGGCCCGGCACCTGCGGGCGCAGGCAGCAGATGCCGCGGATGACCAGTTCCACCGGAACGCCGGCCTGGCTGGCGCGGTAGAGTGCATCGATGATCTCGGGATCGACCAGCGAATTCATCTTCATCCAGATCGCCGCCGGACGTCCGGCCCTGGCGTGTTCCGTCTCTTCGGCGATCAGCTGCAACACACGCGGGCGCAGCGTCGTCGGCGACATCGCGATCTTCATCCCCTCTTCCGGCTCGCCATAGCCGGTGATGAAGTTGAAGATATTGGCCATGTCGTGCCCGATGACCGGGTTGCAGGTGAAGAAGGACAGATCTGTGTAAATCTTCGCCGTGACCGGGTGATAGTTGCCGGTGCCAAGGTGGCAATAGGTGCGCAGCCTCCCCTCTTCGCGCCGCACGACCATGGACATCTTGGCATGCGTCTTCAGTTCGATGAAGCCGAAGACGACCTGCACGCCGGCGCGCTCAAGGTCGCGGGCCCAGCGGATATTGGCTTCCTCGTCGAAGCGCGCCTTCAGTTCGACCAGCGCGGTGACCGACTTTCCGGCCTCTGCCGCATCGATCAGCGCGCGCACGATGGGGCTGTCGTTGGAGGTGCGGTAGAGCGTCTGCTTGATCGCCAGCACGTCCGGATCGCGGGCGGCCTGCAGCAGGAACTGCACGACGACGTCGAAGCTCTCGTAAGGGTGATGGACGATCATGTCCTTCTCGCGGATCGCCGCAAGGCAATCGCCGCCATGATCGCGGACACGTTCCGGGAAGCGCGGATTGTAAGGCTGGAAAAGCAGATCCTCGCGCGGCGTCTTACAGATCTCCGACATCGTGTTGAGCGCGAGCAGGCCCGGCAGGACGGCGACGCGATTGTCCGGAACGTTGAGTTCCTGCACGACGAACTTGCGCAGACTGTCCGGCATTTCCGAGTCCGTCTCGATTCGGATCACCGAACCTCTGCGGCGGCGCTTCAGCGCGGTTTCGAAGAAGCGCACCAGGTCTTCGGCCTCTTCCTCGACTTCGATATCGCTGTCTCGGATGATGCGGAACGTGCCGTAGCCGCGCACCTCATAGCCCGGGAAGAGCTTTCCCGTGTGAAGGCTGACGACATCTTCCAGCGTGATGTAGCGGATCGTGTTGCCGGCGTCCGGCAGACGGATGAAGCGCGGAAGCGCAACGGGCAGCCTCAAGAGTGCCGTCATCGGCTCGCGGCCGGTCTTGCTTTCCAGCTGCAGGCCGATGGAGAAGCCGAGGTTCGGGATGAATGGGAATGGATGCGCCGGGTCGATGGAAAGCGGCGTCAGCACCGGGAAGATGGACTGGTAGAATTCTTCGCCGAGCCAGGTGATATCCTCCTGCGCGAGCGCAGACGGGCGGACGATCAGGATATCTTCGCGGGCGAGGTTCTGCTGCAGGACGGCGAGCGCTGCCTGCTGCTCCATCTGCAGATTGTCGATCTCGTGCAGGATGGCGTCGAGCTGCTCGGATGGCGTCTTGCCGTCCGGCGTTCGCATAGCGATGTTCTGGCGGACCTGACCTTCGAGGCCGGCGACACGCACCATGAAGAATTCATCGAGGTTGGTCGCAGAGATCGACAGGAAGCGAACCCGTTCCAGAAGCGGGTGGGCGTTGTTCAGGGTCTCTTCGAGGACACGGCGATTGAACTGCAGCCAGGAAAACTCGCGGTTGACGAAACGCTCCGGCTTCTCAAACCACTCCTCGCCCGGCGAGGGCATGACCTCTTCCTCTTGAGGTTCAATGACGTCCGCTGCAGGCGCCGAAGTATCCATGGGGTCAGAAGTCCTCGCATTTCAAGCCACTGTCCTGCGGCCGTATTACAATTTGACGACGGATTCGTGACAGTCAATCAGAATCCCTGTCATCCTCCTCCTCGAAGGCCGAGAGAACTTCGGCGACCAGCGCGCGATTGATCTTGGTCCGCCGCGACAAGGCCAGCCTGTCGAGCGTATCGACGATGCGGCGCGCGGCCTCCGTCGAACGCTCCATCCGGGCCGCGATATAGGCGATCAGCTTGTCTTCCACGACAATCTGCCTGTCGGAAAACAGCTTCATCAGAACCTCGGCCAGAAGCTCCTCGTCCGGCTCGCCGATTTCGACGACGGTCGCCGCCTTCAGGCGGGACTTCAGGTCGGCAAGCGATACGTCCCAGACCAATGGCGATGTTCGGGCCGTCATCAACAGCGAGGTACCGTTTTCGCGCACGGAGTTGATGACGTGGAACAGTTCGGTGTCGTCGAAGGGGCGACGGTCCACGTCTTCGAAGAGAACTGGGTGTCTGGCCGCCTGCATCGCGGCGTCGGAGCCGACCGTCGCGTCGATGCTCACGGCCCGCGCATTCTCGCGCCAGATGCTGGCAAGATGCGACTTGCCGCAGCCAACCGGGCCGACGAGGATGACGACCGGCGACGGCCAGTTGGGCCAGCCATCGACGATGCGGACCGCAGCCTTCAGAGGATCGGCCACGCGCAGGTCATCGCGCGAGGTCTGCTCCTCGATCGGGAATTCCAACGGCAATTGATGATCACCGGCATTACGCGCCATAACACTCTTCATCCCTGGCGGCCGGTTCACTCGACCGGCTTGTCCCTGCTGATTTGCGCCGCATGGTGCAGGTCGCGCAATTGATGCTGGTCGCCGTAATATAGGTCGCTGTCAAGATAGCGCGAAATGGCGAAGCGGACGAGTACGCCGATGGCGGCAGACACCGGAACGGCCACCAGCAGGCCCACGAAGCCGAACAGCAGGCCGAAGGCAAACAGAGCGAACATCAGCCAGACCGGATGCAAGCCCACGCGGTGCCCGACGAGGCGCGGTTGCAGGACGTTCCCTTCAAGAAACTGGCCGGACAGGAAGACGAGCGCAACAAGGCCAATCCACAGATAATCAGGCCAGAACTGGACGATGGCGAGGCCAACCGCCAGTATCAAGCCGACCGTTGAGCCGATATAGGGAATGAAACTGATCGCCCCGGCGAAGAGACCGATCAACAGGCCGAAATTGAGCCCCGTCAATGCAAGGCCGGTGCCGTAGTAAAGGCCGAGCACAAGGCACAGAGTGCCCTGCCCGCGCACGAAACCGGCAATCGTGACATCCATTTCGGAGGCCAGCGTGCGCACGGTGTGTACATGGTCGCGCGGCACGAGGTTGTCGATCCAGGCGACCATGCGATCCCAGTCGAGCAGCAGGTAGAAGGCGACGACAGGCGTGACCACAAGCAGCGACACGACATCAACGATCGCCTTGCCCGAATTCCAGATCTGCTCGAACAGCGTGGCAAGGAACTTGGTACCCTCGCCCAGGATCGAGGAGAAATTATCCTTGAGCGCGCCGATCTGATCGCGGGCCCAGCTGGGCAGCATGTCGGGGCTTGCCTTGGTGACGAGTTGCTGAAGCGAGGTGATATAACCCGGCAGGTCCTTCAGGAACTGATTGAACTGGCTCGCCAGCAACGGCACGACGATGACCAGCACCAGCGCGAAGAAGAAGACGAACAGAATGAGGATGACCACTGTGGCCATCAGCCGCGACAGCCCGCGCCGCTCAAACCAGTCGGCCACCGGATCAAGGAAATAGGCCAGCGCCATGCCGGCCACGAAGGGCAGCAGGATGGAGCTGAAGACCGTGAGAAAGATCACAAGGAACAAGAGCCCGACCAGCCAGAAAGCAAGCTGTCGCTTGAGGTTGTGCGAGCTGAGTTTTCTGATCATCAAGTCCGTCCGCAGCGCTACTTCGATCCGGCCATATGCCGCATCCAGACGACGAGATAGGATGCACCGGAAGCCAAGGTCAAGAGCGCGGTGAAATACAGTAAAATTGTGACCGCGACGTCGAGGCCAAGATTGAAAGCCTGATCGCTCAGAACCGTGACAATCAGCATGATCTGGAAGGCCGTGTTGGCCTTGGACACCATCAACGGCGCGACCTTGATCGGATTGCCCATCAAGGTCGAAATCATGAAAGCACCGACAATGAGGGCGTCGCGGGTCACGGCAAGGAAAACGATCCAGTCGGGGATGATGTCCAGCCACGCGAGCATGACAAAGACGGAAACCATCAGCAGCTTGTCGGCCACGGGGTCCATCCAGGCGCCGAGTTCCGTTTGAAGATCGAATTTTCGCGCAATCATTCCGTCGATCGCATCGGAAAGGCCGGCGAACAGGAAGATGTAAAAGGCCAGGCGCATGTCCCCGTGCAGCAGGCAATAGAGGACCAGTGGCACGCTGAGCAGCCGGGCAATCGTGATCATGTTGGCGATGTTCATGGACGCGCTCCGCCGCATCGGCTGTTCCCGGATCCCTACTTCGTGTGCCAAGGGGATAAATCCAAGTACAGAGCTTGCGTTAATTGGTGAAAATCGGCCCTGCGGCCCCGATCCGTCTTGCATATCGGGGGGCGTCATGCGAATGGCGGGCCTATACCGGAAATCGCAGCGGAGATCGCTCATGAGCGCGGATGGACGCAACGGACTGACCTATAGCGATGCGGGCGTCGATATCGATGCCGGCAACCTGATGGTCGAGAAGATCAAGCCTGCCGTGCGCTCGACACGCCGGCCGGGCGCCGATGGCGAGATCGGTGGCTTCGGCGGCCTCTTCGACCTCAAGGCTGCGGGCTTCAAGGACCCGGTTCTGGTCGCCGCCAATGACGGCGTCGGAACCAAGCTGAAGATCGCGATCGACGCGGATTTCCATGACACGGTTGGCATCGACCTCGTCGCCATGTGCGTCAACGATCTGGTCGTCCAGGGTGCCGAACCGCTCTTCTTCCTCGACTATTTCGCCACCGGCAAGCTCGATCCAGACCAGGGTGCGGCCATCGTCAAGGGCATTGCCGAAGGCTGCGTCATGTCCGGCTGCGCGCTGATCGGCGGCGAGACGGCGGAAATGCCGGGCATGTATTCAAAGGGCGATTACGACCTTGCCGGCTTTGCGGTGGGTGCCGCCGAGCGCGGCCAGTTGCTGCCGTCCGAAGAAGTGTCAGAAGGCGACATGATCCTCGGCCTCTCCTCCTCCGGGGTCCACTCGAACGGTTTCTCGCTGGTGCGCAAGATCGTCGAGATTTCCGGCCTCTCCTATGATGCGCCCGCTCCGTTTGCGCCGGAAAAGAAGCTCGGCGAAGCACTGCTGACCCCGACGCGCATCTATGTGAAGCCGCTTTTGAAGGCGATCCGCGAGACGGGCGCTATCAAGGCGCTTGCCCACATCACCGGCGGCGGCTTCCCGGAAAACATTCCGCGCGTGCTGCCGAAGCATCTGGCTGCCGAGATCGATCTGGCCTCCGTCAAGGCGCCGGCCGTGTTCTCCTGGCTCGCCAAGACCGGCGGCGTCGCGCCGAACGAAATGCTGCGCACCTTCAACTGCGGCGTCGGGATGATTGCCGTCGTCTCGCCGGACAAGGCCGATCAGGTTGCCGCCGTACTGGAGGCCGAAGGTGAGACCGTGTTCCGCCTCGGCTGCATGGTTGCCCGTGCCGAAGGCGCGCATGGCACGGTCTACAAGGGTTCGCTCACGCTATGACGGGCCGGCGCAAGCGCGTTGTCGTCTTCATCTCCGGCGGCGGATCGAACATGGTCGCGCTGGCGGAAGCGGCGCGTTCGGGTGATTATCCGGCCGAAATCGTGGCTGTGATTTCCGACAAGTCGGATGCGGGCGGGCTTGCCAAGGCTCAGAGCATGGGGATTGCGACCTACGCCTTCCAGCGGCGCGATTATGACAGCAAGGCCGCACATGAGGGGGCAATCCTTTCCAAACTTGCCGAGATCGCACCGGACATCATCTGCCTTGCGGGCTACATGCGGCTGCTCTCCGGCGCGTTCATACGGCCCTATGAGGGGCGCATCCTCAATATCCACCCCTCCCTGCTGCCGCTTTTTCCGGGTCTGCATACGCATCAGCGGGCGATTGATGCCGGCATGAAGGTGGCTGGATGCACGGTGCATCTCGTGACCGAAGGGATGGATGAGGGTCCTGTCCTGGGGCAGGCGGTTGTACCGGTTCTTGGCCACGACACGGCCGATGCGCTGGCCGCGCGCGTGCTCAAGCAGGAGCATCGCATCTATCGCCAGGTGCTCGCCGCTTTCGCGAAAGGCATCCTCCCAGGCGGTACGGACGAGGCGCAAAGCGTCCTTTCGCTCGGCTGAGATTTCTGCCCCCCGCGTCATCCTGCGGAACAATCGCTGTCCCCCGCCGTTCCGTTCGAAAACGGAAGGAGACGGCCATGACACACGAACCTCCGATCACCCACGACGGCTTGCCGGAGCATACCCATATCCAGAAGACCAAGGACGCGCTGCTTGAGACGAAAGTCGCCGGGGCGCTTGCCACCACACCCGACGTGCATTCGCTCGACATTTCAGTCGCGGCGCAAAGCGGCGTCGTTCACCTCAGCGGGTCGGCGCCCGACCAGCGGCAGATCGACAAGGCGCGCGAGGTGGCGCAATCGGTTGATGGTGTCGAGCGCGTGGTGTCGCGGCTCGCGGTCGGCCGCATGGGCCAGCACTGATCAACCGGCCTGCAGCATCGCGCGGTTCATCACAGCCCATTGCAGCAGGATGATTGTCTTGGCATCGAAAATGCGACCTTCGCCGATCATGGCAAAGGCGTCGTCCAGCGAAAGCTGAACGACTTCGATATCCTCGTGCTCGTCTGCAAGGCCTCCGCCGGCGGCTTCGCGCGAAGACGCGTCGATCAATCCGACGAAAAGGTGAACCTCCTCGGCCAGCGCGCCCGGCGAACCGAACATGGAGAACAGCGGGTAGGCTTTCGTGACGCGGTATCCCGTTTCCTCGAAGGCTTCGCGGCGTACGGCCTCTTCCGGCTGGTCTTCGTCTAGGAGGCCAGCTGCGGCTTCCAACACAAAGGCATCGCGGCCGAGAAAGAAGGTCGCCGTGCGAAACTGGCGTACGAGAACCACAAGGTCGCGCACCGGATCGTAGAGAAGGATCGCAGCTGCAGAACCGTGATCGACAACCTCGCGCGCCAGCTGAACGGTTTCCCCGTCAGACCGGGTATATTCTATCGTTAGATCGTAGAGATCGTTCCAACCCTTGAAGGCATGCGTGTTTCGGATGATGCGCGCGCCAGCTTTCTTGAAAAACGTCATGCCTTTACCAGCCATACCTTGTTATCGTGGAGGCCTGCGCCGCCAAAGGGGGCAATGCAGTCCGCTCCCGTCAACACGTTGATGCCCTCGCCGTCAAGATGCGCCTTGTTGGGCCAGAGCCCCTCGGCAATGAGAACGCCCGAGCGCGCTTCCGACGTCACGCGGGCATGCAGGCGCAATTCGCCCCGGGTATTGCCCAGCCGAACGATGTCACCACTTTCGATGCCGAGACGTGCCGCATCCTGCGGATTGATCATCACCTCGGGCCGGCCCTCCTTCTCGCGCGAGGTTTTTGTCTCGGCGAAGGAGGAGTTAAGGAAATTCCGGGCGGGCGATGTCGCCAGACGGAAGGGATGCGCCGCGTCAGCCTCCTCGATGACCGGGCAATAGTCGGGAAAGTCAGGCAGCTGTGCGGCCGGGCCAAGAATGCCGACATTGTCCGGCGGGCGGGTGCTCGCCTTCTGTCCGGTCCAGTCCGCACGGAAATGGAACCGACCATCGGCATGGCCGAAACCATTCAGGAAGTGCGCCTCCTCGAAGGGAAGCTTCCGATCGATCCACTTCTCGCCGTCCAGTTGCTCCAGTTCTCCGGGGCGAAGCACCGTCGCGATCAATTCACGTTCGCTCATGCCGAAGCCGGCCTTGTCGACGACGCCGAGGCGCTTGGCCAACTCCTCTATGACGAAGAGATTGGTGCGCACAGTTTCCGGCGGCTCCACCAGCTTCGGCCCGAGCAGGATATGGCTCTGGCCGCCGCCGCGATAAATGTCGTCATGTTCAACGAACATCGTGGCAGGCAGCACGATATCGGCCATTTCGGCAGTCTCGGTAAGGAACTGCTCGTGAACGGCCACGAACAGGTCCTCGCGTGCGAAGCCCTTGCGCACGAGGCGCTGTTCGGGCGCGATGTTCACAGGGTTGGTGTTCTGGATCAGCATGGCCGTCACCGGCGGGCCGTTGCGCAGGGCCTCGGCATCACCGGTCAGCACGCGACCGATCTGCGATTGATCGAGCGAGCGAACGGATGGATCGGCATAGCTCGCGCCCTTGATCATCCCGGTCGTCATGCCGAAAATGTCGGCATTGGTGTGGAACGCGCCGCCGCCTTCGTGCTGCCAGGAACCCAGCACCGTCGGCAAGGACAGAGCCGCATGCATCGATACCGTTCCGTTGCGGCTGCGGGTGAAGCCATAACCAAGGCGGAAGAAGCTGCGCTTCGTCGTGCCGACAAGGCGCGCGAAATCTTCGATCTCCTCGACCGTCAGGCCGGTGATGGCGGCGGCCCATTGCGGCGTGCGGCTTGTCAGGTGTGACTCGAGGCCCGCCGGATCGTCAGTGTACTTCGCCAGATATGCGCGGTCGGCGTAGCCGTCGCGGAAGGCGATATGCATGGCGGCGCAGGCAAGTGCTGCATCGGTGCCGGGTTTGAGGATCAACTTGACGTCGGCCTGCTTCATGGTCGGCGTGTCGTAGACGTCGATGGCGACGATCTTCGCGCCACGCTCCTTGCGGGCCTTAATCGCGTGAGTCATGACGTTGACCTGGGTGGAGACGGCGTTCGTACCCCAGATGACGATGCAATCCGACTTCGCCATCTCGCGCGGATCGACCCCTGACAGCCGGCCGAGGGCCATCGTCACGCCGGTCCAGGCCGGGTTCACACAGATCGTGCCGAAGAAGCCGGAATAGCGCTTGGCGTGACGCAGGCGCTCGATGGAATCGCGCTGCACGAGTCCCATTGTGCCCGCATAGAAATAGGGCCAGACGGCTTCTGCGCCATGCGCCGCCTCCGCCCTGACAAAGGCTTCGGCGATCTCATCCAGAGCATCGTCCCAGGAAATGTCCGTCCAGCTCCCCGCCCCTTTCGCGCCCTTGCGCTTCATCGGCTTCAACAGCCGATCGGGGTGATACAGCCGTTCGGCATAGCGGGCGACCTTGGCGCAGATCACGCCGTCGGTATAGTTATTCGATCTGGCACCATGAACGCGGCCGATACGACCGTCGGCGCCGATGTCGATTTCCAGCGCACAGGTCGAAGGACAGTCGTGCGGGCAGGCCGAGAAGCCTTTGCGGGAGCGGGTGAGATCGGGGGTCGCAATGTTCATGGCCGACAGGTATATGCGAAGCGAAAATGCGCCGGAAGACGAAAAAGCCGGCCATGACATGATTTCATGATACCGATCGGGGCGCGGAATGAATTACCGGCATATCTATCACGCGGGCAATTTCGCCGATGCCCTGAAGCACGCGGTGCTGGCGCGGCTGATCGTCTATCTGCAGCAGAAGGAAAAGGCCTTTCGGGTCATCGATACCCATGCCGGGATCGGCCTCTATGACCTCTCCTCGACCGAGGCGCAGAAGACCGGCGAATGGCTGGATGGAATCGGCAGATTGATGGCGGCCGAACTGCCGGCAGAGATATCGACGCTGCTTGCCCCCTATCTCGACGCGGTGCGCGCATTGAATCCGGAAGGCGGCGTAAAGCTTTATCCCGGCTCGCCAAAACTGACCCGCATGCTGCTGCGCGAGCAGGACCGGCTTTCGGCCATGGAACTGCATCCCGCTGACTACGAGACGCTGCGTGACCTCTTTGCCGGTGACTATCATGTCCGCGTGACCGAACTGGATGGGTGGCTCTCGCTCGGAGCACACATGCCCCCGAAGGAAAAACGCGGGATTGTTCTTGTCGATCCGCCCTTCGAGATCGACGGGGAATATGAGCGGCTGGTCGATGGGCTCGTGAAGGCCTATCGGCGCTTTCCGGGCGGGACCTATTGCCTCTGGTATCCGCTGAAAAAGGGCGCACCGATCAAGGATTTCCACGAGGCGTTGAAAGAAACCGAAATTCCGAAGATGCTGTGCACCGAACTCTCCGTGCGCAGCGACCGGGAGACAACAGGCTTGAGCGGTTCCGGGCTCATCATCGTCAATCCGCCCTATACGCTGCATGACGAATTGAAAAAGATATTGCCGGTTCTGAAGACGCTGCTGGCACAGGATCGTTTCGCCTCGACGCGCAATGTCTGGCTGCGTGGCGAAGACTAACGCGCGCGGCCTCTTTTTTCTTCCCGGGCACTGACGACTGTGTCGCCGGATCGTCACTTGCAAACGTTCGTCAGACTCCCCATTCTCCATCTCCGATATGTTCATATCCTTGGGGGAAGCCTATGACGAAACTTTCGACGGCCTTCGCGACTCTTGCGCTGGCGGGCGCGATGCTTTCCGGAGGCGCTGCCTATGCCGGAACGAGCGACTGCGGCGACAGCGGCGTTCTTTCCTTCATCGACCATCGCTTCGACTACAAGGCGAGCCGCTATCTGCGCACCGATCTTGATATCGTGGCGTTCGACCGGGTGTCGAACACCCATGTCGACTATCGCGATACGACGCATCCGATCTCGCGCATTTATTGCCACGCCAAGGTCGACATGAGCGATGGTCACCGCCGCGACCTCTGGTACATGATCGAAGGTGGCATGGGCTTTGCCGGGCTCGGCGAGCGGGTGCGCTTCTGCATTTCCGGCCTGGACCCCTGGTATGTCGATGGCCGCAATTGCCGATCCGTGCGGTGATCGCCATGCGAAAGACGATTGCCTTCTGGCTCGCCGGTCTCCTTGCCGTCACATCGCTCTCGGCCGGTCCCGCTGTCGCCGCAGGGGACCAGCAGAAGCAGGGCTTCGACTTCTACGTCCTGTCGCTTTCATGGTCGCCTTCCTGGTGCGCCACGCATCCGCAGGGCCAGAAGACGATGCAATGCGATCCGTCGAAGGACTTCGGCTTCATTGTGCATGGGCTCTGGCCACAGAATGAAAGCGGCTATCCGGAATTCTGCGCAACCCGCGAGTCGGATCGCATCCCGGACAATCTCGGCCGTCGTTACCTTGACATCATTCCGTCCATGGGGCTGATCGGCCACGAATGGCGCAAGCACGGCACCTGCTCCGGAATGAAGCAGGCGGACTATCTCCAGACGATCCGCAATGCCTACAACAAGGTCATCATCCCGCCGGCGCTTGCGAAGATCGATCAGGGCAAGAGCGCCAATCCCGGTGACATTGAGAAGGCATTTCTGGCGGCCAACCCCGGCATGAGCCCGAAGGGTATCGCCGTTTCCTGCTCGTCGAAAATGCTGCAGGAAATTCGCATCTGCATGACCAAGGATCTGCAGTTCCGCGACTGCGTCGAAGTCGACGCCGATGCCTGTCCATTGAAATCCATCAACATCCCCCCGGTGCGCTAATGAAGATACTCTATTCCCCCGCCTCGCCTTATTCCGCAAAGGTGCGAATCGCAGCCCGCTACACGGGGCTTCCGGTTGAGAGCGAGGTCGTGAAAACCGACGAAGAACCCTCGCTGCTGATTGCGAACAACCCGCTCGGAAAGATTCCTGTTCTCCTGCGCGACGGCGAGCCACCGGTCTTCGACAGCCGCGCCATCATGCAGTTTCTGGATCGGCAGAGTGGTGGCAAGCTCTACCCCGTCGATCCGGCAGCCCGCACGCAGGCGGAGGTTCTGGAAGCACTCGCAGACGGAATCACGGACTGCCTGATCGCACATGTCTACGAACGCCGGTTTCGGCCTGAAGAGAAGATCCACCAGCCATGGCTGGACAAGCAGTGGTCGAAGGTGACGCGCGGTCTGGCATGGCTTGAGGCCAACCCCGTTTCCTTCGCGGGCGGCCTGACCGGCGGCCATATCGCGCTGGCGGCTTTGTCAGGCTATCTCGAACTGCGCTTCGCCGGCCAGTGGGAAACGCTCTGGCCCGGACATGGCGCCTTCACCACGGAGTTTGAGTCGCGGTTCCCCGCCTATGCGGAATTCAAATCCCAAGGATAGCCGGTGGCTCGGCCCAACTGAAGCTCCGACCAACCGTCCAAAACAAGAAAGGCCCGGCGCGAGCCGGGCCTTCTTTGATCGCTTGTTTGAAGCGGATCAGAACTTGTAGCCGATACCGACCTTGACAGCGTTCTGGTCGTAGCCACGCGAAACGTTGGTGCCGCCGAGAACGTAGGTACGGTTGCCGAACGACGTGTAGTCGTATTCGACGCGAGCCGTGACGTTGTCCGTCAGCTTCGTTTCTGCGCCAACGCCAGCGGTCCAGCCGATAACGCCACGCGTGTCGGAGTTGCCAGCGCCGTCAGAAACCTTGACGCTGCCAGCAGCGATACCAGCTGCACCGTACAGCAGGAAGGGGTTCATATCGACGCCGAGACGGCCGCGCAGAGCGCCGTTGATGCCGGTTTCAGTCTTCACGCCGTTCGACGTGCGCTGTGCGCCGTTGTAATCCAGGTTGCCTTCAGCGCCGTATACGAGCTGACCGTCCTGGAAGTTATAACCACCGTAGGCGCCGAGACCAAAAGCGTTGGCATAGCCAGAGTTCTTGATCGGGCCCCAGTTCCAGGAGCCGTAACCGCCGACATAACCGCCAGCCCAGTTGCCCACTACGGGAGCGGAAACCGGTGCGGACGGAGCCTGCGGTACCGAGTCGATGGCGTCAGCTGCATAAGCGGCCGATACCGAAGCGATGGAAGCAGCCGAAGCCACAAGAGCGATGATCATTTTACGCATAACATTCTCCTTTTCACTACGGCCTGCCCGTGATCATTCGTTTGGGCAGTCCGAAAATTCCGGTTTGATCCCTCTCCGGTTGAGTCTCAAATTGATATCAGAATGAGGAATTCCAAGAGCCAGATTGTGAAATTGTTGTGTCAAAAAGAAGTCGGAAAGGTGATGTTGTCGATTTACAACAGGGAAATCATTAACCATAACCGCAAAACCGGCCATATATTGATACAATAACCTCCGTCTATTATCACTATGTTTACACCTGCGTCAAAATCCGCGTCAAATTCTTTAATAAATCCTTAATATGCATTCCCGATTTTACACGCCCTCTTTTGAACTATAACTTGAGCGAACCCCGAAATGGAGCTGTCACGCGTGACTGATCATGTATTGCCAAAGAAGTCGGCCCTCGTGACCGGCGGAGCCAAGCGTATCGGTCGCGCCGTTTGTGACGGCCTCGCGAATTTGGGCTTTTCCATCGCCGTTCATGCCAATTCTTCCATCGAGGAGGCCGAGGATTTTGCCCGCTCCTTGCGCGACTCGGGCGTGGAAGCCGTGGCCATCAAGGCCGATCTCCGAAATGAGGCGGAAACGCTGAGCCTGATCCGGCAGGCCCATGCACAGCTCGGCGGTCTCGGCGTCGTCGTCAACAATGCTTCGCTGTTCCAGCCCGACTGGGTTACCGATTTCGATAGGGCTACATGGGACGGTCACTTCGACATCCATGTGCGCGCGCCTTCGATTCTGGCCGGCGAATATGCGCGCCTTCTCGACGCCGATGAAAAAGGCCTGATCGTGAACATCATCGATCAGCGCGTCTGGGCTCCGACGCCGAACTATTATTCCTACATGCTCTCCAAGGCTGCCATGCTGATGTCGACGAAGACCATGGCCATGGCGCTGGCGCCGAGAATCAGAGTCAACGCAATCGGCCCCGGCCCGACCCTGCCCAATGTTCGCCAGACGCAGGCGGATTTCGAAAAGCAGACGAGCGCGCTTCTTCTCGGCAAGGGACCCGACCTTTCCGAGTTCGCCCGCACCATCGCCTATTTCCACGGCGCATCCTCGGTGACCGGGCAGATGATTGCGCTGGACGGTGGCCAGCATCTGGCGTGGGAAACCCCGGATGTGGCAGGACTGGCAGAGTGATCCCTATATAATGCCGCAAACGTGTCAGGGGAGCGCTACAATGGCGACCTCCCCGGGACTGGTGATTCGGTAAGGCAGAATGAGTAGCGGCAAGCAGGAAGACGGCGGCATCCTTTATGGCGAGACGCCAGAGGATGATGAGGATGAGGTGCAGGAGTTGGCGGATGCCGGCTCTACGCCCAGCATCGAATGGTCGGAAAATCTTTCCGTCGCCACCGGCCTTACCGGCGCCGACCTCATCGGGGAATATGTCAAGCAGCTGCCAAACAGCCCTGGCGTCTACCGCATGTTCGATGCCAAGGGCGATGTGCTTTATGTCGGCAAGGCGCGGTCACTGAAAAAGCGCGTCAGCAATTATGCCCAGGGGCGCGTTCATTCCAACCGCATTGCCCATATGGTCGCCGCGACGACCGCGATGGAATTCGTCACGACGCGGACGGAGACCGAGGCGTTGCTGCTGGAAGCGAATCTCATCAAGCGCTTGCGCCCGCGCTTTAACGTGCTTTTGCGAGACGACAAGTCGTTTCCCTATATCCTGCTGACGGGCGACCACCCTGCCCCCGCCATTTACAAGCATCGCGGCGCGCGCGCCCGCAAGGGTGACTATTTCGGCCCATTCGCCTCAGCCGTCGCCGTGGCCAGCACGATCAATTCGCTGCAACGCGCCTTTCTCCTGCGCACCTGCACCGACAGCGCCTATGAGGGACGCACGCGGCCCTGTCTGCTCTATCAGATCAAGCGTTGTTCCGGCCCCTGCACGGGCGAGATCAGCTCGGCCGATTATGCCGAACTTGTCTCCGAGGCGCGCGACTTTCTTTCGGGGAAGAGCAAGGCGGTAAAGGAACAGATCGCCCATTCGATGGCGCAGGCGGCAGAAGACCTCGATTTCGAGCGCGCCGCCGTGCTGCGCGACCGTCTTTCCGGTCTTTCGCATGTGCAGAGCCATCAGGGCATCAACCCAGCCAGCGTCGAGGATGCGGATGCTTTCGCCATCCATCACGAAGGCGGGCTCACCTGTATTCAGGTCTTCTTCTTCCGCACCGGACAGAATTGGGGCAACCGCGCCTACTTCCCGCGCGCGGACGCGGCATTGACCAGCGCGGAAGTGCTGAACGCCTTCCTGGCGCAGTTCTATGACGACAAGCCCTGCCCGCGGCAGATCCTGCTTTCGGAGGATGTCGAGGAGGTCGAGCTTCTGTCGGAGGCGCTGAGCGAGAAGACCGGCCGCAAGGTCGAAATCCTGGCGCCGAAGCGCGGCGAGAAGCGCGACCTGATCGACCATGTTCTGGCCAATGCCCGCGAGGCACATGGGCGCAAGCTCGCCGAGACCTCGTCTCAGGCGCGGCTGCTGAAAGGTTTTGCCGAGACCTTCCAGCTGGCTTACGTGCCGACGCGGATCGAAATCTACGACAACTCGCATATCATGGGCACGAATGCGGTCGGCGGCATGGTGGTGGCGGGGCCGGAAGGCTTCGTGAAGAACCAGTACCGCAAGTTCAACATCAAATCGGAAGAGATCACGCCCGGCGACGACTTCGGCATGATGCGCGAGGTGATGACGCGGCGGTTCTCGCGGCTGATCAAGGAAGAAGGCATTCCGGACCGGACGCAGCCTGCGAGCGCGGATGCGGATGCGGCGGATCGCGGTTTTCCGGCATGGCCCGATGTCATCCTCATCGACGGGGGCCAGGGACAGATGACGGCTGTGCGCGCGATCCTGGAAGAACTCGGCATCACCAATGCCGTCACCGCCATCGGCGTCGCCAAGGGTGTCGACCGCGATGCGGGACGCGAGCGATTCTTCGCGGCGGGGCGTCCGGATTTTTCGCTGCCGCCGCGCGATCCGGTTCTCTATTTCATCCAGCGCATGCGCGACGAGGCGCACCGCTTTGCCATTGGCTCGCACCGCGCGCGGCGCAAGAGGGAGATGGTCAAGAACCCGCTGGACGAGATCGCCGGCATCGGGCCGCAGCGCAAACGCGCGCTGCTCCAGCATTTCGGGACGGCAAAGGCCGTGTCGCGCGCCGGGGTTTCGGACCTGATGACAGTGGAAGGGATATCCGAATCGGTTGCCCGGCTCGTTTACAATCACTTTCACGAGGGCCCGGGCTGACGGAGCCCGGCTTCTGGCGCGGCTCAACTTATTTTTGTCGCGCCTGCCACGGAACGCTCCGATTTCACTAATATTTCATGAGATAAGCCGGGCCCGGCGTTGACCTTTGAGTCGCGAGGGCTTCTTTTATGCCTACAAACTGAACAGGCTCAACGCGACCATGGCATCCCGCGCCTATAACATTCCCAATCTGCTCACCTATGCCCGTATCGTGACGGTCCCATTGATCGTGCTGTGCTTCTTCATCGAAGGGCACCTCCATGCGACGAACTTTGCGCGCTGGACAGCCTTCTGGCTATTCGCAGCCGCGTCGGTCACGGACTTTTTCGATGGCTATCTTGCCCGCATCTGGAAGCAGACGTCCAATATCGGCCGAATGCTGGATCCGATTGCCGACAAGCTGCTTGTCTCTTCCGTGCTGCTTCTCATGGCTGCGGACGGGACAATTGCCGGCTGGTCGCTCTGGGCCGCGATCATCATCCTGTGCCGCGAAATCCTCGTTTCGGGACTGCGGGAATATCTCGCCGCGCTCAAGGTGTCGGTGCCGGTCACCCGTATCGCCAAATGGAAGACGACGATCCAGATGGTCTCCATCGGCTTCCTCATCGTCGGGCCTGCGGGTGACAGCTATGTGCCGCACACGACGCTGGTTGGGATCGTGCTGCTGTGGGCAGCCGCACTCATTACCATTTACACCGGCTACGATTACTTCCGCGCCGGCTTGAAGCATGTGGTGGATGAAGAATGACCGTGAAGATCGTCTATTTCGCCTGGGTGCGCGAGAAGATCGCCAAGGGCGAGGAAGAACTGGATCTGCCGGCGGAAGTCACGACCGTGGGTGATCTGCTGGCCTACCTGAAGACGCTGGGCGAAGAGTACGACGAGGCGCTGAAGTTTCCCGAGGCGATCCGCGTGGCGCTCAACCAGGAACATGCGCATCATTCGGAGAAGATCGCCGGCGTGCGCGAAATCGGGATTTTCCCGCCCATGACCGGAGGCTGAACCTGATGTCGCTAACGCTGCACATCGCCGTCCAGCGTGAGGATTTCGATCCGGCCGTAGAGGCTGCCCGCCTCACAGAAGATCGTCCCGGCGTTGGTGCGCTGGTGCAGTTCACCGGCTTCTGTCGCGACGAGGGCGGCAGGCTTTCGGCACTCGAACTCGAACATTATCCCGGTATGGCCGAGGCCGAACTGCAGCGGATTGCCGAGGATGCTGTCGGCCGCTTCTCGCTCATCGGGCTGTCCGTGATCCATCGTTACGGCAAGATCATGCCGGGCGAGAGGATCGTGCTGGTCAGCGCCACCGCCTCGCACCGGCAAGCCGCGTTCGACGGCGCGAACTATGTGATGGATTTCCTGAAGACCGCCGCGCCCTTCTGGAAGAAGGAACACAATGCCGATGGCTCGCGCGGTGAATGGGTCGCCGCCAAGGACGAGGACGATTCGGCGCGCGACAAATGGGTGAGCAAATGAGCGAAGGGGTGCGGCTGGAGGAAAGCTGGAAGGCGGCGCTCGCCGGCGAATTCGCCAGTTCCTACATGGCGCAACTAAAGGATTTCCTGAAGGCCGAGAAAGAGGCCGGGAAGTGGATATTCCCCAAGGGTTCGGAATATTTCCGGGCGCTGGATCTCACGCCGCTCGACAAGGTCAAGGTCGTCATTTTGGGACAGGATCCCTATCATGGCGACGGTCAGGCGCACGGGCTTTGCTTCTCCGTTCAGCCGGGCGTTCGCATCCCGCCGTCGCTCGTCAATATCTACAAGGAAATGGAAAGCGATCTCGGTATCGTGCCGCCCCGCCACGGCTTCCTCGAAAGCTGGGCCAAACAGGGCGTGCTGCTCCTCAACAGCGTGCTGACGGTGGAGCGCGGACAGGCTGCCTCGCATCAGGGACAGGGCTGGGAGAAGTTTACCGATGCCGTGATCCGGCAGGTCAACGAGTTGCCGCATCCGGTCGTCTTCATTCTCTGGGGCTCCTATGCGCAAAAGAAGGCGGCCTTTGTGAACGCCAGGCGTCATCTGGTCATCAAGTCACCTCACCCCTCGCCGCTTTCTGCGCATAACGGCTTCTTCGGCAGCAAGCCATTCTCGAAAGCCAATGCCTTCCTGCGCGACCACGAGATGACGGAAATCGACTGGCGGCTGCCAGAGACGGTGTGACGAATCAGGGCCGTTTCGAGCCCCGGACAAGGTCAAGCCTCATCCGGGGCAGCCTTGGGAGGCTGATTCTGATCAGGCCGCTATAATCACTTTCATGGCCTTTTCCCGCGCAGCGTTGCCGAAAACTTCGTACGCGTCGAGGATTTCGTTCAGGCCGAAGCGGTGGGTGATGAGCTTCTTCGGATCGACCTTGCCCGCCTGCACGGTCTTCAGCAGCATCGGCGTCGTGCTGGTGCAGACCAACCCCATCGAGATATTAATATTCTTGATCCAGAGATCCTCGATATGCAGATCGACGGGCTTGCCGTGCACTCCGACATTGGCGAGCCTGCCGCCAGGCATGACGATTTTCTGGCAGATGTCGAATGTCGCCGGGACGCCCACGGCCTCGATCGCGACATCGACGCCCTGCCCCCCGGTCATTTGGAGGATGGTTGCGGCGGCATCCGCCTCCCCGACCTGAACGGTGTCTGTCGCGCCGAACTGGCGCGCCAGCGCCAATCGCGCCGGGTCCATGTCGACCATGATGATACGGCTTGGCGAATAGAATTGCGCCGTCAGGAGCGCAGACATGCCAACGGGGCCGGCACCAACGATGGCGATGGTATCGCCCGGCTTGACGCCCCCCGACTGAACGCCGATCTCGAGCCCCGTGGGCAGGATATCGGAGAGCATGACCAGTGCCTCTTCGTCAGCCCCTGCCGGGATCGGATAGAGCGAGTTGTCGCCGTGGGGAATGCGGACATATTCGGCCTGGGTTCCATCGATGCGATGGCCGAGAATCCAGCCGCCATCGTCGCAATGTGCGTAGAGCTGACGCTTGCAGTTCGGGCAGGAACCGCAGGACGTGATGCACGAGATGAGGACTGCGTCACCCTTCTTGAAATTGCGAATGGCAGAGCCGACCTCCTCCACGACGCCGACGCCTTCGTGACCGAGGATGCGTCCCACGTCCACGGTCGGCACGTCTCCTTTGAGGATGTGCAGATCGGTGCCGCAGATGGTGGTCTTCGAGACCTTGACGATAACATCGGTCGGCTTCTGGATGGCGGGCTTTTCTCTCTCGATCCAGTCTTTCTTGCCGGGACCCTGATATACGAGCGCTTTCATGGGGCTTCTCCTCCTTGCCTGCTGGCGTCGCAGCAACGAAACCTCAGCGGCTCCGTCACCTATATTGGCAAGGAAAAGAGATAGCGCCGCGCCATGGGGAGCGCCTATAGTCGAATCCGGAGGCCGCATTCGGTTCGGGAAAACGACTCTCCAAAACGGAACCATTCGATGCTGCAGCGCGAAAAACTGATTGCGCCACCAATAGCGACGACACACGAAGTCTCACCTTCGCGGCTGGCGGCGTCAGGCCAATGCGGGTCTGTTCCGCAAGGTCTCTGCCGGGCTCTCGCCGAACTGTTTGCGATAAGCAGCAGCGAGAACCCCTAGATTGATGAAACCTCGGGCACGGGCGATGGAGGTCACATTTTCCCCCGGCGCGGCGCAAAGCAATGCGTCATGCAGCGACCGCAGGCGTTGCCGCGTATGGAATGCATGCGGCGTCTGGCCGCGAAAGCGCTTGAACCCCTGCGAAAGCGATCGAGCGCTGACACCGATCCTTTCGGCAATCTCGAGAATGCTCAACGCTTCGGCAGCGTGCTCTGTCATGATCCGCTCGGCTTCGCGGACATAATAGGGCGCGGCAGACCGAGCGCCGGACTCCAGATGCAGTCCGGCGCTGTCGGCCCAATTGCGAAGCAGCTCGAGGCAGATCGTCTCCTCGATGCGGCGTTCGATCAGCGGGTTGGGGACTGCGTCATGGCGCGCATCGAGCGAGCGCGTGGCATAATCGAGCAGCGACAGCCAGGCAGAATGGCCGACGCCGAAGACCAGCCGCTTCTTCCAGAGGTCGTCGCCGGGCACGAATCCGTACCAACGCGCGGCCGTCTCTTCCATCAGCTTATGCGGTATGGTCAGATTGAGCTGAAGATCGTGGCCGTCCGCAATATTCCAATAGTCGGTCCGGCTGCAATCGACCACATAGCTGTCGCCGGGCCGGCTGTCGAAGGCATCGTTACCCAGAAGCGGGTGGCGTACGGTGCCGCGCAACGTGTTGACGACAATGATGTTGCCGGAGGTAGGATCAAAATCATCGGCACGAGTCGGGGTGCCGAAACAGAAGCGACTGAAGGTGATCTGCCCGATTTTCAGCATGCGCATCGTCGCGTTCGGGTCCATGCCGCGCGTCAGCGGACGCGTCGAAAGCGGCATGTAAGTGCGATTGCAGAACGCGTTGACGGCAGACCACTCGCGCGAATCGTTCAGCTTGCCGCTCAACAGCGGCTTGCCCTGCCCATCCTCCAGAAGCGCAGTTTCGAGCATGAACGCCTCCTCTATTCCCGCTCGTCAGCCGCGTGAGAGTAGCACATTGCGGAAGCCTTGCACCGTGCAATAGCTCGACCAGTGCATATTCGCGCGCAAGTCGCTACCCCCTTCATGCGCAGGCTTCTAGTTGCCGACTTCGGCTGTCCGCCTCTCGCTCCGGGTCATGACCAGAATATAGACCAGTGCCGAAAATATGACGATATCGCGCAGGGCCAGCGGCCCGAACGCCGTCCACATGGTTTCGGCCAAGCCGAGGATCGCGCCTCCAGCGGCTGATTTCAGGGGCGAGGCATAGCCGCCCAGAGCACCGAGCATCACGACTTTCAGCCCGAACATCAGCCCTGCCCCGAAATCCATCGTGCCGTAATAGGCGGTCATAAGCACGCCGGCAAACGTGGCGATCAAAGCCGCGCCGACATAGGCCTGGATAAAGACCGAGCGGCTATCAACGCCCAGAAGCTCTGCGGCGAGAGGATCGTCGCGCACGGCTTTCCAACGCCGGCCCCAGGCGGCATGCGTCAGCCAGAGTGTGAGCAGCGCCAGAGTCACCAGCATGAACGCGACGTTCAGCACCTGCATTTGCGTCAGCGTCACCGCGAAATTGTCTACGACGAGAAACGTTACCGGTGTCTTCAGGAGCGGCGGTAGCCAGATGGAACGGGTTTCGGACGCGAGCCGCGCGACTTCCATCAGTACGATCATGACGGCAAACCCGCCCACGATGACGGCATGCGGTTCGGAGCGAGTCAGCGGCCGCAGCACATGGCGGCCAATCAGGGTGGCAGCGACGCCCGTGTAGAGGAATGCGGCGATTGCGCCGCCTGCCAGACAGAGTTCGAGGATCAACCAGTAGCGCTGCCAGGCGATGTAAAAGAAAAGGGCGAATATCTGGCCCGAGAACGCGAAAAGCGCGCCGACCGTGATATCGGCACGACGGGTGACGGCAAAGGCGATCGAATAGGCAAAGGCCAGCAGCGCATAGAGCGCGGCGACCGGAACGCTGTTAACCGCCTGCTGAAGAATATAGCCCACCGATCTCTCCCATTGCCCTATTATTATAACTGGTAAAAATGCTTTTACCAGTTATAATAGGTCATGAGCTTTTCCTGGACCCCTCATCGCTTTTCCGGTGGCGCACTCGCGCTCGATGTCGCCAATAGCGTCATTTTGCGGTTCGACCCCGCCCGCTCGGTCGATCGCTTTGCCGATCAGGCCAATCTCGAAGCCTTTCCGGAGGCGGCAACGCGGCTTTGCGCGGATCTGCAGGATCGGGCGCTGAAGCCGTTGCCGTCTGCCCGGATTGCCGGCCTGATCCGCCTGCGAGAAGCCATCGACGCGCATTTTCGCGCGGAGGCGTCCGGCAAGCCTTCCCCCCTGCTCCTTGCCGACCTGCTGGAGCAGATCGCGTTGGCGCTTCGGGCCGGCGAAACAGGCGATGTCGATTTCGAGACGGCGATGTCGGCGCTGAGGCTCATCTCGCCGCAGCGCGGCGGCGCGCTGAAGATCTGCCCCAACTGCGAATGGCTGTTTCTGGATCGGAGCAAGAATAGGAGCCGCGCCTGGTGCGACATGGCCGTTTGCGGCAATCGCGTGAAGGCAAGGCTGCATTATCACAGGAAGAAACAGGGGATCGAAACGACATGAAGACGCTTCTGATTTTGCCGCTGGTGGCCATACTGACGCTGAGCGGCTGCCAGCGTGGTGACGAGACGGAGCCGCTGAAGCTCAGCGGCAAGCTCTTCATCTTCAACTATCGGGTTTCGAAGGCGACCTACAATCTCGCATTCAATTTCCAGGGCAAGATCCCGGATGGCAGCTATGTCGAGGCGAGCTTTGAAAATCCTGCAGGCGGGGAGCCCCTGAAGATCACGCAGAAGATGTTTCCCTTCTGGGAGAAGTTGACGCTGGAAAGCCCACCGCTCCGCTGCGTGGTCAAGGACAGGCCCTACAAGGTGGTCGTCAGCCTGTTCGGTCCGGACGAGAGGAAGATCCAGACCATCGAGACGACAGTCATTTCCTCTCTGGACGAGACAATCCTGCCGAAGAATTCGATCGTCGTCGGTCCGGCCTACGATCCGAACCCGAAGGTGTTCGTGAAGGGCGGCGTACCGGATTTCAGCCCCGACACCGACTGCCCCAAGGCCTGAACGCGAAAACGCCGCGGACTGGCCGCGGCGTTTCAAAAAACACTTCGAAATCCGGCAATCAGCCGACGATTTCGGTGCCCGAGAACCAGTAAGCAATTTCTTCGGCAGCGGTTTCCGGAGCATCCGAACCGTGAACCGAGTTTTCGCCGATCGAGAGCGCATGAACCTTGCGGATCGTGCCTTCGGCGGCGTTAGCCGGGTTGGTGGCGCCCATGACTTCGCGGTTCTTCAGGATGGCGTTTTCGCCTTCCAGAACCTGAACGACGGTCGGGCCCGACGTCATGCCTTCAACCAGTTCGCCGAAGAAGGGGCGATCCTTGTGAACGGCGTAGAAGCCTTCAGCCTGACGCTTGCTCATCCAGACGCGCTTGGAAGCGACGACGCGCAGGCCAGCATCTTCGAGCATCTTGGTGATGGCGCCGGTCAGGTTGCGCTTGGTGGCGTCCGGCTTGATCATCGAGAAGGTACGTTCAATTGCCATGTCTCTTATTCCTTGGGTTTTATAGGGAATTTGGGCCGCTCAATACCCGCCTTCCGCCTTCAAAACAAGGGGGGACACAAGGAACGCGATCAGGAAGGCCGTCAGGCCGCCGCTCTGACGCTGCGGCCGATACCACCGTGGAGGTCTAGGCAGCGCTCGAACCACACCTTGACCGGATCGTCTGCCTTCAAGATGTCGACAGAAGCCGTAACACGGGCCCACTGAAACGCGCCGAAGAGGATGTAGTCGGCGAAAAGTGGGCCATCGCCGCCGAGCCAGGGCTGAAACTTCAGCGTATGGCGAATGGGTTCGAGCTTGCGCGGAAACTCCGCAGCCTCGGTGAAGCGGTTGGACGCGAGTTCTTCCATTGTCTGGCTCAGCCGCGCCTCGCGGGTCTTGCGGAAATAGACACGATCCGTCGGGGCCAGCAGATTGTGAATATCGGCGACAGCGATCTTTGTGATGGCAGGATGAAGCACCGTCTGGCTGAAGCCCTCGACGAAACGTGCCATCGCGCGGCCGCCATCGCCCTTGAACAGGCTCGGCAGATCCGGATAGGCATCCTCCAGATAGAGCGCGATGTCGAAGCTGTCGCGCACGAGCTTATCGCCATCTCTCAGGATCGGTACGGTCGGAGAGAAGCCATTCTCGAGCTTCGGGATTTCGGTGAACGGCACCGGGCGCAACTCGTAATCCAACCCCTTGTGCTTTAGCGCCATGATGACCTTCCAGACGTGAGGCGAGAAATGGACGGACGGATCTTCGCCGCAAAGGCCGTACAGGATCAGGGACATGTTTCACTCCAAGGGGATATTGTTTTGTTTTGATAATAAAATGCCATGATGGTCCAATCATCAATTGTCATGGCGGTGGGGGTGACAGCTGGATCTCTTCGGTTCAGGATCGGAACAGGCAAAGGGAGGAACAGGAATGCTCCAACATTTCAATATGTTCGCGCACTACAACCGATGGGCAAACGCGGTTCTCTATGCAGAGACTGCAAAGCTGACCCGCGAAGAATTCAACCAGCCGACAGGCGCCTTCTTCGGATCGCTGATGGCGACCCTGAACCATCTGCTGGTCGCCGACCGCCTCTGGCTCCACCGGTTCACCGGCGAAGGCTCAGTACCGGCACGCCTCAATGAAAATCTCTTCGCCGAATTCGTTCCGCTGCATGCGGCAAGAAAGGCAGAGGACGAGCGGATCACCGGCTGGGTTGCGGGATTGAGCGAGGACGCCATCAAGGGCGACTTCACCTATACGCCGATGACCTCGCCGCAATCCGTCACGCAGAAGCTCGGCCCGGCGCTGGCGCATGTCTTCAACCACCAGACCCATCATCGCGGTCAGGCCCACATGATCCTCACCACCCTCGGCAAGCCGTCGCTCGCGCTGGATCTCATCTATTACCAGCGTACAGAGGAAGGGCAGCGCTGGAAATAGCGGGCCCGATATTGTAAAAGTATTGGATATTCCAATATCGGGCGGGAGATCGACATGGCGCGTGCAAAGACATTTTCCCTGGGCGACACCTATGACGGCATGATCGCCGATCTGGTGAAGAGCGGGCGGTTTTCGACCGAGACCGAGGTGGTTCGCGCGGGGATCAGGATGCTGGCGGATTACGAGGCGGAGATGCAAAAGCTGCGGGAGCAGATCAGCGCAGCGGATCGCGAGATTGCAGATGGCAAAGGTATCGAGTTCACAGGAGCCGACGACCTTCTCAAGACAGTGATGAAAAGCCGGCATGACAGCTAGTAAGCGGCTGATCGTTGCACCACTGGCGCTCCGGGATCTCTCGGAGATGCGCGACTTTATTGCACAATCCAGTCCCAGAGACGCGGAAGCGTTTCTTGCGGACCTGACCAGAAAGATCGCCTGGATCGCAGAGGTCGATTTCACCGGCTCGCCGCGCGACCATATTCTGCCCGGTCTCAGAGGGCTGCCATATCGGCAGCGCTGCATCTATTATCGTTCCTTGCCGGACCGGATCGTCATCTTGAGGGTGTTGCACGGTGCGCAGGACGTATTGGCCGCGAAATTCGAGGGCTGACAGCCCCGCTCACACCTCGCCAAAATCCTCTCCCACGAAATCCAGACATGTCGTATCCAGCGACGCTACCAGCGCCAGTTCGGCGTGAACCTTCGGAAGCTCGTAGCGGAAGAAATAGCGGCAAGCGCCCAGCTTGCCGCGATAGAAGATGCCTTCCGCCCCTTCCACAGCGCCATCGGCCAAAGCCGTTTCGGCGATCAGCGCCTGCTTTAGCCAGAGCCAAGCGATCACGACATGACCGAAGGAATTGAGGAAGAGCGTGGCGTTGGCGAGGCCGCGATTGGCGTCGCTGGCCGCGCCGACGGCCTGAAGGGCCGCGCCGAGCGCGCCGATGGCGGCTTGCAACGCTGTGGCCTCTTCCGCCAATCCTGTCGAGGCGGCTGCCTTCGCAGTCGCGGTGACTTCGCCGAGCAAGATCTTCAGCGCCGCACCGTCCTTCATCCGCACCTTGCGGCCCAACAGGTCCAGAGCCTGAATGCCGTATGTGCCTTCATGAATGTGGTTGAGCCGATTGTCGCGATAGTAGCGCTCGACCGGGAAATCGCGGGTATAGCCATAGCCCCCAAGGATCTGGATCGCCCATTTGTTGGCTTCAAGGCAGTGTTCTGAAGGCCAGCTTTTGGCGACAGGGGTGAGGATTTCGAGGAGAAGATGCAGGTTCGCCCGCTTCTCCGTATCAGCTTCAACCTTCTCCAGATCGGTCAGATGGGCGCAATAGGCGGTCAGCGCCATCGCGCCTTCGACAGCAGCCTTCTGGGCCAGCAGCATGCGGCGGATATCGGCATGCTCGATAATCGGCACCTGCGGCGAGGCCGGGTTCTTGTCCTGCGGATGGCGGCCTTGGAGCCGCTCGCGGGCGTAATTGAGCGAGAAGAGATAGCCGCCGAGCCCCGCCATGACGGCCGTGTGGCCGACACCGAGACGGGCTTCGTTCATCATGTGGAACATGCAGGCGAGCCCCTGCCCCTCAGTGCCCACCAGCGTGCCGATCGTGTCGCCGCCGTCGGAGAAGTTGAGCAGGCAATTGGTCGTGCCGCGCTGGCCCATCTTGTGGTTCAGGCCACCGAGGCCGATATGGTTGGAGGCGCCAAGGCTGCCATCTTCATTCACGCGGGTTTTCGGCACGAGGAAGAGCGAGATGCCCTTCACGCCCGCCGAGCCACCGGGGATCTTCGCCAGCACCATGTGGACGATGTTTTCGGCCAGTTCATGGTCGCCACCGGAGATCCACATCTTGGAGCCGGAGAGACGATAGGTGCCGTCGCCTAAAGGTTCGGCCTTGCAGGTGATGTCGGAGAGCGAGGATCCGGCCTGCGGTTCGGAGAGGCACATCGTGCCAAACCAGCGGCCTTCCAGCATCGGTGGCAGATAGCGGGCGATCTGCGCCTCAGTCCCGAAGGCGCGCAGCATGTTGGCGTTGCCGATGGTCAGAAAGGCATAATTGGCGATCGGCTGATTGGCGACCTGGAAGATGCCGGCGGCCAGAAGATGCACGGACATCGGCAATTGCAACCCGCCATCCGCCTCGTCGAAAACCGTGGCGAAAAAGCCGGCCGCCGCAAAGGCCTGCAAGGCCTCCCTGACGCCCGGAATGATCTCCACCTTGCCATCGACCACCTTCGGCTCATTGGCGTCAAGCTTGGCCGCAATCGGCTGGAAATGCTTCTCGGCAATCGCCTCGGCGCTATCGAGCATCGCGCTCACGCCGGCGCGGTCATGCGCGGCATAGCGTTCCGTCGCAAAGAGCGTCTCGACCTCCAGAAACTCATAGAGGAGGAAATCGATATTGCGGCGATCGACGATCAGGGACATGGGCGGCACCTCCAGAACATACTACCCGGTATGTTGCGGACAACATGCCCCGAATCGCGCGACTGTTCAAGAGTGAACGAGTGGCCTCATGCCTTGCGCGCGTTCATCAGTCCTGGCGCGGCGTGCATGATCGCATGGACGGCGAAGCCGATGAACATGATGCCGCTGAGCCGCGTCACCCAGAGTTCATGCCGCCGATAGAGCCGGCGGATCGCGGACATGCCGACGATGCCGATCAGGATAAGATAGGCGAAGAGACCGCCGACAAAGGTTGCCGCCACCAGCGCCGGCAGCATGGCGAAGGTCAGCAGGCCGGCCTTGGCGGAGAGTAGTGCCGTCAGCGTCGCCACCGCGACCGGATAGGATTTCGGATTGGTCAGCCCGAAAGTCAGGCCATGCAGCATGGGACGGCGGATGCGCGCGGCGCTCATGTCTTCCTCCGAGCGGCGCTTGACGGTGACGGCGCGCCAGCCGAGCCAGAAGAGATAGGCACCGCTGATCAGACCCAGGATATCGAAGAATGTCGAGCCGATGACCGTTGCGCCGACGATGGAGACCAGCGCAAGCGTCGACCACACGACATCGCCCGCGAGATGCCCCGTGAGGAACGCCGCCGCCGAGCGCCTGCCCTGATCCGCGCCGATGCCGAAGACGGCGAGCACACCGGGCCCCGGCGTGATCCCGTAGACAAAGCCTGCGATGACGGCCGCGCCGAGTGCGTAGATGTCCATGAGCGTCTCCTTCGCGCGCACTGATCGACTCGCGCCTGCAGTCAATCACGTTACCCGCTTTTGTCCGCTCTTCAACGGCCCTCCCCCTTGCCATCCCCGCCAACGTCGGCCATTAAACCCGCCATCATGATCACGATCTCAGGCCTCACGGCCCGCATTGCCGGGCGTCTTCTCATTGACGATGCGTCGCTGACCTTGCCCTCCGGGTTCAAGGCGGGGCTTGTCGGGCGCAATGGCGCGGGCAAATCCACGCTCTTCAAGATCATCACGGGCGACATGTCGCCGGAGGCCGGCACGGTCAATTATCCCAAGGGCGCGCGGATCGGTCAGGTGGCGCAGGAAGCGCCGGGGACTGACGACGCGCTGATCGAGATCGTCATGGCCGCCGACAAGGAGCGTGCTGCGCTGATGAAGGAGGCGGAAACCGCCACCGACCCGCATCGCATCGCCGAGATCCAGGTGCGGCTTGCCGATATCGACGCCTATTCGGCGGAAGCCCGCGCGGCCTCCATTCTTGCCGGTCTCGGCTTCGACGACGAGGCGCAGAAGCGGCCGGCGAAGAGCTTTTCCGGTGGCTGGCGGATGCGTGTGGCGCTGGCGGCCGTGCTGTTTTCCGAACCGGACCTGCTGCTGCTCGACGAGCCGACCAACTATCTCGACCTTGAAGGCACGCTCTGGCTCGAGGACTATATCAAGCGCTATCCGCACACGGTCATCATCATCAGCCACGACCGCGATCTGCTGAACTCCGCGGTCAACTCGATCGTGCATCTGGACCAGAAGAAGCTCACCTTCTATCGCGGCTCCTATGACCAATTCGAGCGGCAGAAGGCCGAGGCCGACGAGCTTCAGATGAAGGCGCGGGCCAAGAACGAGGCGGCGCGCAAGCATCTGCAGAGCTTCATCGACCGCTTCAAGGCCAAGGCGACGAAGGCCAAGCAGGCGCAGAGCCGCGTCAAGGCGCTGGAGCGGATGGGAACGGTCGCAGCCGTCGTGCACGAGCATGTGGCGGGCTTCAAGTTTCCAGATCCGGAGAAGGAAGCCGCCTCTCCGATCGTCCATGTCGAAAAGGGCGCGGTCGGTTACGAGCCGGGCAAGCCGATCCTGAAAAACCTCAACCTGCGCATCGACACCGACGACCGCATCGCGCTGCTCGGCTCGAACGGTAACGGCAAGTCGACCTTCGCCAAATTCATTTCGGGCAGGCTGAAAGCCGAAGCCGGGCGGGTGACGCTGGCGCCGAACCTGAAGATCGGCTTCTTCGCCCAGCACCAGCTCGACGATCTCGTACCCGAACAGAGCGCGGTGGATCATGTGCGCAAGCTGATGCCGCTGGAGCCGGAAGCCAAGGTCCGTTCGCGCGTCGCGCAGATGGGCCTGCCGACGGAGAAGATGGATACGGCCGCCAAGGACCTTTCCGGTGGCGAGAAGGCGCGGCTGCTCATGGGCCTTTCCGCCTTCCACGCGCCGAACCTGCTGATCCTCGACGAACCGACAAACCATCTCGACATCGACAGCCGCCGCGCGCTGATCGAAGCGCTGAACGATTATACCGGCGCGGTCATCCTGATCTCGCACGACCGCCACCTGATCGAGGCGACGGTGGACCGGCTCTGGCTGGTGCGCGACGGCACGGTGAAGGTGTTCGAGGGCGATCTCGAAGAATATCGCGATCTCGTGGTTTCAGCGGGCAAGGCGTCGCAGAGAAAGGAGAGCACGGCCACCTCCGTCCCGCAGGCTGAAAAGGCGCCGGCGCAGAAGCGTTCCAATCCGATCGCGCTGAAGAAAAAGATCGATGAAATCCAGAGCTTGATCGACCGGATTGAGAGATTGATTCAAGGCATCGATACCGAGCTTTCCGACCCCGAGATTTACGCCAAGAACCCCAACCGGGCTGCGGACCTGACGACCGCGCGGGCAAATGCGCAGAAGAAGCTGGAGGCCAGCGAAGAGGAATGGCTGGCACTTTCAACCGAGCTGGAAGAGATCGGTGGCGCCTGATCAGTGACAGGGAGCCACGTAAACGTCATTCTGCCGGCATCTGAAGCGCAGGCGCTGCCATGGCCCTCTCCAGAAGCAACTCGCGTAATATTCCGCATTCCCGGGACCGCTGCAACGAATGATTAACCATAATCGCCGAATGATCGGACATACCTCCTCCGATTTCTTCCGAGCGATTCTTTCATGCCGTTTAAGCCCTTACTTGCCGCCGCGCTGTCCTGCCTCCTGCTAGCCGGCTGCAACACCACGAAATCGGAAAAGGACGGCGGACCTTCGCTGAAATCCTCCTACGCGCCGGCCGAGGGCGAACGTCGTCACCTCGGGGCCAATGAGCCCGTGAAGATGGAGCCGACCGCCTGGATGAAGCCGGAATCGCCCACCCGCTCGAGAAGCATATTTTCCAGCGGAGGGCTGGCAGGTCGAACCCTCTCGGTCGGGTCCATCTCCGACATCCGGCTACAGGACAAGGAACTGATCCTGACCTTCGATGATGGGCCGATGCCGGGCAAGACGGAACAGATCCTGGACGTGCTGGACCGTTTCCACGTCAAGGCCAGCTTCATGATGGTGGGGCAGATGGCGCGCAGTCATCCGGAAATCGCCCGCGACGTCGTGCGGCGCGGCCACTCCATCGGCAGCCATACGTTCAGCCACAAGAACCTCGCGGCGTTGAATTTCGAGACAGCGATGGCCGAGATCGACAAGGGCGAGCACGCGGTCAGCGACGCAGTGGATGCGCCGGTCGGCTTCTTCCGCTTCCCCTATCTTGCCGACACGCGAAAAATCCGCTCGGCGCTCGCCAATCGCGGCACCGTGGTCATGGACGTCAACATCGACTCGAAGGACTATTTCAAGAGCAGCCCGAATGCGGTGCTGGAGCGGACGATGGCCGTGATCCACCATCAACGCAAAGGTATCATCCTGATGCACGATATCCATGCCCGCACGGTGGCCATGCTGCCGCTGCTCCTCTCGCGGCTGGAAGACGAGGGCTACAGCGTCGTGACGCTGCGCTACAATCGCAGCCGGGTTCCCCAAGGCGGTCTGATCGCGTCCAACGAACACTGACAGCGGGTCTCGGCGGCCCGCCGCAGGTTCGCAATTGCCTGGCGCGTCGCTCCAGATCAAGCCGGCTGATCGGCCGGCTTTTCCGTTGTGGCAGACGCTTCCTGCGCAATGACCGCCCGACGCGCATTCTCGAAGGCATCGCGCAGCGCCTGCTCCTGGCTGCGATCAAGATTGGTGCGCAGGATGCGGCCACCATGCTTGCTCATCTCCTCAACGACACGGTCGGAGGTTGCTCGCTTGGCCGAGATGAAAAGGGCCGCCTGGCCAGGCTGCAGGATCGAGGACACGTCCTTCATGAAGCCATCGTTGATGCCATAATCCGACAATGCACCGGCCAGAGCGCCAGCGCCCGCGCCTGCGGCGACGCCAACCAGCGGATTGAGGAAAACCAAGCCTGCCAGCAAACCCCAGAATGCGCCGCCGGATGCTCCCATGGCCCAGAGATTGACCATCTGGTGCAGCTTGATCTGTCCGTCCGATTCGGAGGTCGCCACGACGGCATCCTCGATCTCGATCAGATATTCCTTGGCAAGCTTGAACAGAGCCTCACGAGCCGTTTCTGCCTGTTCCTGGCTGTTGTAGCCGATGACGATGAGTTCAGACATGGTGCGCGTCCTTTTCTGGTCAGATATTCTCTGATCAACATATGGGGACGAAACATGACAACTGCACGGTCGCAGCCGTCGGGAATGCTACAATCGACAAAATGACGCAGGGCGAGGCGCTAGGCCTTTCGCTCCCAGCCACCGGCACCGTTCTGCTGCCAATAGGTCAGCTGGTTATCGGGCCCGGCAAAGCGACGCCACTGTCCACGCGCGCGTTCCAGTTGTTCATTATCATGGCCGTCGAACATCACGACGACGCGCTCATAGCCGGCAACGTTGTCGATGTCGGCGCCGGCACAGAGAAAGCGGATATTGGCGCCGTTCGGATTTCCCTCGCCGGTCGTCAGAAGGATCGGCTGGCGGGCGTCGAATTCCCCGCCGTCCACGCCATGGGGCAGAAAGCTCTGCTCCCGCCAAGTCCATAAATGGCCGTCAATCTGATCGCGCACCGGCTCTGCGGGGAATTGCAGGATCACCTTCCAGCCCCGCGCCACGGATTTTTCGACCAGAGACGGCAACGCCTCCTCCAGTTTCGATTCCGTCAGATGATAGAAGAGGATTTCCGCCAGCGGTCAGCCCTCGTGATTGTCGGCTACGAAAGCATTCAGGAGGCGCACGCCGAAACCGGAGCCCCATGAATGGTTGATCTCCGTGGACGGCGCAGCCATGGCGGTCGAGGCGATGTCGAGATGCGCCCAGGGTGTGGAGCCGACGAAGCGCTTGAGAAACTGCGCCGCCGTGATGGCGCCCGCCTGCCGGCCGCCCGTGTTCTTCATGTCGGCGATCTTGCTGTCGATCATCTTGTCATATTCCTTGCCGAGCGGCATGCGCCACAGCTTCTCCGACGTCTTGAGGCCGGCATCCGTCAAGGCTGCAGCCAGCACGTCGTCGTTGCAGAAGAGGCCCGCGTGATGTGGGCCCAGCGCCACGCCGATCGCGCCTGTCAAGGTTGCCAGATTGATCATCAGCTTCGGCTTGAAGCGATCATTGCAATAATGCAGCGCGTCGGACAGCACGAGGCGACCTTCGGCATCCGTGTTCAGGACTTCGATCGTCTGGCCGGACATCGAGGTCACGACGTCACCCGGGCGATAGGCATTGCCGTCGGGCATGTTCTCGACAAGGCCTATGATGCCGATCACATTCACCTTGGCCTTGCGGGCGGCGAGAGCATGCATGAGACCGGTCACGGCGGCCGCGCCGCCCATGTCGCCCTTCATCTCGTCCATGCTGGCCGCCGGTTTGATCGAAATGCCGCCGGTGTCGAAGACGACTCCCTTGCCGATGAACGCGACCGGCTGGTCGCTCGCCTTGGCTCCCTGCCACTGCATGACCACAAGACGCGGCGGGCGGACGGATCCCTGGCCCACGGCCAGGAGCGCGCCCATGCCGAGCTTCCGCATCTCCTTTTCGGTCAGAACTTCCACCGTGACACCGAGCTTGGCAAGCGCCTGCGCATGCTCTGCAAACTCAACCGGGCCGAGGACATTGGCCGGCTCGTTGACCAGGTCGCGGGCGAGAAGGACACCATCTCCCACCGCATCCGCCGCCGCGAGCGTCTTCTTCGCGTCGGCCGATGCTGCCGCCACGACCGTGACCTTCGTCCTGGCCGGGTCGGCGCTCTCATCGTCGCCCTTCTTCGTGGCGACCTTGTAACGATCGAACTTGTATGCACGCAGCCTGATACCCAGCACAAACTGGGCCAGCATGGCGGCATCGGGTGCGGCGCCGGGCATGTCGAGGAAAATCGTGACATCGGCAGCCTTGCCGATCGCGGCGGCAGCCACGCCACCGGCGTTGAGCCAGTCGTTTTCCGTCAGCCCCGCCGTCTCGCCCATGCCGAGCACGACGAGACGATCGGCCGGAGACCCGTGCGGCGCGAGAATGACACATGTGGAAAGGCGTGAAGCCTTGAAATCCACTGCCTTCTCGGCGCGTTCCAGCACATCGGCAGGCACGATTTCGGGCGCTCCCGCCGTCGCGGGCGCATCCTTGGCCTTGAGGACGATGACGGTCCCGCCCTTTACGTCCGCGGACTTCCGTACCTTGATCTCGATCTCGCCAGCCACCTGCGCCTCCTGAAAGCCAATTTCCATGGTGGCCCGTTTCATCATGGTTCGGCGTTCAAAAGCAAGAGACGAAGACGCTTGATCGGGCAAACGGGGGTTGATAGACAGCGGGCCTTGCGAAAGGAAGGCCAGGATGCGACAGGATCAACCATTCAGAAGCTTCTGGATCCTCACCGGCTGCTGGTTCGCGATTCTTCTGTTTTTCCGGCTTTTTCCAGCGGTCGACATCGGCTTTTCGCGGCTTTTCTATAGCACGTCTGCATGCGCACCGGGCGGGGTGGCGGGGCAATGCGGCATCTTCGCGCTGGGCGAAATTCCGTTCTTCGTCTTTGTCCGCGTCGTGCTCTTTTATCTTCCGGTCGTTGCGGCGATCGCGCTCATCGCATCACTGCTGATTCCCGCGTTCGACAGGCGGCTGAACTGGCCGGAGATCAGCCGGCGCAACCGCCTTGTGGCGCTCGGCGCCTGGATCCTGGACGCCGGCCTCCTGGTCAACATGCTTCTCAAGGCCTATTCCGGCCGGCCCCGCCCCGCCGACACATCGCTCTTTTCGGGACAACTGCCTTTTGTGCCGGCCGGGAGCTTTTCCGGCGCCTGCACGTCCAACTGCTCATTCATTTCCGGCGAGGCGGCGAGCGGAGGCTGGCTTTTCTGTCTGCTCGCGCTCATGCCGCCGCATGCGCGGCGCTGGCTTCTGTGGCCCATTCTCACGCTTTCGATAGCCACGGCGCTGTTGCGGGTCTTTTTCGGACGGCACTTCCTCTCGGATGCCGTTCTAGCATGGCTTTCGGCCGTGGTCGTGTTCGAGCTTCTGGCGGCCATCTTCGGATGGGACGAGCGGCGACATGACGCGAAAAGCAACATTGCATAAGCGTTTCTCGCTATGGCACGGCGACCCGATTGACTCTATTTTCGCCGCACTCGTCGTGCTAAAGCGAGTCTGTCACATTCGCGACCAGGCAAAAAAGGGAGGTCGCCGAGGGTGTACAGCAGGGCGTTGGGGACCTATTTGACGACAACCGCTGCACAGGGTCCGATTCCGGCCTGGACGGCCCAGAGCCTAGAGAATGCATGACGCTCATTGAACGGTATATAGCGCTGCGCGTGGTCAAGATGGCGATAGCGTCGATCTTGCCTGTGCTTGCCGTGATCTGGATCGTCCAGGTGCTGGCGCGCGTCAATCTTGTCACCGATAGCGGCCAGTCGATCTCATCCTTCTTCCAGCTTGCGGGCCTGATCCTGCCGACGATCATTCCGATGGTCATTCCTTTCGGGGTGGTCATCGGCGTGGCGCAGACGTTCTCGGCCATGAACGCCGATTCGGAGTTTGCCGTGATCGATGCGGCCGGCATGCCGCGCAGACGCCTGCTTCGGCCGGTCCTGATCGTGGCGCTCGGCGCCTGCGCAGTTTCCTTCGCCGTGGACAACTTTGTCGAACCGGTGGTGCGCGTGCAGGCTCGAAAGATGATTGCGGCGGTCTATGCGGACCTTCTCTCGTCCGTGATCGAGGAAAAGACCTTCCGCAAGATCGACGACGGCCTCTATCTGCAGATCTCGAAGCGCCTGCATGGCCGCACGTTGAGCGGGATTTTTGTCGCGGACTATCGCGATCCCGATTCGGAACTGGTCTATTATGCCAAGGAAGGCGCGATCGACGACACTGGAACCACTCTCGTCATGCATGACGGCGAGGTCGACCGCCGCTCGTCCAATGGCGATATTTCCGTGGTCAGGTTCGTTTCCTATGCCTTCGACCTGTCCCAGCTGACCAAGTCGCGTGGCGGCATGACCCTGCGCGCCATCGACCGTGACCTGCCCTTCCTGTTCCATCCGGACCCGAAAGACCGGGACTACGCGGAAAACAAGGGAGATTATACGGCTGAGTTTCACCGGCGCCTGACGGAATGGAGCTTCCCGCTGGTCTACGGGCTGATCGCCTTCCTCATTGCCGGCCGGGCTCGGACGCAGCGCGAGATTCGACTGCATCCCGTGATCTCGGCGCTTGCCATCGCATTCGTGCTGCGCTGGGTTGCCTATTACATATCCAACCAGATTGCCGAATCCTCGGCTTACATCCTGCCGCTGTATCTCATGCCGCTGGCCATCGTGTTCATATCCATCGTCATGATCCTGAGCGCGCGTACGCTTGCCATGCCGACGTGGATAAGATCAGGATTCGGCAGGCTCCCTCTCTTTAAACGGGGGGCGCGCTAAGCGATGCAGATTCCCTGGACACTCGGGCGCTACTTCTTCGGGCGCTACATGAAGACGCTGGCCTGGTTCTTCCTTGGCGTTGCGGCCATCATCTTTCTGGTCGATTTCAGCGAGAACTCGAGCAAGATCCCGGACTCGTCCCAGTCGCATCTGATGGACGCCTTCTGGCTGACGGCATTGCGCCTGCCGCTTCTCTTGCAGCAGACCGCGCCTTTCGTCGTGCTGTTTTCGTCCATCATCACCCTGGTCGCGCTGAACCGCAAATACGAGCTGGTGGTCACGCGCGCCGCCGGGATTTCCGTGTGGCAGTTCATGGCACCCTTCATCTTCGGTGCCATGGTCGCCGGCATCCTCGTGACGACCGTGCTCAATCCTCTTGCTGCTCTTGGCATGCGCACGGCGACCAGCATCGAGGCGCGGGTCGGGGCGACGTCATCGGCGCAATCGGCAAGCGTTCCGTGGCTCAGGCAGATCACCCGCAACGACGATGCGATCATCGGCGCGCGCAGCGTCGGGGAGAACGGGACCGAGCTTTCCGGTGTGGTGATTTTCCACTTTGATCCACAGGGAAATATCGTCCTGAGACAGGATGCGGACCAAGCCATCTTGGAACGTGGTTACTGGCAGCTTAACAACGTTCTGGAAACGAGGCCGGGTGAACCGCCGAAGCGTCTCAAGACAGTACAAGTGGAAACCAATTTGAAACGCGAGTTCGTCCAGGAGCAGCTTTCGCAGCCGGAAACCGTTGGTTTCTTTGATCTTCCGCGCAAGATCGAGACGAACAAGGCGCTCGGGATTTCGACGCATGCACTCAAGACGCAGTATCACTCGCTCTTGTCCATGCCGGTCTTCCTGATCGCCATGGTGATGATTGCCGGCACCGTCTCGCTGAAATTCAGCCGGCTTTCGCAATCGCCGGGATTGATTCTGGGTGGAATCCTTTCCGGCTTCATGCTTTATGTGGTGACAATGCTTGCAAAAGCATTTGGTAGCAGCGGTGTAGTACCTCCGTTCGTTGCGGCCTGGATACCGGCCATTGTGGCTCTGGCTATCGGTGCAACCATCCTGCTCCATCAAGAGGATGGCTAGTGGCTGTAATGAATGGCGCGATCGTTTCGACCGTGAGAACTGCCTTGCTTGCAGGCGTGGCCGCATGCGCATTTTTTGCAGCCATGGGCTCATCCTTTGCACAGAACGTCCTGCCCCTGCCCGAGCAGCAGGCCGACGACGATTCTAAGCTCTATCTATCTTCCAACCAGCTGGTTTACGACCGCGACCACAAGAAGGTCACGGCAACCGGCGCCGTGAAGATCAATTACAAGGGTCATAAGCTCGTCGCGGATGACGTGACCTATGATCAGGCGTCAGGGCGATTGATCGCCAGCGGCAAGATCGAAGTGGTCGAGCCGGATGGCAACAGGATCTACGCAGACAAGATGGACGTGACCGACGATTTCGGCCAGGGCTTCATCAATTCGCTGCGCATCGAGACGACGGATGACACCCATATCGCGGCGGAGAGCGGGCAACGGGTGAATTCGACCGTGTTCGTTCTGCAGAACGGCGTCTACACGGCCTGCAAACCCTGCGCCGACCATCCGGAGAAGGCGCCGCTGTGGCAGGTCAAGGCCCGCAAGGTGATCGAAAACGGCGAGACGCACACCGTCCGTCTCGAAGGGACGCGGCTTGAACTGTTCGGCATGCCGATTGCCTATCTGCCCTTCATCGAAGTGCCGGACCATACCGTGAAGCGGAAGTCGGGCTTCCTCTTCCCGACCTTCAGCTCGGCCCAAAATCTCGGCTTCGGGGCTACCGTCCCCTATTACTACGTCATCAACCCGAGCACGGACTTCACGTTCAGCCCGACCTATTACACGACCCAGGGCCTGCTCCTGTCCGGCGAGCTGCGCCAGCGATTCGATAACGGGACGCACACGCTGCAGATGGCGGGCATCAGCCAGATGAAGCCATCGGTCTTTGCGGCGGGGACGAGCGATGCGACCAAGACGCAGCGCGCCATGGTTCGCAGCACGGGCGCATTCCAGATCAACCCCCGCTGGTCCTTCGGCTGGGATGTGATGGCCCAGACCGACAACAATTTCTCGAGAACCTACAGCATCAAGGGCGCCAACGGGTCGACCTTCACCAATCAGATTTATCTGACAGGTCTTGGCAAACGAAACTATTTCGACGTCCGATCCTATTACTTCGATGTTCAGGATGCGGATACTAAGAACACGGCCGAGTACCAGCAGGCCTTCGTGCATCCGGTCCTGGACTATAACGCGGTTCTCAACAAGCCTGTCGTCGGCGGCGAATTGAGCTACAACCTGAATTTCACCAACCTGACAAATCGTGGACTGTCGGCCTACACAACGGGTACGACAACGCGCTTCCCGGCCGTGCGCGGCGAGATGAGCCGCTTGAGCGCCGACGCACAATGGCGCCGCCGATTCGTTTCCGATGACGGCCTCGTCGTTACGCCGGTTCTGGCCGCGCGGGCGGACTCCTTCCAGGTTGGCATGCAGTCGCCGTCGAGCGGCACCTACACCTATGCCGGCAGCTTCAATTCCAGCGTCGCGCAAACGCGAACCATGGTCACGGCCGGAACGGAGGTCAGCTATCCATTCCTGATCACCATGCCCGGAAGCGAGCATGTCATCGAGCCTGTCGGGCAGATCTTCGTTCGTCCGGACGAACAGATGGCCGGCAGCCTGCCCAACGAGGACGCGCAGAGCTTCGTATTCGATGCGACTAATCTGTTCGACCGCGACAAGTTCTCCGGCTACGACCGGATCGAGGGCGGCACACGCGCCAATCTCGGGGTGCGCTACAAGGGCACGTTCGACAGCGGCTACTCGGTCAATGCCATTGCCGGCGAATCCTTCCAGGTTGCGGGTCGCAACTCGTTTGCACAAACCGACCTGGTCTATGCGGGCTGGAATTCAGGTCTCGACAAGAGGGCCTCGGACTATGTCGGCATGGTCAACGTGCAGACGCCCTTCGGTCTTGGGGTGACGGAAAGCGTGCGCCTGAAGAAGGAAAACTTCCAGCTCGCGCGGCTGGATTCGACGCTCAGCTATTCAAGCCAAGCCTATAACGTCTCCGCCACCTATTCGCGCATTGGCCCGCAGCCGGAATACGGCACCCCGGAAACGCGCGAGCAGATCATCCTGACCAACAGCGTGAAGTTCAAGAACTACTGGAAGCTCTATGGCACAGCCAACTACGATCTTCGCAAGCGGCTGCTGAACTCCACCACGATCGGCCTGAGCTATGAGGACGAATGCACGATCTTCGCGATCGGCTTTACCTCGACGCGCGACACGTCGAACAATTCGGGCAGCGACTGGGCGATCGGCGCAAGGTTGACATTCCGTACGCTCGGCGACGTCCGCGTCGGTGATGCCGCGAGCTCATCATTCTGAGAAGCGGCGCAGGCGCGCCGCGACTTTGCCTAAAATCCAAACTATCCACTGCGGAAGTTTGAATGACCTGCAGCATCATGTTATGGAGCTGCAAGTCATTGGTGAGCTGCGACTTGCCCGGGAAGGAAATTTTGAAATGTTGAGCTTCAAGGCGGCCGTTGCCGCACTTTCGATCGCCTTTGGAATGTCCGTGATTGCTCCGGCCGTCGCACCTGGTTTGATGGTTGCTGAAGCAGCCGGCAGCACGACGGTCGTGGCCGTGGTCAACGGTACACCGATCACCAGTGGCGACGTCGCCAAGCGCGTGAACTTCCTGCGCCTGCAGCGCGCCAAGGGAAATCTCAACAGCCTTGCCCGCCAGCAGCTGGTTGACGAGGCCATCGAACGTATCGGTGTTCTGTCAACCGGAACGTCGGTGAGCAGCGACGAAGTCGACGCGGCCTATGCGCGCTTCGCCGCCAATAACAAGCTTTCACTGGAAAAGCTCAACGAGATCATGAAGCAGTCCGGCGTTACCGTCGATCACTTCAAGTCCTTCATCGCCATTTCCATGAGCTGGCCACGCGCCGTCCAGGCCCGTTTCGGCGACAGCAACAAGATGACAGCGGGCGATATCGGCGCGCGCATTGCCAAGAGCGGCGCGAACCGGCCCAAGGTCAACGAATACATTCTCAAGCAAATCATCTTCGTCGTTCCGGAAAACAAGCGCAATATCCTCGGCAAGCGCAAGGCGGAGGCAGAAGCCTCGCGCAAGAAGTTCCCAGGCTGCGACCAGGCCGTTGCCTTTGCTGCGACGATGCATGATGTGTCCGTGAAGGATCTCGGGCGCTTCCTGGAGCCGGAGCTTCCGGAGAATTGGAAGGAGCCGATCACGAAGGCTCCGCTGGGCGGCACGACGACTACGCAGGTCACGCCGCGCGGCGTGGAATACATCGCCATCTGCTCGAAGCGGGAAGTCAGCGACGACGCTGCGGCTGCCGCCGTTTTCCGTGAAGAAGACCTGAAGAAGCCCGGGAAGCAGAACGAAGTCGATCCGAACGCCAAGAAGTATCTGGAAGAACTTCGCGCCAAAGCCAATGTCGTCCTGAAGTGATGCGGGCTGTGGGTGCGATGTCGTCGGAGAAACCGCTCGCGCTCAGCCAGGGCGATCCCGCCGGCATAGGTCCCGATATCGCACTGATGGCCTGGACGAAACGGCGGGAACATGGCGTTCCCGCCTTCCTGTACATGGGCGACCTGAAGGCGCTGGCGGCGCGCGCGAAGGCGTTGAGGCTCGATGTTCCGATCGTGCCTGCAACACCGGAGACCGCCCTCTCCATCTTTGAGGCCGCCCTTCCCGGCCTTTCGATCCCCGGTCTCGCACCCGTCGAAGCAGGAACACCCGACAGCCGGAACGCGGCCGCCACCATCGAAGCGATCCGAACGGCCGTCGAGGAGACCAGAGCCGGGCGAACGAGTGCCGTGGTGACCTGCCCCATCGCCAAGTCCGTGCTCTACTCCGCCGGCTTTCGCTTTCCGGGCCATACCGAATATCTGGCCGATCTTGCCGCCGGACCGGACGGCATGGCCCCCCTCCCTGTGATGATGATCGCCAGCCCCGCCCTTCGAACCGTGCCGGTGACGATCCATATACCTCTGATCCGGGTCGCGGCGGAACTGACGACAGAGCTGATCGTCAAGACGGCCCGCATTACAGCGCACGATCTGGCTACGCGGTTCGGGATTGCAAAGCCACGCCTGGCCGTCTCCGGTCTCAACCCGCATGCGGGCGAGAACGGCGCGCTGGGCAAGGAGGACGACGCCGTCGTGCGTCCTGCCATCGAGGCCCTTCGCGCCGAGGGTATCGATGCTTTCGGCCCTCTGCCGGCCGATACGATGTTTCATGCCGCAGCACGCGCCACCTATGACGTCGCCATCTGCATGTATCACGACCAGGCTCTCATCCCCGCCAAGACGCTCGCGTTTGACGACGGCGTGAACGTGACGCTGGGCCTGCCCTTTATCCGAACCTCCCCGGATCATGGCACGGCCTTTTCGATTGCCGGCACCGGGCAGGCGAAGCCGGACAGCCTCATCGCAGCCCTGAAATTGGCCGCCGAGATGGCCGCAAGGCCCGCGTGAAGAGGACTTCGTGACATGGCGACCATAGACGGACTGCCGAAATTGTCGGACGTGATTGCGGCGCATGGGCTGGACGCGAAGAAGTCGCTGGGGCAGAATTTTCTATTCGACCTCAACCTCACGCAGAAGATCGCCCGCACGGCAGGCCCGCTGGACGACGTGACGGTCTTCGAGGTCGGCCCGGGGCCTGGCGGCCTCACCCGCGCGATCTTGTCGCTGAACGCCAAGAAGGTCATTGCCGTGGAGCGCGACGACCGCTGCCTGCCAGCGCTGGCCGAGATTTCCGCGCATTATCCCGGCAAGCTGGAGGTGATCAGCGGTGATGCGCTGAAAACGGATTTCGGCAGTCTTGCGCCGAAGGATAGCCCGGTCGCGGTCATCGCCAACCTGCCCTATAATGTCGGCACGCAGTTGCTTCTCAACTGGCTTCTGCCGCCCGTCTGGCCGCCCTTCTGGCAGTCGCTGACACTCATGTTCCAGAAGGAGGTTGGCGAGCGCATCACTGCAGGCCCCGATGACGACCATTACGGCCGGCTTGCCGTCCTCGCCGGCTGGCGCACGGAAGCGCGCATGGCCTTCGACGTGCCGCCGCAGGCCTTCTCGCCGCCGCCGAAAGTGACCTCCACCGTCGTACACCTGACGCCACGGGCAAACCCCATCGACTGCGATGCGAAGAAGCTCGGCCGCGTCACTGAAGCCGCTTTCGGCCAGCGCCGCAAGATGCTGCGCCAGAGCCTCAAGAGCCTCGGGGGCGAAGCTTTGCTGATCAAGGCGGGCATCGACCCGCAAAGACGGGCGGAAACACTCTCGGTCGAGGAATTCTGCCGGCTGGCCAATCTGCTGTGAGGGCCGAAGCGCTCAGGCGACCGAAGGCGAGATGCGCAACGCACGCAGTGCATTCAGGATGACAGCGACATCAATGGCTTCCTGCAGCAGCGCGCCTTCGACCGGCTGAAGATAGCCGAAAGCCGCAGCGACCATCGCCAGCACGGAGAGCCCGATCCCGACGACGACGCTCTCCATTGCAATGTGGCGCGAGGCCCTGGCGATCTCGATGCCTGAACGCAGCCGCTCGATCCGGTCGACCAGAAGCACGACATCGGCCGTCTCCGCAGACGCCGCAGCGCCCCTTGCCCCCATGGCCACGCCGACATCGGCTGCGGCGAGTGCCGGCGCATCGTTGACGCCATCGCCTACCATCATGACGGCGCCGTTCTTGCGCTCGGTCAGCACGACGAGGACCTTCTGATCCGGCGTCAGGCCCGAGTGGATCGCGTCTAGCCCGAGACCATCGGCAATGCGCTCGGCGACGGCCGCGCGGTCTCCGGTGGCCAGAAGAATGCGCTGGACGCCTTCCCGCCTCAGCCCGACCAGCATGTCCGCCACCTCTTCACGAACCGGGTCGGCCATAACGATGTAGCCCGCGATCTCGTCCGCGAGAGCGACGGCGACGATGACGGAGCCAGCGTCCGCCTCGGGGAGCGGCAGAGCTGCGGTCTCGGCATGTTTCGCAATGAAGCCGTGGCCGCCGACCGCCACCGGCCTGCCATCGACCACACCGCAGACGCCCTCGCCGGGAAATTCCCGCGTTTCGCTGGGAATGGCGAGATCAAGCTTCCGCGCGCCGGCGGCAGCGACGATCGCCTGCGCAATCGGGTGCTTGGAGGCCTGGTCCAGCGAGGCGGCAAGCCGCAGGATTTCATTCTCCGTCTGACCTTTTACGACGAGAATCGAAGCGATCTGGGGTCGCCCGTCGGTCAGCGTGCCGGTCTTGTCCAGAATGATCGACTGGATGCGTCCCATATTCTCAAGCGGCCGCGCGCCCTTGATGAGGACGCCGAAGTGCGCGGCGCGCGAGAGGCCAGCCACGAGCGCCACCGGCACGGCGAGGATCAGCGGACAGGGCGTCGCGACAACAAGGACGGTCACGGCGCGGATCGGGTCGCCGGTGAGCCACCAGGCGGCGCCGGCAATCAGCAGGGTGAGAACCAGGAAGCCCACCGACCAGCGGTCCGCCAGGCGCGACATCGGCGCCTTGGAGGCTTGCGCGTTTTCCACCAGCCGCACGATGCCGGCATAGGTGCTGTCGTGCGCCTCATGCGTGGCCAGGAGATCGAACGCATCGCCGGCATTGGTCGCGCCGCTCAAGACAGCGTCGTCCTTCACGACAGAGACCGGCAGGGATTCGCCCGTCAGCGCAGACATATTGAGCACGGCATGCGCCGACGCGACCGTGCCATCGACCGGCACGACATCGCCCTGGCGGATCAGCAGGAGATCGCCCGGCAGGACATCATCGACGGAAACATCCTTCAGCCCGCCTTCAATGTAGCGTGTCGCAGTTCGAGGCACTCGCGACAGCAGCGCATGCATCTCGCGCCGCGCGCGGCCTTCCGCGAAACTCTCGAGAAACGAGCCGCCCGTATACATCAGGGCGACGATCACGGCGGCCAGAGCCTCTCCGAAGGCCAGCGCAGCCGTCATGGAAAGAACCGCAACGATATCGAGCCCGAGTTCGCCCTCAAGCAGGCTGCTGACGATCTGGAAGACCAGCGCGATGAGAACCGGGAGCGTGGCGACCGACCAGAGAATCCGTGCAATCGTCGCCTGCCCGGTGAGATGAACGAGAAGCCCCAGAACCAGGCCCGCCGCGGCGATCGCCAGCAACGCGATCTTCAGACGATCTTCCTTCGTGTGCTCCATGTCGGCCTCCCCGCAAGCGTGACGTCGCAGACGACGCGGCACAACTCCAATCTGGCGCGCGCCGTGCAACCGGCCTTGTTCTGGATCAAGCGAAAGCCATTCCGCTCCTGGAACCTACGCGCAGACTTCCCCAAGCGTGCCCGAGGCCCCAATCAGACGGCGACGCCGACCACCTTGCCGATCCCGGCGGTGAGCGCCATGGCGAGAGCGCCCCAGAAGGTCACGCGGGCCGTTGCCTTGACGATATCGGCCCCGCCTGCCTTGGCACCGACCGCACCCAGCAGCGCAAGGAAGATCAGCGAGGCGATGGCGACGACATAAACTAGGCTCGCCGGCGGCGCGATGAAGACCATCAGCAACGGCAGGGCTGCTCCCACGGCAAAGGTCGCCGCCGACGTCAGCGCCGCCTCGACGGGTCGCGCCGCCAGATGCTCGACAATGCCGAGTTCGTCGCGGGCATGCGAACCCAACGCATCGTGGGCCGTCAGCTGCTGGGCGACCTGCCTTGCCAGATCCGGGGTCAACCCGCGGTCGACATAAATCTGTGCAAGCTCGTCGAGCTCCGCCCCCGGCTGTGTCTCCAGCTCCGTGCGCTCGCGTGCGAGATCGGCGGTCTCGGTGTCGGACTGTGAACTGACGGAAACATATTCGCCCGCCGCCATCGACATCGCACCGGCCACCAGGCCGGCAACACCAGCCACCAGGATTTCAGGCCGCCCTGCGGAGGCAGACGCCACGCCCATGATGAGGCTTGCGGTCGACACGATCCCGTCATTGGCGCCAAGGACGGCCGCGCGCAGCCAGCCGATGCGCGAGACAAGGTGATTTTCGGAATGCAATCTGCTCATGGGCCAGCCCTTTCGCCAAAACGAATATCTTTTTTAGCATATGAGCCTTGAATGACGGTTGCACAACATGACTTTGGTTGGATGCAAGGCTCAGGGCCTCCACGAATTCCTGTGCGATCATCTCGTGGGCCCCAAGACCTATTCGGCCGGGGAGGAGTTCGCCTACGATCTTCAAACGCTGAAGCGCGCAATAGTCGTGGGGGAAAAGACTCGTGGCGAGGCCAATCCCGGCGGCCTCAGCAAAATCGGTGATGATCTTTTTGTCGTCGTTCCCACCGGCAGAGCCGAGAACCCTATCACATATAAAAATTGGGGCGGGGTCGGCGTACAACCGGATATTGCAGCATCGGCGGACAATTCAGAACAGGTTGCTTTGGCACAGATAAAGGCCAGCCTTCCGCCTAAGCTGGAGCAATAGCCTCCTCTCACTCCCCCAGCAGCCCCTGCACAAACCCATACAGCCCTGGTCGGCGATCCCGGCGCAGTCTTTCGGCTTCGACAATCGCTTTCACGGATCCAAACGCCCGCTCAAGGTCGTCGTTGACCACCACATAATCGTACTCGTGCCAGTGCTCGATCTCGGCCTTGGCGTTGGCGAGACGCGTGGCGATAACCTCTTCTGAGTCCTCGGCGCGACGGTGCAGGCGGGAGCGGAGTTCGGCGATCGAGGGGGGAAGGATAAAGATGGAGACGACGTCGCCGCGCATCTTGTCCTGCAACTGCTGGGCGCCTTGCCAGTCGATGTCGAAGAGCATGTCGCGGCCCTCGGCCATGGCCTTTTCAACCTCCTGGCGGGGGGTGCCATAGAAATTGCCGTGAACCTCGGCCCATTCGAGCAGCGCGTCGCCGTCGCGCATCAACTCGAAGTCGCGCTTGCTCTTGAAGTGATAGTGGATGCCTTCGATCTCGCTGCCGCGCTTGGCCCGCGTCGTCACGGACACGGAGAGCGAGAGGTTGCGGTCGGATTCGAGCAGGTTGCGCGAGATGGTGGACTTGCCCGCGCCCGAGGGCGAGGAAATCACCACCATGAGGCCGCGCCGTTCGATGGTCTTCTGATTGACGGCTTCGGCCATGTCTTACTCCAGATTTTGTACCTGCTCACGGAACTGGTCGATGACGACCTTCAGTTCCAGTCCATGTGCCGTCACGCTCGCGGCATTGGACTTAGAGCATATCGTGTTTGATTCCCGGTTAAATTCCTGGGCGAGGAAGTCCAGCTTGCGGCCAATAGGTCCGCCTGCCGTGATCAGTTCGCGCGCAGCGACGACATGCGCCTTCAGCCGGTCGATCTCTTCGCGCAGGTCCGCCTTGGTGGCGATCAGCGCTGCCTCGGCGTGCAGCCGGTCGCGGTCGAGTGATTGCGTCGCGCCGAGCAGCGCCTCGACTTGCGCCTGCAGGCGCCTGGCAATTTCGGCAGGCTGGCGGGAGGGGTCGGCCTCGACCTTGAGCGCCAGATCCTCGATCTTCGCCACATGGCCAAGAAGAACGTCGGCAAGGGCAGCACCCTCTCGTTCGCGCATGATGCGCAGGGCCTCAACGGCATCGCGGAAGCTCGCCAGAAGCGCCGCGGCACGCGCCTCGACCGCCTCTGGCGCTTCGGCCGGCTCACGGAAGTCGATAATTCCGCGCATGCCGAGAAGCGCGGAAAGCGTCAGCGGCGCGGGGTCGATGGCGTCCCCAAGACGTGCCTTTAGCGACAGAAGCGCCTGCAGCGCCTCCTCGTTGATGACGGCTTCCAGTCGCTCGTCGAGCGTCGAGAGGTTCAGCGCGATCTGGACGTTGCCCCGGGTGAAGATGGCGCCAGCGACCGCGCGGCAGTCGGCTTCCAGCGCCTCGAGGCCCGGCGGCAGGCGAAAGCGCAGGTCGAGCCCCTTGCCGTTGACGGAGCGCAGTTCCCAAACCCAGCGAAAGCGGCCGCTCTCGCCTTCAGAACGGGAAAAGCCCGTCATCGATTGCAAAGCCATCAGGTCATGCCCCCATGTCACGCTTGTGGATCGTGCCTTCCGTGCCCGAACGGACGCACGACGCTGCCAATCCCGCTGCAATCTTTCCGATTCGCAGGCCAAGCTTCAAGTCTTTGTTCGGATACATGTCGCGAAGCAAAGGCCCTTGACCTTCGCGACATGCTTACTGCTGAGTAGCCGGCGTCGGGGCGGTTGCGCCCGCGTCGGTGCCTGTCGGATTTGTCTGCTGTTCCTCGACCTGACGCCACTTCCTGACGTTTGCGTTGTGCTCTTCAAGCGTCGCGGCAAAGACGTGTCCACCCGTGCCATCAGCCACGAAGTACAGGTCATTGGTCTTGGACGGATTGGCAACAGCTTCCAGCGCCGCGCGGCCCGGATTGCAGATGGGGCCCGGCGGCAGACCGTCGATGACATAGGTGTTGTAAGGCGTCAGCTTCTTGAGATCCGACTGATAGATCGGACGATCGGACGGTTTCCCCTCGCCGCCGAAAATGCCGTAGATGACCGTTGGATCGGATTGCAGGCGCATCTTCTTCTCAAGCCGGTTGAGGAAGACGGAAGCGACCAGCGTCCGCTCGTCCGGCTTGCCTGTCTCCTTCTCGACGATGGAAGCAAGCGTGACGAACTGTTCCTTCGTCTTGATGAAGAGGTCCGGCGAACGCTTGGCCCACAGATCATCCACCAGCTTCGTTTGCGCCGCCTTCATCTGGGCAACGATTTCGCTGCGCTTGGCGCCACGGGTGAACTTGTAGGTGTCGGGCCGCAACGTTCCTTCATCCGGCATCTTGGCCGGCAGGTCGCCGTCCAGAACGGGATCGGCGCGGAGCCGGTCGAAAATCTGCTGCACCGTCAGGCCTTCCGGCAGCGTGACCGAGTAGAGGATCGACTTGCCCGATTCCATCAGCTCGACGATTTCCTTCATCGAGGCGCCAGCCTTGATCTCGTATTCGCCGGCCTTGAGCGTGCGATTGTGCAGGTAGCTCTTGGTCACATACTGGAACACGCGGGCATCGGAGATGAGGCCAGAGGCCTCCAGACCACGCGAGATATCGCCCACGCCCCAGCCGGGCTTGACGATGAAGTTCGAATTGACGGTTGTCGGGCCTTTCTCTGAAAAGGTCGACAAGCCGTAATAGATCGCACCACCCAACGCGATCGTCAGGAACACGAGGACCGTCATCACGAAATTGAGGAAGACGACAACCTGGCTGCGCGAACCGCGCGATTTCTTGAGCTTGGGCGGTGGCGCCGGAACAGGCGTCGGACGCAGTGCTTCCTTGGCGGAAACGGGAATGATGATCGGACCCTGGCTTGGATGCGGAGCCGAAGGGGGGACCGGCTGCGAGGAAGCCTGCGGCTTGACCTGATCGCGTAAAGGTTCCGGTTCCGACGGCGCAGGCGGAACGCTCCCGGCTTCGGCGGGACTTGCCTCCGCCTCCTTGCGCGGCTCGATCTCCACGGCCGGAGCCTGCGGCACGGGAACTGCAGCGGCAGGCGTCTCGGCGGCGGGCGCTTCGTTTTCCACAGCCGCCTGCGCGGCGGGCGTCGGGGCAATCGGCCCCAGTTCTGCGGGATTGATCGCGGCGGGGCTCGGAATGGCAGCGGGCACGTCAGGCGTCGTCGCGACGGTCTCGACCGGCTCGGCCTTGACCGCCTCGGAATTCACCTGTGCCGCCGCGTCGAAGTTGGCCTTACCCGCGTCTGCATCGGCGTCAACCGGATGGGTCGGGCGCTGCTCGTCACCGGGCTCTCGCTCGCGTTTCGGGTCGATGTCGTTCACGGGCATTCCTCGAATATTGTCATGAGTACCATCATGTCCTCATGGCCGTTCAATGCGGCGAAAGCTGGGTCCGGGAAAGCCGGCTCCGCAACTGTCGCTATCGAAGATGGCGGCTCGCCGCTACGCAAGCCGCAAGCAGTGTCAATCTGCGTAACGCTTCAGCACGAGCGACGCATTGGTGCCACCGAAGCCGAAAGAGTTCGACAGCGCGACATCCACCTTGCGGGCGCGCGCCTTGTGGGGCACGAGATCGACGGGCGTCTCGACATCCGGATTATCGAGGTTCAGCGTCGGCGGGGCAATATTATCGCGGATCGCCAGCGTTGCGAAGATCGCCTCGATCGCGCCCGCAGCACCGAGCAGGTGGCCCGTCGCCGACTTGGTCGAGGACATGGATACTTTCGAAGCATGGTCGCCGAGCAGGCGTTCGACGGCGCCAAGCTCGATCGTGTCGGCCATGGTCGACGTGCCGTGCGCGTTGATATAGTCGATATCCGCCGGCGTCAGGCCTGCACGCTTCAGCGCCATGGTCATGCAGCGGAAGGCGCCCTCGCCGTCTTCCGACGGTGCGGTGATGTGGAACGCATCGCCTGACAGCCCGTAGCCGACGACTTCCGCATAAATCTTGGCGCCGCGCGCCTTGGCGTGTTCCAGCTCTTCCAGAACGACGACGCCAGCGCCCTCGCCCATGACGAAGCCGTCGCGGTCTCGGTCGTAAGGGCGGGATGCCTTTTCGGGACTGTCGTTGTGCTGCGTGGAGAGCGCCTTGCAGGCCGCAAAGCCGGCCAGCGAAATGCGGCTAACCGGGCTTTCCGTGCCGCCGGCGACCATGACGTCGGCATCGCCCAGCGCGATCAGGCGCGAGGCATCGCCGATGGCATGCGCGCCGGTCGAACAGGCGGTCACGACAGCGTGGTTCGGGCCGCGCAGCTTGTGCTTGATGGAGACATGGCCGGAGGCCAGATTGATCAGGCGGCCGGGAATGAAGAAGGGCGAAATGCGGCGGGGGCCCTTGTCGCGCAGAGTCAGGCCGGCTTCCACGATGCCTTCGATGCCGCCGATGCCGGAGCCGATAAGGACGCCGGTCGCGCATTGATCGTCATCGGTTTGCGGATGCCAGTCGGCGTCGGCGAGTGCCATGTCGGCGGCAGCGACCGCGTAGACGATGAAGGGATCGACCTTGCGCTGCTCCTTCGGCTCCATCCAGTCGTCGGCATTGTAGGTGCCGTTGGTGCCGTCGCCAAAGGGGATGCGGCAGGCAATCTTGGCCGGAAGATCCTCGACCTCGAATTCGGTCACCTTGCGGGCGCCGCTCTTGCCAGCCAGAAGGTTCTTCCAGGTCTCGTCAACACCGCAACCCAGCGGCGTCACCATGCCAAGACCGGTGATTACAACTCGTCTCATCGCCCGCATGCTCCCCATGATCGGCCGCGGCTTGCCCTGTCCGGCCTCGCCACGCCTACCACCCGGTCGCATTACCGGCTCTGCCTTGCGGCTTCAGCTCATTGCAATGACCGGGATCACTGTTTTTACATTAAAAAAGGTCCGGAAAACCGGACCTGAAGCGGGCCGGAAAGCCCGCCCCATGTCACCCTGTGACCGCAGGCTGAAATCAGCCCTGGGCCTTTTCGATGAACTTGACGGCGTCGCCGACCGTCAGGATCGAGTCAGCAGCATCGTCCGGGATTTCAATGCCGAATTCTTCTTCGAAAGCCATGACCAGCTCGACCGTGTCGAGGGAGTCCGCGCCGAGATCGTCGATGAAGCTTGCGCCTTCAACAACCTTGTCGGCGTCAACGCCAAGATGATCAACAACAATTTTCTTCACGCGTTCTGCGATATCGCTCATGTCGGTACCTCGACCCTATTGTCTGCTACAAGAATGCCTTTCGGCGTCCCTACCCTGTTCAACCAACCGCGGCACCTGCCACGAAAGGCATTTGATGATTGCCCTGCCCACGCTCCGAGTGTCGCGTGCAAGAGGGCAATTGCGTTCAGTCATGGCCCGCTTAACACGGTTTAAGTCCGCCGCAAAGCCATAAAAGTTCTCGTTCGGCGCTCTCAACATCAAAAGCCGGAGCAGCCGAAGCGGCATTTCGAGGCTTGCGCCTCAGATCATCGCCATGCCGCCATTCACATGGATCGTCTGGCCCGTGACATAGCCGGCCTCGTTGGAGGCAAGGTAAGCCACGGCAGACGCAACTTCCGCGCCCGTGCCCATGCGGCGCATCGGGATCGCGCCCATAATGGCGTCCTTCTGCTTGTCGTTGAGCTTGTGGGTCATGGCGCTTTCGATAAAGCCCGGTGCCACGCAGTTGACGGTGACGTTGCGGGTCGCGATTTCCTGCGCCAGCGACTTGGAGAAGCCGATCATGCCGGCCTTGGAAGCGCAATAGTTCGCCTGACCCGGATTGCCCGTGACGCCGACGACCGACGTGATGTTGACAATGCGGCCGAAGCGACGACGCATCATCGGATGGGTCAGTTCGCGCGTCAGGCGGAAGACGGCGGTCAGATTGACTTCCAGAACAGCATCCCAATCGTCATCGCTCATGCGGACGAAGAGACCATCCTTGGTGATGCCGGCATTGTTGACGAGAATATCGACGCCGCCGAGATCGGCTTCAGCCTTTTCGCCCAGCGCCTTGACGGCAGCACGGTCGGAAAGATTGGCCGGGAAGACGAAGGTGCGTTCGCCGAGTTCATTGGCGAGTTCTTCCAGCTTTTCGGCGCGCGTTCCGTGCAGGCCGACGATAGCACCCTGGCTGTGCAGGATGCGGGCGATTTCTTCGCCGATGCCGCCGGATGCGCCGGTGACGAGAGCCTTGCGGCCAGTCAGATCGAACATGTTCTTAAACCTCATTATGAACCGGTGATCACACCAGCAGCGCTTCCAGCGTCTTTGCAATATCGTCGGGCGTGTTGACGGCAATCCCGGTCACGGCCTTGTCGATGCGGCGGGCGAGGCCCGTCAGCACCTTGCCGGAGCCGATTTCATAAAGCGTCATCACGTCGTTCTTGCCGAACCATTCGACCGTTTCGCGCCAGCGGACCTGGCCTGTCACCTGCTCGACCAGCAGGTCGGCGATGATCGTCGCATCGGCGACCGGAGCAGCGCGGACATTGGCGATGAGCGGAATGTTCGGATTGTGCTTCTCCACCTTGGCCAGCGCTTCGCGCATGGCGTCAGCGGCAGGCGTCATCAGCGCGGAGTGGAAGGGCGCGGAGACGGAGAGCATCAGCGCGCGCTTGGCGCCCTTGGCGGTTGCGATCTCGGCGGCCTTTTCGACGGCTGCTTTTTCGCCCGAAATGACAAGCTGGCCGCCGCCGTTGTCGTTGGCGATCTGGACGGGCCCAAGGGCAGAGGCTTCCGCGCAGGTGGCTTCAACGTCCGCATGCTCAAGACCGATGATGGCGGCCATCGCGCCCTTGCCGGCGGGCACAGCGGCCTGCATGGCATTGCCGCGGATGCGCAGGAGGCGCGCCGTGTCGGCAATCGAGAACATGCCGGCAGCGCAAAGCGCGGAATATTCGCCGAGCGAATGACCGGCAACGAAGCCGACCTTGTCCTTCAGCACAAGACCGCGCGCTTCCATGACGCGAACCGCTGCCATGGAGACGGCCATCAGGGCCGGCTGGGCGTTGGCGGTCAGCGTCAGCGTTTCTTCCGGTCCATTCCACATGATGTCGGAGAGCTTCTCACCGAGCGCGTCATCGACTTCCTCGAAGACCGCACGGGCCTCGGGAAAGGCGTCAGCGAGGTCCTTGCCCATGCCGACGGCCTGGCTGCCCTGCCCCGGAAAGGTGAATGCGAGTGCCATGGATGTTTCCCTGAATTCCTTGTTTTCAGGCTTCTCCATTCACATTCTCGGAGCGCGAGTCAAGTCTTCGGCCCATCGACACACATTCCAATATATGCGGTCGGCATTGAAATTTGTCCGAAATTGAGTTTTCTTGCCCGCCGTCTTCACTCCGGCAAGCTCCTCCCTCCCGGCCGGCCAACAGGAATTTCCTCCATGAAATACAATCAACTCGGCGCAAGCGACCTCAACGTTTCGGAAATCTGCCTCGGAACCATGACCTGGGGCACGCAGAACACGGAAGCGGAAGCGCATGAGCAGATGGACTACGCCTTCGAGCAAGGCGTGAACTTCTTCGACACGGCCGAGCTTTATCCCACGACGCCTGTCGGCGCAGAGACGCAGGGCGACACGGAAAAGTTCATCGGCTCCTGGTTCAGGAAGACCGGCAAGCGTGACAAGGTGATCCTGGCCACCAAGATTTCGGGCCGTGGTCGCGCCTATATCCGTGGCGGCGTGCCGATCAGCGGCGCGGAAATCGAGAAGGCGCTCGATCTCAGCCTGCAACGCCTTGGCACCGACCATGTCGATCTCTACCAGCTTCACTGGCCGAACCGAGGCACCTATGCCTTTCGCGCCAATTGGTCGTTCACGCCGTCAAAGCAGGACACGGCGCAGGCCACCGCCGAGCTACTCGACGCGCTGGAAGCGCTCGACAAGGCGAAGAAGGCCGGCAAGATCCGCCATTGGGGCGTTTCCAACGAGACCTCCTGGGGCGTGATGAAATATCAGCAACTGGCCGATCAACACGGTCTGCCGCGCATGGTCTCGATCCAGAACGAGTATAATCTGCTCGACCGCAAGTTCGATACCGATCTGGCTGAAGTCTGCCACCACGAGCAGGTCGGCCTGATGGCCTATTCGCCGCTCGCCGCCGGCCTGCTCAGCGGCAAATATCTCGACGGCGCGCGCCCCGCGGGCACGCGCGGCGCGATCAATGCCGATCTCGGCGGCCGTTTCGGCGGTTACGAGGACCCGGCGGTTCGTGCCTATGTCGAGCTTGCCCGCAAGCACGATCTCGATCCGTCAGCCATGGCGCTCGCCTTCTGCCTGACGCGGCCCTTCATGGCCTCCGTCATCATCGGCGCGACGTCGATGGAGCAGTTGAAGACCGACATCGGCGCGAAGGACGTCACCCTTTCGGACGAGGTGATGAAGGACATCCAGCACATTCACCGGACCTGGACGCTGCCGATCTGAGCAACGGACGGAACGCATTGCATCGGAATCAAAAAAGGCGGCTTCTCGGCCGCCTTTCTCGTTCAAAGGGTCAGGCTGAGAGATCAGCCCTTGCCCTTCAGAGCCGTGTTGCAAAGGCTCCAGAAACCGCCGCCCTTCTGGATCCACTTCAGGTCGCCGAGCGTGCCGGCATCCTTGTTGGCATGGTAGCTGTCGGCGCAGGTATGCAGACGCTGCTTGCCGGGGGTTTCGGAGGCGTATTTCTTGTCTACGGCCGTCGGGAACTTCACGCTTTTTGGTGCCTTGGTGGTGGCAGCCGGCGGCTCCTTGTCGGCCGTCGTCTTGGCGACTTCTTCGTCATCCTTCTTGTCTTCGGCGGCAGCGTCCGCGCCGCAGAACTTGGCGCGATAATCGTTCCACTTCATATCCTTGGCGGAACCATCGGCCTTGGCAGCCTGATACTTGGCACCGCATTCCTTCATGCTCATCGCATTCGCCGACGAGGAGAACGCAATACCTGCGAGAAGAGCACCCGCTGCAGTCATAATAAGTTTGTAAGACATGATAGCCTGTTCCACTGTTGTTTTAAGAGGTCTTCCACCCGTCGCCCTGTATCTTTTCAATATCAGGACGGCAGAACTCCGTTGGGGCTTGCTTGGTCGACTGCCTTGGGAAGATGATCAGCAAGCAATTGCGGCAGATTTCCGATGTCGACGCCGAGCGCGTTGGCAAGAGAGGTCATCTGTTCTGATGAAAGGGCGGACTTGATCTGGTCTGCCGAGACTGGAAGGTTGGCTCCTGTTCCGATCCAGGAAGCCACCTGATCGCCCAGGCCCGCCGCCTGCAATTGCGCCAGAATGCCACTGACGCCGCCCGCATTGTTGAACACCTGTTCGGCGACAGCCATCAGGTTCACGGACCTGCCGCTCAAGACATCGCCGATGACAGATCCCAAGCCGTCGAACAGACCCATCGGAACTCCCCCAAGCCTAACGATTTATCTGAAAGAATGAATAACAGCTCAGAGTTTCATTGTCATCAGGAACCGTTGACCATTTCGGCGGTTGAAGGGTCGCGCTGGCGCGAAGCATTTTTGCCGCATCGCAACAAGCATGATATTCGTGTCCCCGGGACAGCAATGGGAATCACATGATGCGCAAGGCGCTCGATGAATGGAGGATCGCCCTGGCGGTGATCGGGCTGACGGTATTTCTGTTCGGCGAGCACGAGTTGCTTGCGGAAGGTCAGACCCTGGCTCTCGCAATCACGGCGGTGATCATCATTCTCATCGTCCTGGTCTCGACGCGCGTCGCCCATCATGCGGAGGTGATCGCCCGCAAGGTGCGCGATCCGTATGGTTCCATGGTGCTCACGCTGTCGGCGGTTCTGGTCGAGGTGGTCATTCTCGGCATCGTGATGCAGGCGGAGGACGCCTCCCCCACGCTGGTGCGCGATACGATCTATTCCGCCGTCATGCTCGACATCAACGGACTGATCGGCCTTGCCGCGCTGCTGGGTGGCCTGAGGCACGGCGAGCAATCCTACAACGACGATTCGGGACGAACCTATGCGGTCATGATCCTGACCGCGATGGGCATATCGATGATCGTCCCGGAGTTCATTCCCCACGACAAGCGGATGGTCTATTCCTTCTTCACTATCGGCGTCATGGCGGTGCTCTACACGCTCTTCCTGCGCATGCAGGTCGGCCGGCACAGCTATTTCTTCTCCTATACCTATCCGCGCAGCGAGCGCCCCAGAGCGCATGAGCACGAGGAAAAAGGTGGCTCCATCCTCGCGTCGGCGCTCATCGTTGCCGGCGGGGTGCTGCTGATCGGCCTCCTGGCCGAAGTGATGAACCCGTTCATGAGCGCCGGGCTACGCAATTCCGGCGCGCCGGTCGGTCTCGTGGCCGTGACCGTTGCGGCCATTTCCGCAGCGCCGGAAATCCTGACTGCGCTTCGCGCCGCCCTCGGAAACCGCATGCAGGTCGTCGTCAACATCGCCATGGGTGCCTCTCTTTCGACCGTGATCCTCACGGTTCCGGTCATGGAGGCGCTGGCGCTCTATACCGGCCAGCCGTTCGAAATGGCGATGACGACGCCGCAGACGGTGATGGTCGCGATCACCATCGTCGTGGCCGCGATCAACTTTTCGGACGGCGAGACGAACGCAATCGAGGGAATGACGCATTTCGTCCTCTTTGCAACCTTCGCCATGCTGACATTCATGGGGCTTTGATGGACTTTTTGCCTCCGATGCCACCTTCATTACAGCATTGTTAGGTGACAGCCGCGGCACCCCCAATTATATGACAAAGTCAAACGATTTACTCACGAGGCGGTTTTTCTGATGCGCACATTTTGGATCATCCTGATCATTGTCTGTTGTTTGGGAGGCGCGGGCTATTACTATCGGGCCGAACTTGTTCCCTATCTGCCGGCAAAGATGGCAGCGGCCATTCAGCAGGCAAAGCCGCAGCAGGCCGACAAGGGTGCCGATGCGAGCAAGGGTGCGGCTGAGCCTGGCAAGCGTGGCGGCGGCGTTACCACGGTCAAGGTCGCGGAGGCCAAGACCGGTGACCTGCCGATGCTGCGAAACAGCTTCGGCTATGTGACGGCGCGCGACACGACATCGCTGGCAAGCCCCGTCGCAGGCGTGGTGACCGATGTGAAGGTTCAGAACGGGGCCGAGGTCAAGGCGGGCGATCTTCTGGTGGCCTATGACACCCGCGCGCTCGAGGCGACGCTGGCAAAGGATCAGGCGACGCTGGCCAAGGATCAGTCCATCTTCGAGAACGCCAAGATCACCCTCGATCGCGCGACAAATCTGGGGGAAAAGGGCGCCTCGACGCAGCAGACGACGGACAATGCCAAGGCCGCCCTGCAACAGGCGGAAGCCGCGCTGGCACTGGATCATGCGCAGATCCAGGCAGATCAGGTGGCGATTTCCAATGCGCAGATCGTGGCGCCCTATGACGGCAAGATCGGCGTGATTTCGGTTTCCAAGGGCGCCTATGTCGCAGCCGGCACCGCCGTCGGCACGATTGTAGACAACAAGAATGTCTATGCGGTCTTCACGCTCTCGGAAGCTGACCTGATGCTGGCGCGCGAATCCCTCGGCAAGAAGGAGTTGAGCGTCTCGGTCCAGCCGACCAATGCCTCCGATGGCACAAAGACTTTCGATATCCCGGTATCGTTCATCGACAACTCGGTCGATCAGGCCTCGGGCACGTTCCGTCTCTGGGCCGCGTTCGACAATTCTGCCAAGATTTTCTGGCCGGGCGAGTCGATCAACGCGATCGCGACCGTTGGCATCGCTCGCAATCTCGTCCTGGTCCCGAACGTGGCGGTCGCGCCGCAACAGGACGGCATGTCTGTCTTCGTCATCGGCGATGACAACAAGGCTCAGATGCGGACCGTCAAGGTCGCCTTCCGCTCCAACGGCACCGCCGGCATCACCGATGGGCTGAAGGCTGGCGAAAAGGTCGTGATCGAGGGGCAGCAGTCGTTGACGAGCGGCTCCGCGGTAAAGATCGATGACGGCAAGGCCAAGCCTGCTGCCGGCGAGAAAGCCAAGGGCGCCGGCGACAAGCAGTCCAATGCGGCCGACAAGAGTGCATCGGCCAGCGATCTGGCACAGGCGAACCAGAAGGCGGATTGATTGTGAACATTTCAGAAATCTTCATCCGCCGCCCTGTCGCGACGATCCTCCTGATCGTCGGCGTGCTGATGGCGGGCATCGGGGCCTTCCGCCAATTGCCCGTGGCAGCCCTGCCGCAGGCCGACTACCCGACGATCAGCGTCTCGGCTCAGCTTGCCGGTGCATCGCCGGACACGATGGCTTCTTCCGTCGCCACGCCACTCATCAAACAGTTCCAGACGATTGCCGGCATCGATTCGATCACGGCCAGTTCGTCGCTCGGCAGCACGCGCATCACGCTGCAGTTTGATCTCAGCCGCAACATCGATGCGGCAGCAGCCGACGTCCAGGCTGCAATCGCCAACGCACAGCGCGCCCTGCCCGACAACCTGACCAGCACGCCGAGCTACCGCAAGGTCAACCCCGCCGACAGTCCCATCATCTTTCTGGCACTGACCAGCGATACCGCACTGCTCACGCAAATGGACGACATTGCGCAAAACGTTCTGTCGCCGGCATTGTCGACGATCGAGGGCGTGGCGCAGGCGCAGGTCTTCGGCTCCAAGACCTATGCCGTCCGCGTCGAGGCCGATCCCAACAAGCTGGCGGCGCGTGGACTGAGCCTGACGCAGGTCGCCAACGCGCTGAAGGCGGCAAACGACCAGACGCCGCTCGGCACGCTGATGAACAAGTCGCAGGCGCTCGCGCTCAACGCCGACACGCAGCGCACCAATGCAGACGAATTCAAGACCCTCATCATCGCGACGCCGGGTGGCCGTGTCGTGCGGCTCGGCGATGTCTCGGATGTCAAGGACAGTATCGAAAACACGACGCAAGGCAGCTGGCTCGATGGCAAGCCGACGATCGCGGTCGCCGTCTATCGCCAGCCTGATGCCAATACCGTGGACGTTGTGAATCTGGTCAAAGCCCAGATTCCGCAGCTTGAAGCGGATTTGCCGGCGGGCATGCATCTCAAGGTCGTCAACGATGCTTCGAATTCGATCCGTGAAGCTGTGTGGGACGTTCAGAAGACGCTCGCCATCACGATCGCTCTCGTGGTGCTCGTCATCTATCTCTTCCTGCGCCGTTTCTGGGCAACGATGATCCCGGCGCTCGCCGTGCCTCTCTCCATCGTCGCCACGTTCGGCTTCATGTACTGGCTCAATCTTTCGATCGACAATATCTCGCTGCTTGGCCTCACCCTTGCGGTCGGCCTGGTGGTGGATGACGCGATCGTCATGCTGGAAAACATCGTGCGCCATGTCGAAGAGGGCATGAATCCCTTCGAAGCCGCGATCAAGGGCAGTAGCGAGGTGACCGCAACGATCGTTTCGATGTCGCTGTCGCTGGTGGCCGTGTTCTTGCCGATCCTCCTCATGGGCGGCGTGGTCGGCCGCGTGCTCAACGAATTCGGCGTCGTGGTCTCGCTCTCCATCATGGCCTCGGCCGTGGTCTCGCTGACGGTCACACCGATGCTGACGGCGCGCCTTCCCAACACGGCCCATCACGATTCGGGCAAGAAGAGTCTTTTTGACCGCGTCAACGATGGTTACGACCGCTCGGTTGGCTGGTGCCTCGACCACAAGGGCATCATAACCGTTATCTTCCTGCTCTCATTCGCCGGCTCGGCCTACCTGTTCGCCACGCTGCCACGCAGCTTCTTCCCGAGCGAAGACAACGGGCTTCTGATCGTCTCGACCCAGGCCAGGCAGGATATTTCCTACCCTGCCATGAAAGATCTGCAGGCAGAGGCAGCAGCCGTCATGTCTGCGAACCCGGCGGTCCTGCACGTCACGTCTTCGCTGGGCTCCGGTCCGGGCGGGGCAACCTTCAATTCCGGTTCGATGTTCGTGCAGCTCAAAGACCGCGACGAGCGCCCTCCGCTCGACGTGACACTGGGACAGATGCGGCGGGCGTTGAGCAATGTTGCCGGCCTGAAGACCTTCATCGTGCCGTTGCAGAGCCTTCGCTTTGGTGGCCGCAGCACGCAGAGCCAGTATCAGGTCGTGCTGAAATCGCTCAATGCGGACGATACGCGGCAATGGTCGTCGAAACTGCAGGCTGCGATGATCGCAGACAGCGCCCACTATATCGACGTCGCATCCGACCTGCAGAACAACGCTCTTCAGGCCGACATCAAGATCGACAACGACCGCGCCAATTCGCTCGGCATCACGTCATCGTCGATCCGCAACACTCTGGAAGCCGCATTCGGCACGCTGGATGTGACGCAGATCCAGACGACCGGCAACAACTACAACGTCATCCTGGAGCTGAACCAGGACCGGCAATGGGATGAAACCGACCTGGGGTCGCTGCTGATACCGACATCATCCGGCTCGCAGGTCCCGCTTTCGAGCATCGCGACGATCAGCCGTAAGGCGGGTCCCGTGACCGTGAACCAGACAGGCCAGCTTACCGCGGTCACACTGTCCTTCAACCTGCCGCAAGGGGTTTCGCTTGGCGTGTCCACCGACAGGCTGAACGAACTGCGCCAGGAAATCGGCATGCCCGCGACGGTGACGACGGAACTTGCCGGTACTGCGCAGATTTTCGCCCAGTCGACCGGCAATACAGGTCTGCTGATCGCCACCGCCATCCTGACGATCTATGTGGTGCTGGGCGTGCTCTATGAGAGCTTTGCCCATCCGCTCACCATCCTTTCCGGCCTGCCCTCTGCTGCTCTTGGGGCGCTTCTGGCCCTGAAGCTCTGGGGACTGGACTTTTCGATCGTCGCGCTGATCGGCCTTCTCATGCTGATCGGCATCGTGAAGAAGAACGCGATCATGATGATCGACGTGGCGCTGACACTGATGCGCGAGGAGAACATGGATCCCGGCAAGGCGATGCATATCGCCGCCGTCCGACGCTTCCGTCCGATCATGATGACGACGTTCTGTGCTCTTCTCGCCGCCGTTCCCGTCGCACTCGGCACCGGTCCCGGTTCCGAACTGCGTCAGCCGCTCGGCGTCGCCGTGGTGGGCGGCCTGATCATCTCGCAGGTTCTGACGCTGTTCATCACGCCGGTGATCTTCACCCAGGTCGAATGGATCTCGCGCAAGCTCAGCCGTGGCAAGGGTGGCACAACCGCACCCGTCCCGGCCGAGTAGGCCGCAACGGTCACTGCCCGCGTTCAGCCTGTCCGGACCATGCGTTCGGGCAGGCGATCAAATTCTTCGCTCGTCACCGGCTTGCCGAAATAGTAGCCCTGCAGGAACTGGCATCCGCGCTGGCGTAGATAGGCCGCCTGCTCGGCGGTTTCGACGCCCTCTACGATGACCGGAATGGCCAATGCGTCGGCCAGGGACACGGTGGCATTGAGAACGGCCCTACCACGTTCGGTTTCCAGCCCCTGGGCAAGCGATCTGTCCAGCTTGAGGCGATCGAAGGTGAAATGGCGAAGCGTGCCAATGCTGGCATAGCCGGCGCCGAAATCGTCCAGCGCGAAGCGAATGCCGATGGACCGGAGCGCCTCGATCGCCCTTCTCGCCTGCACCGGGCTGTCGAACAGGACCCCTTCCGTGACTTCCAGGATCAGGCGGTGGGGATCGAATTTCTCCCGCTCCAGAATGGCGGCTACTCCGCTGGCGAAATCCGGCGCGCACAGCTGCGTCGGCGAAACGTTGACGGCGATGTCAAGCGCTGGGCGCGCCTTCGCAAAGCGCAGGGAATGTTCCAGAACGATGGCTCCGAGCTGGAAGATGAGACCCGACTTTTCCGCGAGGGGGATGAAAACGTCCGGCGACACCGGCCCCTGTGGCGGCGTCCATCGCGCCAGCGCCTCGACGCCGACGATCGCTCCGTCATCGGCGGACACGACCGGCTGAAAGGCAACCTTGAGCGCATCGGCATTCAACGCTTCGCGCAACTGCGCCTCCAGCTCCGCCATGGCCTCGCGGTCCCGGTCCATGCTCGTCGAGAAGGCAACGCTCTGTCCCCGACCGGCCCCCTTGGCGCTATAGAGCGCCATATCGGCACGGCGGATCAATTCGAGGGCGTCTATATCCTGCGTGTAGGTGGCGTAGCCGACGCTGGCACCGATCTCCGCCGTGTGACCCGCAACTTGAAACGGCGACTTCAGCACTTGCAAGGCGGCCTCTGCGACCTCGCGCGGTCGCGTTCCACCTCGGCTGGCGAGCGCGAACTCATCTCCGCCGAAGCGTGCCGCAAACTCAAGTCCCGGGTGGCAATGGACCAGTCTGTTTGCGACGGCAGCGATGAGCTCATCCCCCACAAGATGACCCCACGTGTCGTTGACCGCCTTGAAACCATCGAGGTCGATCAGATGCAGCGTGAGTCCCTCGCCGCCGTTCACCCTGCCTAGATGCGACTGCAGCGCACGGATCATGCCCTTCCGGTTGAGCAGACCGGTGAGCGGATCCCGCATGCCATCCTGATCAGCTGCCGCCGCGAAACGGCGCAGGGCCAGCAATTCGGCATAGCCGGCAAAGACGGAGGTCGCCAGCAACAGGCCCAGAACCACCAGAGCCCCTGTCAAAGCCGGCCGCACCTCGTCATAGAGACGCGTGCCGAGATTGCGCCCAGGCCAGGCGAGATAGGCAAGAGGCTCGCCGCCTGCCCCGGTCAACGGCAAGCTCAGTTCATGCGCCGGCGGATGCGCAGTCAGGTGCAGGTCGGGCAGGAAGTAATCGGTCGCGATGACATCAATCATCGCCGGCGTCAGCAGCTTGAACATCGTCAGCACATTGTAGCGGCCGCCAGGAGGCACGTCGCGTGACGGCTGCAAGGCACGCGAGCCAACCAGCGCGACCGTTCCGGCCAGGGGATATATGTTGATGATGGAAGCTTGGTCGGGCGTGCTGGCCTGCCGGATCTGCCGGGCAAAGGCGTCGCCGAGGACCGCCACGGCGTCGAATTCCTTCCCCTTGAGATAGCTGGCGATCAGATTGCCCGCAGGGTCGGTCACCGCCAGACCGTCATAGAGCTGATAATCGGCGGAAATCTCACCCCAGTTGCTCCACATCCATTCCTTGCGGTTTTCGGACTGCATGGCGACGAAGGCTTCACGCCAGACTGCATTGTCCTCAAGGGTCCCCGAAAGCCGCCGACGGACAGAAAGAACAGCCGTCTGCGCCGCGCTCATGGCGCGGGAATCATCAATTTCATTCGCCTTGTCGCCCATCGCCTCAAGGACAAGAACAACCAGAAAAGCCAGGAAGAGTGCAACAATCAGGGTGCCTGCAATTGCAGCAGGCGCAATCCAGTTGCGCCAATCCCGAACGAGTTTTTCCGGAGACACTATCAATTTTCACCCCGAGCGTCAGACCGCGCGCACCGGCATCCCCCCACGAGACCCGGATACTGTGCCTTGATACAAAACCCGCATGAATAATACATTAATCCATTTGCATGTACTTAAGTACTTTCCATTTCAGCCCCGGCCTCCAACCGGAATTGCAAAAGGGCATCCTTTTACGGTAAATAGAACTGTACTTGCAAACAACGAATGTTCTTTGCTCCTGAGCAACTCCGGCCCCTTTCTGTCCGGTCGAGAGATTTGCAGCAGCCCTTGCAATCCGCGCCGAAATGCGTATAAGCCGCGCTTGATCGTTTAACCCGGTCTTATGGCTGGTGGCTGAACGGAGGGTCCGGACTGAAAAGTCCGACATGGAAGCAGAAGCTTTCCGGCCTCCCGTGTCTCCGCTCTCGACCGTATGAGACAAAACGCTTTTCTTGCCGCCCTTCGACAGAGGGGCAATTGAACAGTCGTTGAGGCTTGGCGCCATGCCCGGGTTTTGATCGAAACGCAAGAAAGGCAAAATACAATGGCACTTTACGAACATGTATTCCTTGCCCGCCAGGACGTGACCCCGCAGCAGGTCGAAGGCCTTGTAGAAAACTACAAGGGCGTGATCGAAGCAAACGGTGGCAAGGTCGGCCGGGTCGAGAACTGGGGCCTCAAGTCCCTCACCTACCGCATCAAGAAGAACCGCAAGGCTCACTACGTCCTGATGGACATCACGGCTCCGGCAGCAGCGATCCAGGAAATGGAACGCCAGATGCGCATCTCGGAAGACGTCCTTCGTTACATGACCGTTTCGGTCGAAGCACACGAAGAAGGCGCATCCGCCATGATGCAGAAGCGCGACCGTGATGACCGTCCGCGTCGTGATGGCGACCGTCCGGACCGTGGCCCGCGCGAAGGCGGCTTCAACCGCGATCGCGGTGACCGCGACGACCGTCCGCGCCGTCCGCGCGAAGACCGTGCATAAGGAGATATGACCATGGCTGATGCATCTTCCCCGGCACGTCGCCCGTTCCACCGCCGTCGTAAGACGTGCCCCTTCTCCGGCGCCAACGCTCCGAAGATCGACTACAAGGACGTTCGTCTCCTGCAGCGCTACATTTCCGAGCGCGGCAAGATTGTTCCGTCCCGCATCACGGCTGTTTCGCAGAAGAAGCAGCGCGAGCTGGCCAAGGCCATCAAGCGCGCGCGCTTCCTCGGCCTGCTGCCCTACGTTCTGGCCTAAGGCCAGTCTGAGTTCCGGCGGAGGCTTCGCAAGAGCCTCTGCCGATCCCTTCCGCGATGGGCGCGGATCGGAACAACGCAAAACCCATGTTGGGATTGAACGGCACGAGCCGCGTCCCTAACTGCCAGCGGAACCCCAACGGCAGGACAGCGAGATGAAGATGACCCTGGACTTTAAATCGATCGCGATCGGCGCACTCGCCGGATTGACGTCAGCACTTCTCGTGCTGGCCGCGACGACGCATCTGTCCGCCTCCATCGTTTTCCTCATTCTTGCGGGAATGCCCGTCTTCATCGCGGGCCTCGGCTTTGGCGTTGTGGCCGCAGGCGCAGCGCTCGCAGCCAGCTTTCTGGTCCTGGCCTTCACCGTTTCACCGCTTTTCGCCGTCTCCATTCTGGCGCTGCCCCAGCTGCCTGCTGTCTGGATGTCGCGGCTGGCCAATTTCGCGCGCCCGGCTGAAGAGCTTGGCGGCCCGACCAATGTCATGGCCTGGTATCCGTTGGCCGATATGATGATGCGGCTGTGTGCTCTCGTTGCCGTCGCAGTGGCGCTGACGCTTCTCGCAACCGGCTATAGCCGCGGAACAGCGACGGACATCATTGGAGCAGCAACGAAAGCGCTGAGCGCACAAGATCCGACATTCAGCATGGATTCGGCCGTTCTGGCGCAGGTCACTGCCTTCTACTACTACCTCCTGCCGCTCAATCAGGCCGTGATGTCGGTCATCACCATTTTCGCAGCCTATTACTTCTCGGCGATCATCGTGCGGACGACGACCCAGGCCCTGCGGCCGCGCGAGGACATGCCGTCTGCGCTGCGCATGAACCGCGACAGCATCTACGTTCTTGGGATGGGCCTGACGCTGCTGATTGCCGGCATGGTCACGCATAACAACGTACTGACCATCGTCGGTTCCTCGATCTCGGGCGCGTTTGGCGGTGGCTTCCTGCTGGCGGGCCTTGCCGCTTTTCATCTGAAGAGCCGCGGCAAATCCTGGCGGATGCCGGCGCTCATTCTCGCCTATCTCACCATTTCGCTGACCGGCATCGTCTTCCTGATTGTCGGCCTGCTCGATACCCGCCGCGCCATCGCGCTTACGCCCGTGGCCGGCACACCTAAAGACAAGAATTCAACTGATACCTCGAACACCTGAAAGGAACATCACGATGGAAGTCATTCTTCTTGAGCGCATCTCCAAGCTCGGCCAGATGGGCGAAACCGTAAAGGTTCGCGACGGCTACGCTCGCAACTACCTGCTGCCGCTCGGCAAGGCGCTGCGCGCCAACGCTGCCAACAAGGCCCGTTTTGAAAACGAGCGCGCAACGCTCGAAGCCCGCAACCTCGAGCGCAAGTCGGAAGCCCAGAAGGTCGCTGAATCCCTCGACGGCAAGTCCTTCATCGTCGTTCGCTCCGCTGGCGAAACCGGCCAGATGTACGGCTCGGTCGCTGCCCGCGACATCGTCGAAATCCTCGGCAACGAAGGCTTCACGATCGCCCGTAACCAGGTTGAACTCAACAACCCGATCAAGGCCATCGGCCTGCACAAGGTCGAGCTGCACCTGCATGCCGAAGTCACGGTTTCGATCGAGCTGAACGTTGCCCGTTCGGCTGAAGAAGCCGAGCGTCAGGCCAAGGGTGAAGACCTCACCTCGGCGGAAGCCATCTACGGCGTTGACGAAGACGCGCTGCGTCCGGAAGACTTCTTCAATCCGGAAGCTGAATACGAAGACGAAGACGAAAACGCCTGATCGTTCTCGAACTTCTCACTTTCTGCGAGGCCCGGATGGAACCATCCGGGCCTTTCTTCGTTTGGGCATTCTCGCAGACGACTGCCTTTTGGGCATTCGGGTCGCCCGGCGCAAATTTAATCGTCTGGTAAGAAATTCGGTTGATTCGCGTCAAAAAGTTTGTAATCCTTAGTATCAATACCGGTGACTATTTGGATTGCGTGTTTCTGATCCGCGCTGGTGAGAGCGTCCCCCGCTCTTCGGTCAGGCGTCTGCCGCCCGGCAGACAACTCCCCTCAAGCGCTCCAGCGGCCGAGCCCGCTCGAAAAGGATGGACATGCGCGCGCCGGTATTGCGGTCGCTCTCAAGGACCGCTGAGCTAGGGTGTCTGGTTTTCTGAGCGGGATTTCGGCGAAACTACCATTCGCCTTCGCCGACCCGCTACCGCGCGGAGAGGCAAGCATGTACCGATTTCTCGACAGATTTCTTTCGCGATCCATTCTCAAGGGCAATCTTTCCATCACGGCATCGGACGGAAAGACGTATCGCTATGGGGACGGCACCGGCGCGCCGGTCCACGCCCTTCTGACTGATGCCGCAACCGAAAACCTGCTGCTGCTCGACCCGGCACTGAGGTTGGGCGAATGCTACATGCAGGGCTCGCTGAAGATGCTGGAAGGCACGATCTACGATTTCCTGCAGGTGACGCTGTCCAACATGCCGGGCAGTGTCGAGACGAAGAATTCCTTTGCGAAACTGGCGCTGTCGATGCGCAATTTCGGCGCTCTGGTCGGGCGCGGCAACAATTTCATGCGGGCGCGCCGCAATGTGCAGCATCACTATGACCTGTCGGGGGCACTCTACGACCTCTTCCTCGACGACGACCGGCAATATTCCTGTGCCTACTTTCCGACGCCGGAGACGACGCTGGACGAAGCGCAATTTGCCAAGAAGCGGCATATTGCCTCCAAGCTCAACTTCAGCCGACCGGGCCTTTCGACGCTCGACATCGGCTGCGGCTGGGGCGGGATGGGACTTTACCTCGCAAGCACCTTCGGCGCGAAGGTGACGGGCGTCACGCTTTCCGACGAGCAGCTGGCGATTGCCAACAAGCGGGCCGTCGCCAACGGCCTTTCGGGTCGCGCCGAGTTCCTGCTCAAGGACTACCGTCATCTCGACCGCAAGTTCGACCGCATCGTCTCGGTCGGCATGTTCGAGCATGTCGGCAAGAAGGGCTTCAACGAATATTTCGAGAAGGCGGCGGCGCTTCTCAACGACGATGGCGTGATGCTGATGCACACCATCGGCCAAGCCACGCCCCCCTCTGCGACAAACCCCTTCATCGAGAAATACATCTTCCCGGGCGGCTACATTCCGTCCATGTCTGAAGTGTTGCCGGCGATCGAACGTTCGGGCCTGATGCTGACCGATGTCGAAATCCTGCGTTACCATTATGCGGAAACGCTGAAGCATTGGCGCGCCCGTTTCCTGGCCCATTGGGAGGATGCGGCAAAGCTCTATGACGAGGAATTCTGCCGGATGTGGGAGTTCTACCTTGCGTCCTCGGAGGCCGCCTTCCGCTTCCTCGACCTCAATGTCTTCCAGTTCCAGCTGGTCAAGCAGCGCGACGCCCTGCCGATGACCCGCGACTACATGGTGGATACGGAGCGCTCGCTGATTGCGGCGGAACAGACGGACATCAAGGCAGCGGCGGAGTAATCACCCCGTCGCCCGCCGAAGTTGGAAGGAGGCCTTGCGGCCTCCTTCTGTCGTTTCAGAACGGCGCATCGATATCCACGACGCAGACCAGCTTATGATTGACGAATTCCTTGATGCCGAGGCCGATGAGTTCGCGGCCATAGCCGGAGCGGCGAATGCCGCCGAAGGGCAGATCGGCTTTCACCATCGTCGGATGGTTGACGAAGACCATGCCGGTGGAGATCTGGCTGGCGACTGCCGCGCCGCGTTTCAGGTCGCGAGTGAAGACGGAACCGCCGAGACCAAAGGGCGAGTCATTGGCGATCTCGATCGCCTCCTGTTCGTCGCGGGCGCGGAAGAGCATGGAGACGGGGCCAAAGAATTCCCAATAGCGTGCAGGGTTATCCTTGCCGACATCGGTGAGAATCGTCGGCTGGACGAAAGCACCCCGATTGGGGACAGGCGGACCGACCTCAAGCGCAACCGCGCCATGCTCGACGGCCTGGCGGATCTTGTCCCTGACCTCGTCTGCGGCGCCCTGCGACGAAAGCGGCGCAAGCGTGGTCGAAGGGTCGAGGGGATCACCCGCACGCAGAGCCGCCACGCCGCTCTTGTACTGGTCAAAGAACCGATCATAGATCCCGTCCTGGATGATCATGCGCTTGGAAGAGACGCAGACCTGGCCGCCATTCCAGTGGCGACCGAAGACTGCCCATTTGACGGTCTTTTCAAGATCCGCATCGTCAAGCACGACGAAGGCATCCGCGCCTCCCAGTTCCATGGTCGACTTTTTCAGCGCGTTTCCGGCGACCGAGGCCACCGAGGCGCCGGCACCTTCCGAGCCGGTCAGCGCGACGCCATGAACGCGTGGGTCGTTGATGATCAATTCGACCTGTGAGCGCGTGGCGTAGAGGTTCTTGAACGCGCCACGCGGAAGGCCAGCCTCCGTCATCAGCCGCTCGAACATGGCCGCCGATTGCGGCACGTTGGACGCATGCTTGAGCAGCATGGTGTTGCCGGCGCAAAGCTGGGGCGCGATGATGCGGGCGATCTGGTAATAGGGGAAGTTCCACGGCTCGATGGCGAGAAGGACGCCGAGCGGCTCGCAAATGAGCATGGCATCACCCTCGTCGGGGCTCGCGACGGGCAATTTTTCCGGCTCCAGCAGGTGTTCGGCATTCTTGTAATAATAGTCGAAGATGTCGGCTGAGAGCGTCACCTCGGCCTTTGCTTCCGAAAAGAGCTTGCCCATTTCCAGTGTCAGGTAGCGAGCGTATTCGTCAATGTCGCGGCGCAGGATATTGGCCGCCGCATGCATGATCTTCGCCCGCTCGGCAACGGGCAGAAGACGCCACGTCAGGAAGGCCGCATGGGCCTGATCGATTGCGCCGGCGACTTCGGCATCGGTTGCGTTGGGGAAGGTCTTGAGCAGTTCACCCGTATAGGGATTTGTCGTGGCATAGGCCATGGAAGCCATTCCTTCTTTTATGGCGGCGCGCTCGAACGAGCGCCGGAGGACCGCCTTAATTCTTTGAAAGTGCTTTTCACATCGTCTGCGCATGATGGCCCGGGGGCCGGCCGGCAATCGCCACGCCAGTGGACATCACCGCAAACACAGCCAATTCTCGCAGATGTCGCTGGGAGGCTATTGATCGTAATCAAGCCCCAGAGTGACAGATCACCGCGCCCTGCCGGCAGTGGATCGCGGATGCGACACCGGCAGTGGTCAATGCGTCAGGAAAGTGCGTGTCACTGCGCCGACCGGGGTAGCCCGAAGATCGTGTCGAAGGCCAGATTGAACAGATAGGTGTAACAGAGGAAATAGAGCGCGAAGGAAATCTGATAGACCAGCGCTTCGGCGAGAGGGATCATGAGCCACCAGCTCATGAAGGGGATGAAGAGGCCGAGCAGCCCGAGTTCGAAGCCGATGGCATGGGCGGCACGGCGGCGACCGGAGCGCCCCTTCACCACCTGCCGCGATTCCCACCATTCAAATCCGGTCGTATAGACATAATTCCAGGCGACCGCGATCAGCGACGTCATCATCGCGAAGCTGCCCGTGTCGAGAAACGGCTTTCCGAGCAGGACGGACAAGGCGAAGCCGACCGACAGGATGGCAAAGAACTCGTATGACGCGACATATACAACGCGCCTGACCTTTGGTGTCATGTCCCTTTACCGCTCCCATGCCGTCTTCATTGACCTGTCTACAGGAGCAATGCGGGACAAGGAAAGATGAGGCACAGCATTTTATGGGCGCGGCGCAAATGGAATAGCAATCAGGGCTGCGCCAGCCTATAGAACATCCAGGCTTTTCCACCCTTCCCCGACTCTCCGGAGACGTCATGTATCTCGGCATTCTCGCGGGCCTCACGACATGTGCGCTCTGGGGCCTCACCTTCGTTGCGCCGCGGGCGGTCATGCCCTTTTCGTCCTTCGATCTTGCGGCCACCCGCTACGGAGTCTTCGGCGTGACCTGCATTCTCCTGATGCTCAATCGGAGGTTCCGGCCGACCGGCCTGCCGCTCCGGCTCTGGATCTACGGCATCCTGCTCGGCAGCATCGGTTATGCGGGCTATTTCCTGCTCGTCTCCTTTGCCGTGAAGGATGCAGGCGCGGTGATCCCCCCGCTGATCACCGGATTGATGCCGGTGCTGCTGCCCATCATCGCGAATGCGCGTGAAAGCGCCCTGCCCTGGCGCGCCCTTGCACTGCCGCTGGGGCTGATCGTGTCGGGTCTCGTCGTTGCCAATGCCTCGACGCTTTTGCATGTCGAGGCCGCTGGCCCTTCCGTCGTCACCGGCGCGCTTTGGGCAACGGCTGCGCTGGCCGTCTGGTGTGGCTACGGCATCGGCAATGCCGCCATCATGCGCCGGCCGGATGCGCCCGACGGGCTGCACTGGACCGGTATCCAGGGTGTCGGCTCCGCGCTTTCCGCCGTCATCTTGTTGCCGACACTTTCCTACGACCTGTTTTCGACGGCCTCGACCGCGGAACTCGTCAACTTCTGGACATGGTCGATTTCGATGGCTGTCGCCGCGTCCTGGCTTGCGACATGGTGCTGGGTTTATGCCGCCCGGCATGTGCCGCTTTCGCTGACTTCGCAGCTGGTCATCGCGGAGACCGTCTTCGGCCTTGCCTTCGGCCTGATGTATGAAGAACGCCTGCCGACCGTCACGGAAGGTTTGGGCGCCCTCTTGCAGGTGCTCGGTGTCGCTCTGGCCGTGTATGTGTTCGGCCGGGGCCGTCGGGTGGTGGTGGAGGCGGTTTAAGCCGCGGAAGAGGTGGTGCTCAGGTCAAGCGTCTGCGGAACCTCCCGGTCGACTCCGCCACCCTGCCTCTTGACGCGATAGGAGGCAGCGTCGGCAAGCCGCATCATGGTGCCAAGATCAGCGGTCGCGGAGCGCTGGATCGTATAACCGAGGCTGACACCGATGGTGATCGCCGTACCAGAGATCACATAAGGCATGTTGAGAGCTTCCAGTATGGCTGCGGCGAGCAGTTCCGCATCTTCCGGGTGACTGAACTCCGACTGAAGCATGACAAACTCGTCCCCGCCCATGCGCACCGGAAGGTTGCCCGCACGCGCGAGGTCCCGCAATCTTGCCCCGATGGCGGACAGGAGTTCGTCGCCAATGGCGTGGCCGAAGCGGTCATTGATGGTCTTGAAGCCATCGAGGTCGAAGCAATGGACACAGGCCAGAAGGCCGTCATCGCGCCTCAAAGCCTGAAACGCCTCAGTCAATGCGATACGGTTGCCAAGCCCGGTCAGCGGGTCGCGGCGCGCCTGAAGCTCGATTTCAAGTCGCAGCGAGATTTGCCGTTTGGCCACACGATAGACATGCCAGACGCTCTGCATGGCCGCACCGGTGAAAACCGCAAAAATCGTCGCCAGGATCAGATGGGCCGTGTCGCCCCGGAGCGCCGCCAGGATTGTGGGCGGAACAGATGCGATGACGATCGCCGAGGCGGCAATGTAGGGTCGAACCGAGACCCGGCTGGCAACGCCTGCGCAATACCCGTAGAGCAGCGCTGTCGCCAGGATCTGCACCGAAAGGTCGCTGTAGTAGAACATCAGCGAACCGAGGCAGGAAACGGATCCCGCGAGGATGAACGTGTGAAGCGCGTGAATACGCTCCCAACGGACCGCCTGCATCATCGATGCCTGCTGCTTCGCATTAAAGCGCTTGTGGGCACGCATAACGAAAATCTTGGAAATCGATACCGCAGCGCCAATGCCCACGGCCAGCAGAATCTGGAGATTTCCGATACTGCTATAGGCAAACAGGCCAATCACGGTGACGGTCAGGCACATAACCACCGAGGGCATGACGGTGTAGGCAAGTTCCGATACCAGGATCTTGAAAACATCATCCGGCTCTCTCGACGGCACGGCAAACCTCTCGGCAGAAAATGGGATGTTCGCAATCAAACTTGGAGCTCATAGTAATTAGAACTGATTAACACTCCGTCGCCCCCGGCCCATAGATGGGTCCGCGGAATGGACCGGATGCCAACCCGCGACCCAGCACGCGCGCCCCAATCGACACAGTCAACACGAATTCGCGGCTTTTCCACCCATGTTCACGCGAGCTGTGGGAATCAACTATAGTCGCGACTCCGCTGTGAAGACGGCGTAAGAGATAAAGATTCCGCATGACAGACATTGGATGCCGACGATGAACGAAGCCGCGCGCAAGCTGGAAATGGTCAAACCGGGCGAGCCGCAGTACCGCGAGGCCCCGAACAACGTGGAGGCCGAGCAGGCGCTGCTGGGCGCCATTCTCATGAACAACGACGCATTCTATCGCGTCTCGGATTTCCTCAAGCCCGCGCATTTTTACGAAGGGCTGCACCGCAAGATCTTCGAGGTTGCCGGCGATATCATTCGCATGGGCAAGACCGCCAATCCGGTGACGATCAAGACGTTTCTGGCCGCCGACGACCGCGTTGGCGACATGACGGTCGCGCAGTATGTCGCGCGTCTTGCCGTCGAAGCCGTGTCGATCATCAATGCGGAGGACTATGGACGCGCGATCTATGATCTGGCGCTGCGCCGCGCACTGATCGGCATCGGCGAGGAAGTGGTCAACATCGCGTATGACGCACCGCTCGATATGCCGCCGCAAAAGCAGATCGAGGACACTGAGCGCCGCCTGTTCGAACTCGCCGAAACCGGCCGGTACGATGGCGGCTTCCAATCGTTCAACGATGCGGTGGCGCTCGCCATCGACATGGCCGGTGCCGCCTTCGAGCGCGACGGACATCTTTCGGGCATCTCGACCGGCATCGTCTCGCTCGACAGCAAGATGGGCGGGTTGCAGCGCTCGGACTTGATCGTGCTTGCCGGACGTCCGGGCATGGGCAAGACCTCGCTTGCCACCAACATCGCCTACAACATCGCCGCCGCCTACGAGCCGGAGGTTCTGCCGGACGGCTCCTTCAAGGCGAAGAACGGCGGCGTCGTGGGCTTCTATTCGCTCGAAATGTCGGCCGAGCAGCTGGCCACACGTATCATCTCCGAGCAGACCGAGGTCTCGTCCTCGAAAATCCGCCGCGGTGACATCACCGAAGCCGATTTCGAAAAGCTCGTCGCCTGCTCACAGATGATGCAGAAGGTTCCGCTCTTCATCGACCAGACCGGTGGTATTTCCATTGCCCAGCTTGCGGCGCGCGCACGGCGTCTGAAGCGCCAGCGCGGGCTCGATGTTCTGGTGGTCGACTATATCCAGCTCATGACGGGCGCCAAGAAGTCGGGCGAGAACCGCGTGCAGGAAATCACCGAAATCACCACGGGGCTCAAGGCGCTCGGCAAGGAACTCAATGTTCCGATCATCGCGCTCTCCCAGCTCTCCCGCCAGGTCGAAAGCCGCGACGACAAGCGTCCACAGCTTTCGGACCTTCGCGAATCGGGCTCGATCGAGCAGGACGCCGACGTGGTGCTCTTCGTGTTCCGCGAGGAATATTACGTGAAGAACCAGGAGCCGCGCGACATGGCGGATCCCAAGTATCCCGAATGGGAAGCGCTGATGGACAAGGTGAAGGGGACGGCCGACGTCATCATCGCCAAGCAGCGTCACGGACCGACCGGCACGGTGAAACTCGCCTTCCAGTCGGAATATACCCGCTTTACCGACCTCGCCGACCCGAGCTTCCTGCAATACGAAGAGCATTGAGGCGACGCAAAAAATCAGGCAAGGCCATTCAAGGCCTTGCCTTTTTCATGACCGGTAATCAACCGGCCGGCGTCGTGTCATAGGCGGTGCGTCCGGCGGCCCATGTGCGGCGCACGACGGGCGTTCCCTGTTCAGGCCACTCGACCAGCACAAGATCGGCGCGCTTGCCGACAGCGATTTCTCCACGATCCGTGAGGCCGAGTGCCTGCGCGGGGTTACCCGAGACGAGCGGCCAGAGCGCCTCGACCGAACCCACGCCATCGGCGACCAGCCGCGCCAGACCGATCAGCATGGCGAGGTAGTAGTAGTCGGACGCCAGAATATCACAGAGGCCTTCGCGCACCATCTCGGCCACGCCCGGCGAACTGCCGAGATGGCTGCCGCCGCGCGCGGCATTCGGCGCGCCGAAGACGATCCTGTCGCCGGCTTCGCGGGCGGCAAGCGCCACACGGCGGTTCATCGGGAACTCACTGACGCGTGCGCCTTGGGCGCGGAAGTAATCACGGGTCTCGACCTGGCTATCGTCATGCGAGAGCATCGGAGCCTTGGCAGCGCGTCCGAGGGCGGCCACCGTGTCCACGACGCCCGGGACCTGCGGCCGGCGCTCCCAGATGGAGGCAATCATGGCGACCATCGCCTCGCTCGACATCTTGGCGCGTTTTGCCCGCTCTCCCATCTTCTCGACAAAGGCCGCGTTGGCCATATCGACCACCGGAAAGTCCGGCGAGAATTCAAACGGTCGCTCCTGCATGGTGACGGACGGGTGCAGCATCGCCATCGACGTATGATCGTTGAAGGCGATGGCCGGCGTCAGTTCCCCCTGCAGCGCATCGCGGATCAGCTCCACAGCTTCGAAACAGAAGCTCTCCCAACGCAGCTGCAGGCGATTTTCGACCGAAAGACGCGGCTGGAGTCTCGTCAGCGCCTCGAAAACCGCCCGTCCCATCTCGACCGAGCGCAAACCCGGCTCCCAGCTTAGCGTCAGCGCATGATAGGTCGTGGCAATGCCATTGGCGGCCAGCTGCCGGTCGGTTTCGAGAAGGGCCGCATCGACCGGAAACATCGTGCCCGGACGCGGCATCAACTGCCGTTCGAAGGCGTCGCCGTGAATGTCGATGAAGGCGGGACCGAGCAGGTGGCCGCTACCGTCCACGAGCGTCGCGCCGTCACGCGCGCCGTCGATGGCGGTGATGATACCATTTTCGAAACGCAGACTTGCCCGCTCCAGACGTCCATCGATAACGAGCGCCGCGCCCTCGATCGTGGTTGCCGAATTCATGGTCATGGCAGGCCCTTTCAGCCGGACGCTCGAGCCCGTCGAGTTCATCCTGAACCAGACGGACGTCAGCGTCTCCTGTTTTCGTTTGTCTTCTCGGGAAGACCGGCTCCACGTTTCCCTGACAAACTCGAGATGAGATGTTCAATGACGCGGTAGAGCAAAGACGATCCCTGCCCCGCGTCACAATCGGTCCTTTAGGCCGCTCCTGTGACGTTTTGACGAAGGTCACAGCAACCGCAGGCCCTTCATATCCGGGGTTGCGCGAAGCCGGGCCAGGGCAAGGTCGCGGCCGACATCAGCACCGATAGGACGGCGACGGAGGGTCTCGGCGTCAGGACGTGACACTTGCTTGCCGCGGAGGCCTTCGCGGCCTTGGCATAGCCTTGATGCGACCACCGGTGCAGATGGCCCCGCCACAGCAGAACAGGCTCCTGTGGCGCGTTGACCATCGTGACAAAAACGCCATCGGGAATATCGCCAAGACATGCGGTAAAGGTGATCTTCTCGCCTCCCGCCGATCTTCGCGCAACGTCCAGCGCTCGATCCATTTCATCGGCGGACGGCTTTGTTCCGAACGCAAGTCTCCAGCCCTCGCGATATACCTCGTAATCCTCGCGCCGGCATTCGGCGCAAGGGCGATGACCGGCAGCAAGCGCGGTCGGTTCGTCAGCAAAAAAGAGCGGGGTATAGCGGCCGGGTGTATCGAAGGTGGCGCGAAGCCCGCGCGGATGGGTGAGCCGGCAGGCAATCCAGCGCCTGACCTTCCAGTCACGGCAAATGACGCCGCGCCGATCATGCAGATCGCCGCGATTGCCCATCAATTGTCCGCGCACTGAAACTGCCTCCAGCGCCCCGAAGGGCGTGACTCGGTTTCGGCGGGGTTCGGTTGACATGATTGCGACCCTCCTTCCCAGCCACCAGATTAGGTCGCCTCCATGCCGGCCGCAACCGTGCTCGCGGGGCCCTGCTCGTGGCAGCGAAGGCGTCCCCTGGCGGGCTTGCCGGTGCTCTCAGCCACCGGCATGCAAAGCGCATCGTGGAAGCGATGAAGGAACGACCTAGCTCCACCCGAGCGCCCTGAAGGCTGCCGCAGCAGCGACGCCCAGCGCTGTGGCAGCCAGCAAAGGCAGACGTGTCGCCGCCACGCCCGTGACCATCGCCGCAGCGGTTTCGGCCGGACCGGTGGCAAGTGCGACCGGTGCGATCAGCGCCATGAGTACTGCGGACGGGACCGCGCCGAGAACCTTGCGTCCGCGCGAGCCGAGCCGCAGACGGTTCATCAGATAGAGGCCGGAGAGCCGTGTCAGAATGGTGGCGAACGCCATGGCGAGGATGGCGGCGACAGCGGAGGGCGCAAGCGTCATTGCATCTGTTCCTCAGGCCAGAGAAACTCCTGAACGGCAGCCGCCGCGATGCCCGCGGCCGCGCCGGTGGCGATGTACCACGCACCGGGCAGGAACGCATGCCCCGCGATGGCGGCAAGCCCGCTGCTTGCAAGGATCAGGCCCGTCTCCCGGCCCTTCCAGAAACCGACGACGAGCACGATGAAGACGGCAGTGAAGGCGAAGTCGAGACCAAGGGATCGCGGATCGCCGACCGCCGAACCGGCCACCGCGCCTGCATATGTGGCGGTGAGCCACATGACATAGAAGGGAAGAGCGATACCGGCATACCAGGCGGGCGTCAGACCTGCCACCGTCTCCCGCTTTTCCGCCATGGCCCACACTTCGTCGGCCAGCAGAAGCATCGAAAGATAGCGGAGCCAAACCGGGAAGGCTTCAAGCTTGCCGGCCAGCGACATGGACAGAAGCACGTGGCGGATGTTGACGAGCAGCGTCGCCATGCCAAGCGCGAGCCAGGGCGCCGGGTCACGCCAGAGGTCCAGCGCGACGAATTGCGAGCCGCCGGCAAACACAAGTGCGCTCATCAGGACGGTTTCCGCAACCGACAAGCCCTTGGCGACCGCCCCGACCCCGAAAATCATGCCAATGGGCGCGACCGCTATCGTCAGTGGCAGCGTGGCCAGAGCCCCGCCGCGAAAATCCTCCATCCAGGAACGTCTCATCATGGCTCCGTCATTGCGATGGAAGCCTCTAGCGTGAGGAGGTCAGGCCGATCTTGAAGGAAAGTGCTCGCCAAATCCGGCGCTCTGCGCATTGCGATAGACGGCGGGCGTGACGCCGGTGCGGGCCTTGAACTGGCGCGTCAGATGGGCCTGGTCGGCAAAGCCGCAATCGAAAGCCGTCTCGGCGATCGGCGCGCCCTTTTCCAAAAGGCCGCGCGCGGCACGGATGCGCCGATCAGTGAGCCAGCCATGCGGCGGCATGCCGAATTCTTTCTTGAAGGCACGGATGAGATGCGCGCGGGAGAGGCCCACGGCTTCGGCCACCTCCGTCAGGCTCAGATCGTCGCGGTAGCGCGCATCGAGAAGATCGCGCGCCTGCCGGACCGCGCTTCCGGCGCGCGACGAGGAGACTTCGATCGTCTCGCCGGCAAAAACATTCATCAGGTTGAGCATCAGCGTCTGGAAACGCGATTCGATTTCCAGACGCGCCCCACCGTTCTCGATCTGACGATGCAGCCGCAGAAACGCCTCCGCCAACGGCGGCGCGAGCACGGTCTCGTCCGGGAAGCAAAAGCTTTTCGGCATGTCGCGCCCGGCAGCATCCTCCGCAACCGACCGCAGCGCCTCAAGGCTCGGATACATCATGCGATAGCGGTAGCCGTCTTCATCGGGGCGTCCTTCATGAATGACATCCGGGTTGATCAGATAGATCGTGCCGGCGCCGGCATCGACGGTGGATCCGCGAATGCGCGACTTTTGGACTCCCGCCTCGATGACACCGATGCAGAAGGTTTCGTGCGTATGGGGAGCAAACTGAAGCGTGCGGAAGGTGGCCGAGAGACATTCGAGCCCGTTCAAGGCCTCGGCGCGCCAGAAGCGCGCGCGGTCGCGGCATTCCAGCGGGCCGGAGGTTCCCTCGATCTCATGCGTATCGGTCATGGCGCAACGATAGCGCCGTGCAGCAGCCGCGTCTTGAACAAAATGCGCATCGCGGGCCCTGGCGCCTGTTGCAATTCATGCACAAGCGCCATGCAACATCTGCTGCATAATGCGGCACAAACTTCTCAATTGTTAGCTTTGACTTCCTCAGCGCATGCTTTTTCGGCATTTGCCTCTGTGGCACGGGGATTGCTTTCATCAGGTCACATCACAACAAGGACGTGACCATGCTGAGAAGACACTTCATCGCCATCGCTGCCGCAACGATTGCCGCCACGGCCACTTTCGCTGGCGCCGCACATGCCGACGCACTGGCCGACATCACCAAAAGCGGCACGCTGAAAGTTGCCGTTCCGCAAGACTTCCCGCCGTTCGGCAGCGTCGGCTCGGACATGGCTCCGCAGGGTTATGACATCGACATGGCGAAGCTGCTTGCCGACAAGCTTGGCGTGAAGCTCGAACTCGTTCCGGTCACCAGCGCCAACCGCATCCCTTATCTCCAGACCAAGAAGGTCGATCTGGTCATTTCCAGCCTCGGCAAGAACCCGGATCGCGAGAAGGTCATCGACTTCTCAACCGCCTATGCGCCTTTCTTTAACGGCGTTTTTGCACCGGCCGGCACGGCCATCAAGTCGGCCGCCGACTTGTCGGGCAAGACGATCGCTGTGACACGCGGCGCCGTCGAGGACCTTGAGCTGACCAAGGTTGCACCGGCAGACGCCACCATCAAGCGCTACGAGGACAATAACGGCACGATCTCGGCCTTCCTGTCCGGCCAGGTCGATGCGGTCGCCACCGGCAACGTCGTGGCCGCCGCCATCATCGCGAAGAACCCGCCAAAGAAGCCGGAAATGAAGTTCCTGATCAAGAACTCGCCCTGCTTCGTCGGCCTCAACAAGGATGAGCCGGCGCTTCTCGAAAAGGTCAACGCGATCATCGCGGAGGCCAAGAAGGACGGTTCTCTGAACAAAATTTCGGAAAAGTGGCTGAACGCTCCCCTGCCCGCTGATCTCTGATCGGCCAAGCGGGCCGGCCCTCCTCCTGACTTCCTCCCGGGCCGGCCCGTCTTTCATTTCCCATTCCGATACCCGGCGACAGGCCGGCACGAGGTGAGGCTTGGCCTACCATTTCGATTTTTCCTGGATCCCCGACTATTCGGGCGTGATCCTAAAGGGACTGGCAATCACGGTGGAGCTGACGATCGTCGGCGGGCTGGTGGGCGTGACGCTTGGCACGTTCTGCGCCTGGGCGCGCGCGCTCGGGCCAAACTGGCTGAAGCCCGTCATCGGCGCCTATGTCGAGCTGATCCGCAACACGCCCTTCATGATCCAGCTCTTCTTCATCTTCTTCGGCCTGCCTTCCATCGGCGTTCACATGAACGAGCTGGTGGCGGCCAATATCGCCATGGTGATCAATCTCGGGGCCTATAGCGCCGAAATCATCCGCGCCGGCATCCAGGCGACGCCGCGCGGGCAGTTCGAGGCAGGCGCCAGCCTTGCCATGTCGCCAATCCAGACCTTCCGGCATGTCATCCTCGTGCCATCTCTGCAGCGCATCTGGCCGGCCCTTTCTTCGCAGGTCATCATCGTGATGCTCGGCTCGGCGGTCGTGTCGCAGATTGCGGCGGAGGACCTGACCTTCGCGTCGAACTTCATCCAGTCACGCACCTTCCGCGCCTTCGAGGCCTATTTCCTGACGACGCTCATCTATCTGGCGCTCGCCATCCTGCTGCGCGCCGCCATGCGCGGCATCGGCGCCATCATCTTCCCGAGACGGAGGCGCGCATGAGCGACTTTTCCACCTGGGATATCGTCCGCAACCTGCTTCTGGCGGCGCGCTGGACGGTCGTGCTCTCGCTCGTCTCCTTCATCGGCGGCGGCTTGCTCGGCGTCATCCTGCTCTTCATGCGTATCGGCAAGGTCTCTGCGGCCCGCGTCTTCACGCGCTATTACGTGGAACTCTTCCAGGGCACGCCGCTTTTGATGCAGCTCTTCCTTGCCTTTTTCGGCCTCGGCCTTTTCGGCATTGATGTACCGGCATGGCTCGCGGCGGGTCTCGCGCTGATCTTCTGGAGTGCCGCCTTCCTCATGGAAATCTGGCGTGGCTGCGTCGATGCCATTGCCAAGGGGCAATGGGAGGCCTCGTCGAGCCTCGGCATGGGGTATTTCCAGCAGATGCGCTACATCATCCTGCCGCAGGCGATCCGCATCGCCGTGCCGCCGACCGTTGGCTTCTCGGTACAGGTCGTCAAGGGAACCGCGCTCACCTCCATCATTGGCTTTGTCGAACTCTCCAAGGCCGGAACCATCGTCACGAACGCCACCTTCCAGCCCTTCACGGTCTATGGCTTCGTGGCGCTCATCTATTTCGCCCTGTGCTGGCCGCTGTCGAAGAGCGCCCAGGTGCTCGAAAGGAAACTGAATGTCGCTCATCGAAATCACTGAAGTCCGCAAAGCCTTCGGCGACAACGAGGTCCTGAAGGGCATCAACCTGAATGTCGAACCGGGGGAAGTCATCGCCATCATCGGCAAGAGCGGCTCGGGCAAGTCCACACTGCTTCGCTGCATCAACGGGCTTGAGACCATCAATGCCGGATCGATTGCAGTCGCCGGCGCGCAATTGCTGCCGGACGAGCTTCACCTGCGTGCGCTTCGGCTGAAGGTTGGCATGATCTTCCAGCAGTTCAACCTCTTCCCGCATCTGACTGTCGGCGGCAATGTCATGATCTCCCAGACCGTGGTGAAGAAGACCGCGAAGGATCAGGCGGAGGTCATGGCGCGCAAGATGCTCGAGCGCGTCGGCCTCGGCCACAAGTTCGACGCCTATCCTGACGAGCTTTCTGGCGGGCAGCAGCAGCGCGTCGCCATTGCCCGCGCGCTTGCCATGGAGCCGATCGCGTTGCTCTGCGACGAGATTACCTCGGCGCTCGACCCGGAACTGGTGCAGGAAGTGCTCGCGGTGGTGCGCGAACTCGCCGCCGAAGGTATGACGCTGATCATGGTGACGCATGAAATGAAATTCGCCCGCGATGTCTGCTCGCGCGTCGTTTTCATGCATCAGGGCCGCGTCCACGAAATCGGCCCGCCGGGCGAGGTTTTCTCCAACCCGCAGACGGCGGAGCTGAAGCAATTTCTCGGGATGTTGTGACTGTGTACAAGATTGCCTTCGCACGTGCGAAAGGGTAAGCCTTGCGCCATGACCGACGAACTCGATGACGACCTGACATTCACGCCTTTCGAGGCCGCTCCCTCGCGCCTGACGATCGACCTTGGTGCGCTCGCCGAGAACTGGCGGATGCTTGCCAAAGCCTCCGGCAAGGCTCGTACCGGCGCGGCAGTCAAGGGCGACGGCTATGGTCTGGGTATCGAGGCGGTCGTCCCTGCCCTCTACGATGCCGGCTGCCGCGACATGTTCGTCGCGACGCCGGACGAGGGCATGCTGGCGCGGCAGTTTGCGCCCGACGCGCGCATCTTCGTACTTGCCGGCGTTTGGCCAGGCGTCGAGGCACAGTTCTTCAGCCATGATCTCGTTCCGGTTCTCGTTTCAGAAGAACAGATTGCCTGCTGGTCGAACGCCGTGGCCTTCGACGAGGAGCGCCCCTGCGCACTGATGGTCGATACGGGCATGAACAGGCTTGGTCTTTCGGTGGATGAAGCGCTGGCGCTGGCGGACGATCCGACCCGGCCGGCGAGCTTCTCGCCTGTTCTGCTTCTGAGCCATCTGGCTTGCGCGAGCGACCCGTCGCATCCGCTGAACCGCCAGCAGCTTCAATCATTTGAGATGCTTGCCAAAGCATACGAAGGCGTTGAATCAAGTCTCGCCAATTCGCCCGGCATCCATCTTGGACCGGACTATCACTTTGATGTCACACGACCCGGTATCGCCATCTATGGCGGCGAGGCGGTTGACGGGGTGAAGAATCCTTCCCTTCCCGTGGTGACCGCGGAAACGCGTATCCTCCAGATCCACAAGGCAAGGGCCGGCGAGCCGGTTTCCTATGGCGGGACGCATGTGCTGACGCGCGACAGCCGGCTTGCCATCGCATCGACCGGGTATGCCGATGGCTACCACCGTTCGCTTTCGGGCTCCGGCATTCCACTTCGTCAGACGGTTCAACAGGGCGGCGTTGGCTTCATTGCCGGTCATCGCGTGCCGGTCGTTGGCAGGATTACCATGGACCTGACGATCTTCGACGTCACCGATGTACCCGAAGGGGAGATCAGGTCCGGTGATTACATCGAACTGTTCGGCGCAAACATTCTTCTCGATGATGCCGCGCGGGCAGCCGGGACCATCGGCTACGAGCTGCTGACGAGCCTCGGCAATCGCTATCAACGCGCCTATGTTGGCGACTAGCGGCCCGGATCAGGTTCGCAGCCGCGGCGCCATGCAGGGCTTTGGAAACAAGTAAGCCATCAAAATCATTGACGATATCCTGTCCAGATACCGAATCGAAACCCATTTTCAATAGGTTCGTGCTATCTAAAGTTCATCCGTTTTCGACTGCCAACCGAGCACGAAATGACCTGAACCATGGAGCCTGACGACACAACGCCGCCATCGAAGGTCGAGGACGCCGTAGAGCGCCCACGGAGAATGCGTGTCTTCAAGGGCGCGCACGCGGCCTTCAATCAGGAGCACAGCGCTGTCCCTTGCGTGGTGCGCGACCTGAGCGAGACCGGCGCCAAGATCGAGTTCAATCTCGGGTGGATCGTGCCATCGCATTTCACGCTTTTCGTGGAACTCGACGGCTTCAAGGTCGAATGCGAGAAGGTGTGGCACAGAGGCGATCTCTACGGGGTGCGGTTTACAGGCCCCCGGGTTCCCACAGAACTGGGTCGCAAGCAGCGCGTCGATCTCTACGATGCGCGCAATCAGGTCGAGGACGAGAGCAAGGCACCGCCACCCGCCCCGACCTTCAACCGGCAGCCCAAGAAGCCAGTCTTCGGCAAGTTCAAGTGACGTCGCGTGCTGCGGCTATTCGGCGGCCTCCACGATAGGCAGCGCGGCTATCCTCAGCGAAATGGCGACACCGTTGAGCACGGAATTGCCGGAAAGCGGGTCCCGCGCACCTTCGGGAACCAGCGCATTGACGTTGACGCCGGGGTTGCGCGAGGCCAGTTCCAGTCTTGAGCCCTCGGCATCGTGCCCCCAGCCATGCGGCAGGCTGACGACGCCCGGCATCATGTCTTCGCTCAGTTCGACGGGCACCAGAAGGGTTGCGCCGTTCCCGGATATTTCGGCCAGCGCGCCGCTTGCGAGACCATAGCGCGCGGCGTCCTGCGGATGAATGAGCAGCTTGCAGCGGTTCGGTCCTTTGGCAAGCGTCGGCAGATTGTGCATCCAACTGTTGTTTGTGCGCACATCGCGGCGACCGATGAGGACGAGATCGGACGGGGGCTCTGTCAGCGCCTCATTCACCCGTCTCAGATCTGCAATGAAATCCGCCGGCGCAAGTTCGATCTTGCCGGAGGTCGTGCGCAAAATTTCGGGCATACGCGGCTCATGCAGCCCGAGGTCGATTCCGAAGCGCGCGCGCTTTACCTTCTCAAGCGTCAGCCCCTCAGGCCTGCGGCCGAAACCGTCACCGTAGGGGCCGCTGCGGAGTTCCAGTTCCAGCAGCCTGTCAGGCCCCTTGAGGTCCGAGACCATCGCCATCAACTGGTCTGTCATCGGGCCGGCGAGCTTCTCGACCTCGGCGCGCGTCATTTCGTCATCAAGCGCCTGCGGATCGATATCCGATCCCTTGCCCTGCACCAGGCCGGTGAGGCGCATGATCGCCTGCCATTCCGTCAACTGCCCCTGCGGCAGCGGGAAGGTCGCGGGGGAATAACGCGCAGCGTTCCGCCAGGCAAACTGATTGAACATGACGTCCCAATGGCTGTCCTCGAGCGGCGAGGTGCCGGGGAGGATCACATTGGAATGCCGGGTCGTCTCGTTGATGTAGATGTCGAGGCTGACCATGAAATCCAGGCTTTGCAGCGCCCTGGACAGCTTCTCGCCATTGGGTGAGGACAGAACCGGATTGGTGGCGATGGAGATCATCGCGCGGATGCATTGATCGCCGGCGTGCGTGATCTCGTCGGCCATCGCGCTGACGGGAAATTCGCTCATGACTTCCGGCACGGGAGCCGACTTCATCGTCCGGCGACCGACCTTGACGCCACGGCCGGAACCCGGCGCGCCCTTGGTGTTCGCGGCAAAGGCCGCCGCCTTCGGAAACATCATGCCGCCCGGTTCGTCCATGTGGCCAGTCAGGATGTTGACGACATCGATGAGCCAGGAATTCAGCGTGCCGAATTCCTGCACGCAGGTGCCGATGCGGCCGTAAAGCGCAGCGCGTTCGGTCGTCGCGAGATCGCGGGCGAGCTGGCGGATATCCTCGGCAGCGATGCCGCAGCGCGGTGCCATGTGGTCAGCATCGTATGAAGCGACAGCCGCCTTCAGGTCATCCAGGCCGTTCAGGTATTCGCCGAGCCGCCCCGTCTTCACCAGCCCTTCGGCAAACAGGGTGTGCACCAGTCCGAGCAAAAGGAAGACGTCGCCTCCGGGGCGGATGAAGAGATGTTCGTCCGAGACCTTCGCCGTTTCGGTGCGGCGCGGATCTATCGTCACCATGCGGCCGCCGCGTGCCCTCAGCGCCCGCGCCTTGCCGCGGAAGTCCGGCACCGTCCAGAGGCTCCCATTGGACGCCATGGGGTTGGCGCCAAGGATGACGAGCAGGTCGGTGCGTGTGATATCGGGAACGGCAACGCTCATCCAGTTGCCGAACATCTCGCCCACCGCGCGGTGCTTCGGCATCTGGTCGACGGTGGAAGAGGAAAAGATGTTGGAGGTCCCGAGCGCCCTGAGGAGACGCTGGGAAAACAGGCTGATGCCATAGCGGTGTGAGACGGGATTGCCCAGCACGGTGCCGACTGCCTCGCGCCCATGCCTTTCGATGACCGGCATCAGTCCGCGCTGGATCTCCGCGAAGGCTTCGTCCCACGTCGCCTCGTGGAAACGGCCGTTGCGCCTGATCATCGGCGTACGGAGCCGGTCCGGATCCTCGTGCAGATCGGCCAGCGCCACGCCCTTCGGACAGATGTAGCCTTGCGAGAACGGGTCGTTCTCCGCTCCCCGCACGGAGACGACGCGGCCGTCTTCATGGGCGACCTCAAGGCCGCAGCAGGCCTCGCAGAGCGGACAGATGCGATAGCTGGTTTCGACGGCCATGGTTCTCCTCCCGGGCTGGCGACATACTCGCGAGTATGTGACAAATGGCAGGTTTGTACAAGCCTGAACGGCTGGCGAGCGATCATGGTGAAAAAGGCGGCCGATGATTGCGGCGGGGGCCCGTGATCGCTAGATAGAGCGCTTGATTCCACTTTTGTTCCGGGATGAGTCCGCCACATGGCCAAAGCACGTGCACAATTTGTCTGCCAGAACTGCGGCACGATCCATTCCCGCTGGGCCGGCAAATGCGAGGGCTGCGGCGAGTGGAACACGATTGTCGAAGAAGACCCGACCGGCGGAATCGGCGGCGGGCCGGGAAAGGTGCCGAAGAAGGGGCGCGCCGTGGCCCTGACCTCCCTCTCCGGCGAGATCGAGGAAGCGCCGCGCATCCAGACCGGCATTTCCGAACTGGATCGCGTGACCGGCGGCGGCTTCGTGCGCGGCTCTGCCGTGCTGGTCGGCGGCGATCCCGGGATCGGCAAGTCCACCGTGCTCATGCAGGCAGCGGCTGCGCTGTCCCGGCGCGGGCAGAAGGTCATCTACGTTTCGGGTGAAGAAGCGGTGGCGCAGATCCGGCTGCGCGCGCAGCGGCTGGGGGCTGACAAGACGGACGTGTTGCTGGCTGCCGAGACCAATGTCGAGGACATCCTCGCCACGCTGGCCGACAGCGGCAAGCGGCCCGACCTCACCATCATCGATTCCATCCAGACGCTCTGGTCGGACACGGCCGATTCGGCGCCCGGGACCGTGACGCAGGTGCGCGTAGGCGCGCAGGCGATGATCCGGTTTGCCAAGCAGACGGGTGCGGCAGTCGTGCTTGTGGGCCATGTGACGAAGGAAGGCCAGATCGCCGGGCCTCGCGTGGTCGAGCATATGGTGGACGCGGTTCTCTATTTCGAAGGCGATCGCGGCCATGACTATCGCATCCTGCGCACCGTGAAGAACCGCTTCGGGCCGACTGACGAGATCGGGGTGTTCGAAATGTCCGACAAGGGCTTGCGCGAGGTCTCCAACCCGTCCGCGCTCTTCCTGAGTGAGCGCAATGCGAAATCGCCGGGCGCTGCGGTCTTCGCCGGCATGGAAGGGACGCGGCCCGTTCTCGTCGAAATTCAGGCGCTGGTTGCACCCACATCGCTCGGCACAGCGCGACGGGCTGTGGTCGGCTGGGACTCGGCGCGGCTGTCGATGATTCTCGCCGTGCTCGAGGCACATTGCGGGGTCAGGCTCGGGCAGCATGACGTCTACCTCAATGTCGCCGGTGGATACCGGATTTCCGAGCCTGCAGCCGACTTGGCTGTGGCTTCCGCACTGGTTTCGTCGCTTGCCGGTATTGCCCTTCCGCCCGATTGCGTCTATTTCGGCGAAGTCAGCCTCTCCGGCGCCGTGAGACCCGTTGCGCAGGCCGCGCAGCGCCTCAAAGAAGCCGAGAAGTTGGGATTTACGAAGGCCGTTCTGCCGGTCTCGGGCGACGCGCTCAAGGGTGCCGGCGGCCAGTGGACGGAGATAGAAAGCCTGCCGGATCTCGTGGCGCGCATTGCGGGCTCGAAGCTGAAGGCCAGGCAGAATCAGGACGAAGAATAAGACCGCCGGAAGCGGTCTCATGGGGAAATAGACCATGGCAGCATGGCTGGTTGCCTGTGGTTCTTAAGAAGGTGGAGTGACACTCAATGCCCATTACGCTTCTCGACGGCATCGTGCTTGGCGTGGCGCTGTTTTCAGCCGTCCTTGCCATGGTGCGCGGCTTTTCGCGCGAGGTGCTGTCCGTCGCCAGCTGGGCGGGTTCGGCCTATGCCGCCTACAAGCTCTATCCTTTCGTGCTGCCCTATGCGCAGCAGTATACGAGCTCCAAGACGGTCGCTCTCGCTGGTTCTGCGGGTGTGGTCTTCCTTGTCGCGCTCATCCTGCTTTCCTATATCACGATGAAGATTGCAGACTTCATCATCGACAGCCGCATTGGCGCGCTCGACCGGACGCTCGGTTTCCTGTTCGGGGCTGCACGCGGCGTCCTGATCGTCGTCGTGGCGATGATGTTCTTCAACTGGCTCGTGGAGCCGACCAAGCGTCCGGACTGGATTTCGAACGCGAAGTCGAAGCCGCTGATCGACAATCTGGGCAATCGGCTGATCGCCATGATGCCCGACAATATCGATGCGACACTTCTGGAGCGCCTGAAGGGTGTGATGCCCCAGAAGGCCAATGAGGAAACGCCGGATGATGGTGCCGCCAATGATGATGGCACCGCGCCCGATGCAACGGCGCCCGATGCAACAACGGCGCCTGACACAACCAAGGCGCCGAAGAAGACCGGCACAAACGGATAAATCTGCCTGCGGCCCCCGAACGGGGCCGCAAATGATTTTGCCGAGGAGCAAAGCGAATGAACCATCTTGGAACTGAGGCCATGGTAGACGACGACAGCCCGGAAGCGGATGCTTTCCGCGACGAATGCGGCGTGTTCGGCATTTTCGGCAAGTCGGAGGCGGCCTCGCTCTGTACGCTCGGTCTACACGCGCTCCAGCATCGTGGACAGGAGGCAGCCGGCATAGTCTCCTATGATGGCAAGCAGTTCTATGTGGAGCGCCATGCCGGCCTGATCGGAGACACGTTCACCAAGACCTCCGTCCTGGAGCGTCTCCCCGGTTCGCGCGCCATCGGCCACACACGCTACGCCACGACGGGCGGCGGTGGCATGCGCAACGTCCAGCCCTTTTATGCAGAGTATGAAGGTGGCGGCTTTGCCATTGCCCATAACGGCAACCTGACCAATGCGCTGACCGTGCAGAAAGCGCTGCAGAAGCGCGGCGCGATCTTCTCCTCGACCTCGGACACCGAGACCTTCCTGCACCTCATCGCCATGAGCGAGGGCAAGGATTTCCTCGATCGGTTCATCGATGCGCTGAAGCAGGTGGAAGGCGCCTATTCGCTCGTGGGCCTTTCCGAGAAGAAGCTCATCGGTGCGCGTGATCCGCTCGGCATCCGTCCGCTGGTCTTGGGCGATCTCGACGGCTCCTATATCCTTGCGTCCGAGACCTGCGCGCTCGACATCATCGGCGCACGCTATGTCCGCGACATCAAGGCCGGCGAAGTCGTCGTCATCACCGAGAAGGGTGTGGAAAGCCACTTCCCCTTCGCGCCGACGCCGACCCGCTTCTGCATCTTCGAATATGTCTATTTCGCCCGCCCGGACAGCAACCTTGAAGGCCGCAACGTCTATGACGTGCGCAAGCGGATCGGCGAGGAACTGGCGCTGGAAGACCCGTGCGAGGCGGATATCGTCGTCCCCGTACCGGATTCCGGCGTGCCGGCGGCCATCGGCTTTGCGCAGGCATCCGGCATTCCCTTCGAACTCGGCATCATCCGCAACCACTATGTCGGCCGCACCTTCATCCAGCCGTCGCAGTCGATCCGCCACATGGGCGTGAAGCTGAAGCACAATCCGAACCGCAAGATGATCGAAGGCAAGCGCGTCGTGCTGGTTGATGATTCGATCGTGCGCGGCACGACCTCGCAGAAGATCGTGCAGCTGGTGCGCGATGCCGGCGCGAAGGAAGTGCATATGCGCATTGCCTCGCCGCCGACCATGTCGCCCTGCTTCTACGGCGTCGATACGCCGGAGAAGGCGAAGCTTCTCGCCTCGCGCATGTCGATCGAGGACATGGCCGATTTCATCAAGGTGGATTCGCTCGGCTTCCTCACCATCGACGGGCTTTACCGCGCGGTGCGCGAGCCGCAGCGCAACGGCGAATGTCCGCAGTTCTGCGACGCCTGCTTCACGGGCGAATATCCGACCCGCCTGATGGACCAGGAAGGCGTTTCCAACATCCGCAGCCTCTCGCTGCTGGCCAGCAACGGGTAAGGACGGACGATCATGGGGGGAATTCTGGACGGTCGTGTGGCCCTCGTCACGGGTGCGTCGCGCGGGATCGGCTATTTCACGGCCATCGAGCTCGCCAAGGCCGGCGCGCATGTGATCGCCTGTGCCCGCACCACCGGCGGGCTTGAAGAGCTGGACGACGCCATCAAGAAAGAGACCGGCGAAGGCGCGACACTTGTGCCGTTTGACCTCGCCGACATGAACGCCATCGACGCGCTTGGACAGGCGATCCATGATCGCTGGGGCAAGCTCGACGTGATGGTGGCGAATGCCGGCATTCTCGGCGTGATCTCGCCCATCGGCCATGTCGAGGCGAAGGTGTTCGAGAAGGTCATGTTCTTGAACGTCACGGCGACGTGGCGTCTGATCCGCTCGGTCGAGCCGCTCATGACCAGGTCGGATGCCGGACGGGCCGTCATCCTCTCCTCCGGGGCAGCTCACCGCTGCCGTCCGTTCTGGGGCCCTTACTCCGCCTCCAAGGCTGCCGTCGAAGCACTGGCTCGCACATGGGCTGGCGAGCAGCAGAACTTCACGCTGCGCGTCAATGCCGTCGATCCGGGCGCGACCCGCACGGCCATGCGCGCGCAGGCCATGCCCGGAGAAGACCCGGACACGCTGCCGCACCCGTCAGAGGTCGCGAAGGCGATCCTGCCGCTTGTCGATCCGGCAATGAACGAGACCGGACGGCTCTATTCGGTGCGCGAGAAGCGGTTCCTGACCTATCATATGCCGGATTGACGAGGAACGGGGTCCTCCTTGCCTGTCGTGCCTTCCTACTGCTGATGGGACAGGCAATGCAGCCACCACGCGGCCATCATCCTCTGGCTTTTCCAGAGGACCTACTGACGGCACCAAGCAATTGACTGTGCGGCGGAAATTCTGCCGTAGCACATCCTCGGGACAAGCCCGAGGATGACGTGAGTGGGGAGATGGTGCACCCGCGCTACAGCTGGGCCGTTTTCCTTTCACACTTGCCTTATGTCAAAGACATAAAGCCCTAAAATCGATTTTTCCTTGCCCTGACGCGCCCTTAGCTGGCGCAGCAAAAATTGTTGATTCGTCATGTGCCGACGGGCGCTGGACAAGGAGCATGCATGTCTCTCAAGGGCCGTATTCAGGATCCATCCCTCTCCAACCGCATCATGAGCGCCGAGGACGCGGCAGCGCTCATTCCCTCGGGCGCCACGGTCGGCATGAGTGGCTTTACTGGCTCGGGATACCCGAAGAGCGTACCGCTGGCGCTCGCCAGCCGGATCGAGGCCGCGCATGCTGCCGGCACTCCCTTCAAGATCAAGGTCTGGAGCGGGGCCTCCACCGGCCCCGAGCTTGACGGCGCGCTTGCCAAGGCAGACGGCATCGAATTCCGCCTGCCCTACAATTCCGATCCCGTCGCCCGCGAGAAGATTAACAGTGGCCAGATGGACTATTTCGATATCCATCTCAGCCAGGTTGCGCCGCTCGTCTGGGAGGGCTTTCTCGGCAATCTGGACATTGCGGTGATCGAGGTTTCCGGCATCACCGCCGAAGGCGCACTGATCCCCTCCTCCTCCATCGGCAACAACAAGACATGGCTCGACCGCGCCGACAAGATCATCCTGGAGGTCAATCGCTGGCAGAGCGAGGCGCTGAACGGGATGCATGACATCTATTACGGCACGGCGCTGCCGCCGCATCGCGTCCCGATCCCGCTGGTGCGCCCCGACGACCGCATCGGCCAGCCGCATTTCAAGGTCGATCGCGAGAAAATCATCGCCATTGTCGAAACCGATGCGCCCGACCGCAACGCCCCCTTCGCCGCGCCGGACGACGTGGCGCGCGCCATTGCCGGCCATCTCCTCGATTTCCTCGCGCATGAAGTGAAGATGGGGCGGCTGACGAAGAACCTGCTGCCGTTGCAATCGGGTGTCGGCAATGTCACCAACGCGGTGCTCGCAGGCCTCATCGATTCGCCTTATGAGAACCTCACCTCCTTCACCGAAGTGATCCAGGACGGCATGCTCGACATGCTCGATGCCGGCAAGCTGCGGATGGCCTCGGCAACGGCCTTCTCGCTGAGCCCGGAAGCAGCCGAGAGACTGAACAACGAGGCGGAACGCTACCGGCACAAGCTGATCCTGCGTCCGCAGGAAATCTCCAACCATCCGGAGCTCGTGCGCCGGCTCGGCTGCATTGCCATGAACGGCCTCATCGAGGCGGATATCTACGGTAATGTGAATTCGACGCATGTCATGGGCTCGCGCATTCAGAACGGCATAGGCGGCTCCGGCGATTTCGCCCGCAACGCCTATCTCTCGATCTTCATGACGCATTCGACCGCGAAGAAGGGAACGATCTCGGCCATCGTGCCGCAGGCCTCGCATGTCGACCATATCAGCCAGGACGTCCATATCATCGTGACGGAACAGGGGCTGGCTGATCTGCGGGGACTAAGCCCCAAGCAGCGCGCCGACGTGATCATCGCCAACTGCGCCCATCCGACCTACCGGCCGATGCTAGAGGATTACTACGCACGAGCACGGAAAACCGCCTATGGCCTGCATGCGCCCAACATTCTGTCCGAGGCGCTGTCGTGGCATCAACGGTATGTCGAGACAGGGTCCATGCTGGCGAAGTGAGCGGCCGCTCTCCTGCGATTTCCAACACTTGGCTGAAGCTCAGATGTCGAAATCGCTTTACCGATGCGCTCCAATCTTCCCCCCTGGTGGGGGAGAAAGCAAAATCACCGCCTTAGCCGGGGCCCAAGTCACAGATTTTGCAAGGGAGGCGGTTTAAGCGACCCGCACCAAACTCCTCACTCCTTGTGATCGTCCTGTGCATAATAGGGCTGGATATCACCCTCTTCCGGTGCGGAAAACGCGCCATCGCCATACTTGCGCTGCCAGGCGCGTGCGCCGAAAGGCAGGCTGAGGAGATAGGCGACAACGGCGACGGAGAGAGTCTGCCATGGATAGACGCTCAGCATGGCCACGAGGAACACGACACCGAGGATGATCGGCATCATGTAGTTGCGCGGAACCCGACTGCCCGACTTGCCCGACCAGACCGGCACGCGGCTGATCAGCAGCGCGGCGATGACGAGTGCATAGGCGGACGAGATCAGCGCCATGGTCGTGTTTGGCGCGACGCCGAGGAAGCTGACATAGACCGGCAGCAGGACGAGGAACGCCCCCGCCGGTGCCGGCACGCCGACGAAATAGGAAGATTGCCATGGTGCCTTGATGTCATTGTCCGACATGACATTGAAGCGTGCGAGACGCAGGCCTGCGGCAATCGTGTAGATCAGCGCCGCAATCCAGCCAAGCGAACGGGCCTGATCGAGCACGAAGATGTAGAGCACCATGGCAGGCGCCACGCCGAAATTGATGATGTCGGCGAGCGAATCCATCTGGGCGCCGAATTTCGAGGTCGCCTTCATCATGCGCGCGATGCGACCATCGATGCCGTCGAGGAAAGCCGCCACCAGCACCATCTGCACGGCAAGCTCGTAGCGGAATTCGATGGCGTAGCGAATGCCCGTCAGGCCGGCGCAGATGGCCAGAACCGTGATCAGGTTCGGCACCATCAGGCGCAGCGGGATTTCCTTGAGCCGCGGGCCGCGGGCCGCGTCGGATTTCTTCGGCGTGTTCATGTCCGGCGCATGTTCGGCCATGGGGCGATCCTTACGTGCGGCGACTGACGACGGGGCCGCGATCGGAGCTGAACTCGGCGAGAACCGTTTCACCAGCAATCGCCGTCTGGCCGAGCGAGACGCGGGCGACCGCGCCTTCGGGCATGAACACATCGAGACGCGAGCCGAAGCGGATCAGGCCGAAGCGCTCGCCGGCCTCCAGGCTCTCGCCGGGCTTCGACCAGCAGAGAATGCGGCGGGCGACAAGCCCCGCGATCTGCACGACGCCAAGATCGCCATGCTTCGTCTCGATGATCAGGCCATTGCGCTCATTGTCTTCGCTGGCCTTGTCCAGCTCGGCATTGAGAAACTGCCCCTCGCGATAGACGACCTCACGGATGCGGCCGCGCATCGGCGCGCGGTTCACATGGCAGTTGAAGACATTCATGAAGACGGTGATGCGCAGGCGTGGTTCCAGTCCGAGACCGAGTTCGGCGGGCGGCGAATACATGCCGATGGAGGAGACACGCCCATCAGCCGGCGAGATCACCAGATCCTCGTCCTGCGGCGTGACGCGCTCGGGATCGCGGAAGAAGTAGGCGCACCAGAGGGTAAATACCAGGCCGACCCAGAACAGCGGCTCCCAGATCCAGCCGAGGATCAGCGACGCCACGAAAAAGGCGAGGACGAAGGGATAACCTTCCTTATGCACCGGGACGATCGTGTTGCGGATCGTGTCGAACAAATTCATGGGTCTCAACCTCTATGTCTTTCACGGGTTTGATTAGCCGCATCGGCTCAAAAGGGCAACTGCCAGCGGGCGGAACCGAGCCGCTATGCCCCGCTTTCGGAACCTGCGGGCCAATTCAGGCGTTGAATGGATCAGGTGCCGTCGTTTGCGACAGCATGCCATATCTCAGAATTCAACCAAGGAGGCTCGCATGAACCGCCAGGAGGAAAATCTGGAAATCCGCCGGATGGCGCAGGAGGCCAATCTTGACCAGGATATCGAATCCATGGTCCCGCCGACCTCATCGACAACCGGCACCATCGTCATGATCGCCCTGCTTTGCGTGCTGGTCGTTGCAGGGCTGGCGCTCGTGTTCACGACGTTCTGATCGAACCTTGCGCGGCGCGCAGTCAGCGCGCCGGCTCCTTGCGGATGATGATGCCCAGATCGTCGCTTTCGCGCACTTCCTTGAGCTTTGCTTCTGCCTGCACCGCTTCACGCTGACGGTTCCACATGCGCTCGTAGAGACCCTTCTGCTCCAGAAGTTCCCCATGCGTGCCGCGCTCGGCAATCGCTCCATCCTTCAACACAATGATCTCATCGGCGTTGATGACGGTGGAAAGGCGGTGAGCGATGATCAATGTCGTGCGGTTCTTCGCCACTTCATCTAGAGCGGCCTGAATCTCCTGTTCCGTGCCGGTATCGAGTGCGGAGGTCGCCTCGTCCAGCATCAGGATAGGCGGACTTTTCAGGATGGTGCGCGCGATCGCAACGCGCTGTTTCTCGCCACCCGACAGTTTCAGTCCGCGCTCGCCCACCATGGTCTTGAAGCCCTCCGGCAGGGAGCGGATGAAATTGCCGACCTGGGCGATTTCCGCCGCCTGCTCGACCTCGGCCTCGCTCGCGGAGGGTCGGCCATAGCGGATATTGTAGGCAATCGTGTCGTTGAACAGCACTGTATCCTGAGGAACCATGCCGATGACCGCGCGCAGCGACGTCTGCGTTACGTCGCGCACGTCCTGCCCGTCGATCTTCACCGAACCCCCTTGCACGTCATAGAAGCGATAGAGAAGCCGCGAGATGGTCGACTTGCCCGCTCCCGACGGCCCCACCACGGCAATCGTCTTGCCGGCCGGCACCTTGAAGGAAATTCCCTTCAGGATCGGGCGCTGCGGATCATAGGCGAAGTGAACGTTATCGAATTCGATCTCGCCGCGTCCGATCTGGAGGTCCTGCGCGCCCGGCTTGTCGACCACTTCGGCCTTGACGTCGAGCAGCTCGAACATCTGTTCGATGTCGGTCAAACCCTGACGGATTTCGCGGTAGACGAAACCGATGAAATTCAGCGGCACGGAAAGCTGCATGAGCATGGCATTGACGAAGACGAAATCGCCGAGCGTATGCGTGCCGTTCTTTACCGAGATCGCGGACATGACCATCATGATCGCCGTTCCGATACCGAAAATGACGGCCTGCCCGAAGTTCAGCCAGCCGAGCGAGGTCCAGACCTGTGTTGCGGCCTTTTCATAACGCTCCATGGAGGCATCGAAACGCTTGGCTTCCATTTCCTCGTTGCCGAAATATTTCACGGTCTCGAAGTTGAGGAGCGAATCGATCGCCTTGGTGTTGGCCTCCGTGTCGGAGTTGTTCATCGTGCGGCGGATGCCGATGCGCCAGTCGCTGGCGCGCACGGTGAACCAGATGTAGAGCCACACCGTCATCGCCGTGACGAACAGATAGGAGAAACCGTAGCCCCACCAGAAGATGATGGCCGTCAACAGGAATTCGATGAGCGTGGGGATCGAGTTGAGGATGGTGAAGCGGACGATGGTCTCGATGCCCTTCGTGCCGCGCTCGATGATGCGCGAGAGGCCGCCTGTTCGCCGCTCGAGATGGAAGCGCAGCGACAGCTGGTGCATGTGGACGAAGGTGCGGTAGGCGAGCTGGCGCACGGCATACTGACCGACGCTGGCAAAGAGCGCGTCGCGGAGCTGGTTGAGACCCGCCTGGACCAGGCGGAAGAAATTGTAGGCGAGGACCAGCATGACCGCGCCAAGAAGAATATCGGGCAGGTAATTCGGCGCCGAGTTCTTCCCGTTCAGTGCATCGGTCGCCCATTTGAACAGGTACGGCACCATGATCAGCACCGCCTTGGAGATGACCAGATAGACGGTCGCCCAGACGACGCGCATTTTCAAATCCGGCCGCTCCGCCGGCCACATGTAGGGCCAGAGGTTGCGGATCGTCGTCAACGGATTGCTGTCATCCGCCGAAACGGTTTTCTGTTCGCCTGCCATGAAGCGCCCTGCCCTGCTCTTTAGATCTGCATTTCCGAAGGGAAACCCGGGTCCGTTTCATGGACATGCGGGAGAATGCTCGGGTTGCCTTGGGATACGAAAGGCGCGGCCTCGTCCCCGGAAACCGCGCCTCTCAAATAAGATTAACCATCGCCGCCTGCAATCCCGCAGGCTCACTAAAATTCAATGCTTCATGCGAAGCTCGCGATTTGCCTTTTCGGCGTCCTCGTCGGATTGCGTGACCTTGCCCGGCACGCCAAAGACCTGGCCTGGGGCAATCTTGTTCGGATTGTCGATCAGATCCTGGTTGGCAAGATAAATGGTTGTGTAACGAATGCCACGACCATAGACGCGGCGCGAAATCTGCCACAGCGTGTCGCCCTTGCGGATGATGACGCTGTCCTTGCTCTCCTTGAGCGGCGCCTGTTCGATCGACTTCGGCGCATCGGCGGCGGGCGCGGGTTGTGCCGGCGCATTCGCAGCCTGCTCGCCAGCCGTCGCGGGTGCGGCTGTCGAATTCGCGGCGGTGGCCGGTGCCGCGGGCTTGGCGACGTCCGGCATCGCGTCTCGCGCGGCGGCCTCGACGCCTGCAATGGCGGCACCGACACTCTTGGGGTCATCGCCGGCGGCCTGCAGCAGCTTGAGCGCCCCTTCGGCCGACTTGCCCACCTTGGCGGCGAGTGCAACGACATCGGCCCCTGCATCGGCAGCGGGCTTGAAATCGGCGAGCGCCTTCAGGGCGAACTGCGTTGCCGAGCGCGCGGCAGCCAGCTGGTCCTTGGCCGGCGTGCTGCCATTGGCAAACAAGCCCTTGAGCAGCACCAGCGCCTTGGCGGCCTCCTCGCGCAGTTGCTCCAGCTGGCTCAGGGCAGGCTGTGACGCGGCTGTCGCACCGCCGGCGGTGCCCGGCTTGGCCGTGTCGGCAACAACAGAAACCTGATCGCCGGCCGGACGGTTGAATGGGACGGAGGCGCGGACCACGACCTTCGAGCCGGTCTGATCCATGAGATCGGCGCGTATGATGTGATTGCCCGTCGAAAGGGGCATGATGTTCTCGGCTTCGAAATGTCCGCTTTCGGCCGATTTCGTGACTTCGATCAGCTTGTCGTCGGCAAAGACCTGAACCGTCGCCTGCGGGCGAGTGCTGCCGGCGACGAAGATCTTGTCCCCTTCGATCTCGACCGCATCGATGCGGATGGCCGCAGCTTCTGTGGCCTTCTGTGGCGCGTCAGTGGCCGCCGGCGCGGAAGGCGGCGCGCCTGCAATAGCGGGCGCGCTGGTCGCCAGCGTCTTCGATGCATCGGGAAGCGGCGGCACGCCTGCCGCCGAGGCATCACTCCCAGCGGGTTTCGCATCGCCAGCCGGGCCGGCCGCCTGCGCAACCTGCGTTCCGGCCTCCGGCTTTGTCAGAATTCGACTTGCCTCACCCGGCTTGGTCACCATGGCGAGCAGCTTGCCTTCGTTCCCGTTCGGAACGGAGACTGTCGCAACCTCGGCGGAGACGACAGCCGTACCGTCCGCGCCCGTCGCCTTGAGCACCAGCGAATGGTCGCCGGGTTCGAGGGGCTTGTCGAGGGCGATAGCGAAATCTCCGCTTGGACCGGAGGTCGCGGATCCGATCACCTTGTCGCCATCCATGATCTCGACACGGGCTTTTGGCGCTGCACTGCCAGCAATCACCGTCGATCCGTCCTTTTCGACGCGGAGCACGTCGAAGGTCGGAAGGCCGTCATCGACGGCGGGAGACACAGGCGCCTGAGGCGCGGCAGGCGCATTATTCTTTCGGGCTGTCTTGTCGCTGAAGAGAGCCGCGATCTTCGCGGCCGCGTCTGCAGCCTCGCCGGCATCGTTCGGAATGGACTTCAGCGCCGAAAGCGCCTTGGTGGCGCTCGCAGAAAGGCCGGTGACCAGACCGCCGACGGTCGCGTCAGCCCCGTCCGGAGCCTTGAAATCGGCAATGGCCTGGAGCGCGACCTGAAGCTTTGCCTTGGCGTCCGCGAGTTCGGCGTCAGTCGGCACCTTGCCGTTGGCATAGAGGGTCCGCAGGCTTTCCGATGCGGCGCTCGCGTCGGCCTTCAGTCGATTCATCTTCTGCAGGAGTTCGGCACCCGATACCGCCACCTTCGGTGGCGTATCCGCACCGCTGCTCGCCGGCGTGCTGCTTGCGGAAGATTGCGCCGTATCCGTCACGGTCTTGCCGGCATCGATGGCGACGTTCTTGCCGCCATTGATTTGTGGCAGGACGAAAAAGATCATGACGGCCGATGCAATCACAAGCACCAGGATCGCGAGCCAGATGGCGCGATTGTTCTGCATTTCTGTCTCCAAACGAGCGCCTGCGCCGACGTTCCGGTCGGCTTGTCCCCATCATCAAAGAGCTAAACTCTTATCCATGGTTTCACAAGGTATTTCAACGAAATCCGGTTAACGGGAGAGGCCGTTCTTGACGGCCGGGAGGGCGAAAGGCCATGCTTGGATCATGACACAAGACAACTCCCAGATTCGAAACATCTGCGTCTATTGCGGCTCGCAGCCGGGACGCGATCCTTCCCACCTTCAGGCAGGCCGCGTGCTCGGCAAGGCCATTGCCGAAAACGGCCTTCGCCTCGTCTATGGCGGCGGCATGCGCGGCATCATGGGCGCCGTCGCCTCCGGCGTCATGTCACATGGCGGCAAGGTCCTTGGAATCATTCCTGAATTCCTTATGGACAAGGAAGCCTCCAAACATGAACTGACATCACTGACCGAAGTCATCGTGACGGCTGACATGCACCAGCGCAAGCACCGCATGTTCGAGGAGGCGGATGCCTTCGTCACGCTGCCTGGCGGCATCGGCACGCTGGAGGAGATCGTCGAGATCATGACCTGGGCACAGCTCGGCCGCCATCGCAAGCCGATGGTGTTTGCCAATATCAACGGCTTCTGGGACCCGATGCTTTCGTTGCTCGACCACATGCGCGGGCAAGGCTTCATCCATACCGGCCATCTCGTGCAGCCGTTGGTGATCGACAAGGCGGGGGACATCGTGCCGGCCATTCTGGCGGCGGGCACGGGCAATGGTGCAGACCAGGCGGTCATCGAGAAGCTGTAAGGGATGTGAACCCCGTTTTGCCTCGTCGTTATTGTGCCGTTTGGGCACGGTCACGACCCGGGAACCGTCTGTCCCGAGCAATCCCGGGAAAGACGGCCGAGTGGCAATGTGCGCTCACCGCATGAAAATCAGCGCACTTCCAACAACAACGAGAAACGCGCCGACCCAGGCGCCCGGAGCGGGCATCTCTTTCGTCTTCAGCCAGATCAGCGGCAATTGCAACGCGGGTGCGGTGGCAGCCAGGGTCGAGACAATACCGACCTTGCCGCCGGCAAGCGCGTAGAGGATCAGGGTCATGCCGATCATCATGCCGATGAAACCGACGAAGGCGGTGTAGGCGGCGATCTTCGGCGTCAGCGGGCCCTTCGGCACGACCATATCGAGGGGCGCGAGGCGAAAAAGATTGAAGGCGATGATCGAGATGCCGACGCGGTAGAAGGAGATGAGGAACGGGTCGATACCCGTTTCCATGACGGGACGGGCGAGAATGGAGCCTGCGGCCTGCCCCAGCGCCGCGAGCAGGCCGAGCGCCACGCCCTGCCAGAGCGGACCTTTCACGCTTTCCCATTGATGCAGTTGCGACCTTCGCTTGCCGAAGACGATGGCCAGCAGCACGCCGGCAAAGGCGACGCCGGCGCCCGAAAGACCGAGCGGCGTCAGGGTTTCGCCCAGGAAGAGCCAGCCGAGCAGAATGGAGAGCGGCGCGTGCATGGCGAAGAGGATGGAGGTGCGGCGCGGCCCCATGCGGGCAAGCGTGGCAAAAAGCACCACATCGCCGATGAAGATGCCGGCAAGGCCCGAGAGCAGCACCGGCGCCACCTGCCAGCCTTCCAGCCAGTGCCATTTTCCCGTCGCCGTCAGGTAAACGACCAGCATGGCAAGCACCGCGGTCATGCGGTAGCGCGAGAATGTATAGGCGCCCAGATGGTTGACGGGGAGCGTCGCGACGATCCCGGTGATCGCCCAGAGCATCGCACCGGCTAGTGCCGCCAATTCGTGGATAGGCAATGCTTGCATGGGCATTTTATCATGCCTGCCTGATGGATTTGTGCGAGGCAAGCGCCCGGATCATCGGCCAGGTGAAGACGAGGAGCGCCGCCCAGATGAAGGCGAAGGCAACAAGCTGCGACAGGCCGAAAGGTTCCTTGAAGACGAAAACGGCGGTGATGAAGATCATCGTGGGCGCGATATACTGCATGATGCCGATGGTGCTGAGCCGCAACAGCTTCGCACCGTTGGCATAAAGCATCAGCGGCACGGCCGTGACGAAGCCGCAGGCCAGCAGCCACAGGACATCCGCATAGCCGGTATCGCCGAAATGCCCTTGCCCGCTCGTCTCCAGATAACCGATATAGGCCAAGGCCGGAACCGAGAGCAGCATGACTTCGAGCAGGAAGCCCTGATTGGGGCCGACGGGAAGCGTCTTGCGGAAAAAGGCATAGAAGCCCCATGAGATTGCAAGACTGAGTGACACCCATGGCAGGCCGCCGGCCTCGACCGTCAGGATCGCAACCGCACAGACGGCCAGGCCGATGGCCACCCATTGCGAAGTGGAAAGCTTTTCACGCAGCAGGACCGCGCCGAGAAAGACCGAGAAGAGTGGGTTGATATAATAGCCGAGTGCGGATTCCAGCGCCCGGCCCGCCGCAATCGACCAGACATAGATCCCCCAGTTGATCGTGATGATCGAGGCCGTCACTGCCGCCATCAACAGCGTGCGCGGCGATTTCAGCGCCATCTTGAGGTCGGCGGTACGGCCGGTGGCGATCAGCACAGCGCCGGCGATCGGGATCGACCAGATGACGCGATGGGCGATGATCTCCGGTGCCGGTATATGGGCAATCGCCTTCATGAACAGCGGCAGGAAGCCCCACAGAAAATAGGCCGCAAGGGCAAAGGCAAAACCACGAGGACTGTCGCCGGAGGGAACACCGGAGGCGGGGGAAGAAGACATGCGAAGCGCTCAATTTAAGTCGGGATTTACTTTTTGTAATCGAATGGATCCAGATCGACCAATTCATTCTGGTGAAGCGTTACTCTGGAGTCAGATACATCCTCCTCTGCCTCAGGGGTGGAAACCATGGGCATGCGGCCCCATATGCGACCAGACACCAAGCCCAGGAGGATGGCATGAAGACGACGTGGACCGCCGCAGTGATCACTCTCGCCGCCCTCGCCGCCTCACCAGGCTTTGCGCAAGTCAACGGCGCGAAGGTGAAGGAAAGCAGCGATCCACCTTTCAAACTCTCCAAGATCACGCAATTCGACTACCCTTGGAAGATCGCCTTCCTGCCCGATGGGCGCATGTTGGTGACGGAAAAGCCCGGCAAGCTCTGGATCGCGACGCAGAAGGGTCAGAAGGTCGAAGTCAAGGGCGTCCCGAAGGTGGAATATGAAGGCCAGGGCGGGCTGCTGGGCGTGTACCTTTCGCCGACCTTCGACAAGGATCAGGGCGTCTATCTCACCTATTCCGAACCCGGGGACGGCGGATCCAGTCTGGCGCTTGCCCGCGCCACGCTCGCCGAGGGCAACACGCCGGCGCTGAAAGATCTGAATGTCATCTGGCGCGAAATGCCGAAGGGCCATGGCGGGCAGTTCGGCGGGGCAGTCGCCTTTTCGCCGGACGGGAAATATCTGTTTCTGGCGGTCGGCGACCGCCAGCGCATGACGCCGGCGCAGGATATGGACCTGGCGCTCGGCAAGGTGCTGCGTCTGACGCTGGATGGCAAGGCCGCGCCGGGCAATCCGTTTGCGGACAAAGAGGGCGCGAAGACCGTGCCGGTGATCGCCCCGCCGCGCGATACGGAAGCCGCAAAGAAAGCGCCCGTCGTCAGCCGCTACACGTTCAAGGACAGGAACCCCTACCCCGCCGAAATCTGGACGCTCGGCCACCGCAACCCTTACGGTCTCGCCTTCTCTCCCGATGGCCGGCTCTGGGGTCTGGAGCACGGCCCGCGCGGAGGCGACGAGTTGAACCTCATTGAGCCGGGGAAGAATTACGGCTGGCCGCTTGTCTCCTATTCGACCAACTATAACGGCGTGCCGATCCCCAGCCCCGACACAAGGCCGGACCTGCAGAAGCCCGTCATCTACTGGACGCCGGTGATTGCCCCGAGCGACCTCATCTTCTATCGCGGCAGCCTCTTCAAGGACTGGAACGGCTCTGCGCTTGCCGGCGGTCTCGGCAGCATGACGCTGTCGCGCATCGCGTTTGACGGGAAAGGCGGTGCGGTTCCGAAAGAGCGCTGGGATGTGGGGTTCAGGTTGCGCGATATAGAGGAAGCGCCGGACGGGTCGCTCTGGATGATCGCGGATGACGAGCCGGGGGGGCTTTATAAGGCGGTGCCGAAGTGAGGCTTACGATAGCCGCTCTCCCAACAAATCCGGCGTGACATTACGTCCCTTTGCGAAAAGGCCAAGAATGATCACCGTGTCGTCCGTAACGACAAAACCGATACTGAGGCGGCGACGGTAGCCTATGATTCGAAGGCCTTCGATTTTACTCTCGCGGAACGTACCGCGTTTTGGAAAGCCGGCGAGGCTTTCGATGAAGTCCAGCAAGCCGTCAATATAACGCGAGGCAACCAGGGGACCGGCATTGAGTGCAACGGTGTCGAAGAGATCGTCCACTTCGCGCTGGGCCGCCGGATGGAAGACGACCTTGAACGCCATTAGCGAACCTTCGAAAGAGCCGCTTGCGTCTTGGCCCGCAGGCGCGCCCGAACGTCTTCGACGCTCACCGCCAGTTCAGGATTGGCAACAAGCTCCGCATGGCGCGCGGGCAGGATTTCGTCCGCCCAATTGTCGAACGCATGCTGATCGTCTTCGAGAAGCCTCAGCGCCGCCTCCACAACGCCTTGTGCATCTAGAAAGGGTCCCCGTTCGATCTGGCGACGGACGATTTCCTCGAATTCCTTGCTTAGGGTGATTTGCGACATGGTTTGCCTCAAGATCGTCTGCACGAAGTATGGACCGGGCAAATTCTCTCGGCAAGCTCTATCGCTCTTCGCCTTTTCTCAAGGCGAAATGGATCACTCCGCAGCCACCTTCCCCGCCAGCTCCCGGTTCTTCATCAGCTTGTAGACGATACTGTCCATCAGCGCCTGGAAAGACGCATCGATGATGTTGTCGGAGACGCCGACCGTCCACCATCTGGCGCCCGTATCGTCTGAGCATTCGATCAGCACGCGGGTGATCGCTTCGGTGCCGCCGTTGAGGATGCGGACCTTGTAGTCGACCAGTTCGAGATCGGCAATTTCGGGCTGGTAGCGGCCCAGATCCTTGCGGATGGCGATGTCGAGAGCGTTGACGGGGCCGTGGCCCTCGGCCACCGACATCACCGTCTCGCCGTCGATCACCGTCTTCACCACGGCTTCCGACACGGTCTTTAGATGGCCGTTGGCGTCGAAGCGGCGTTCGACCATGACGCGGAAACTGTCGACCTGGAAGAAGTCCGGTACGGAGCCGAGCGTGCGGCGCGCGAGCAGTTCGAAGCTCGCATCTGCGCCCTCATAGGCATAGCCGGTCGCCTCGCGCTCCTTGACGATGGTGATCAGCGTATCGAGGCGCGGATCGTCCTTGCCGACCTCGATGCCGCGGCGCTTCAGCGCATTGATGAAATTGGACTTGCCGCCCTGATCGGAGACCATGACCTTGCGCAGGTTGCCGACCGTTTCCGGCTCGACATGCTCGTAGGTGCGCGGGTCCTTCAGGAGCGCCGAGGCATGAATGCCGGCCTTGGTGGCGAAGGCCGAGGAGCCGACATAGGGCGCCTGCGTTTCAGGCGAGCGGTTCAGCAGCTCGTCGAAATCGTGGGAAAGCTTCGTCAGTCCCTGCAGCGCCTCGCGGTCGATGCCGGTTTCGAAGCGTTCGTTATAGGCGGGCTTCAGCACCAGCGTCGGGATGATGGTGACGAGATTGGCATTGCCGCAGCGCTCGCCAATGCCGTTCAGCGTGCCCTGGATCTGGCGCACGCCGGCCTCGACCGCTGCGAGCGAATTGGCGACCGCCTGGCCGGTGTCGTTATGCGCATGGATGCCGAGCCGGTCGCCGGGGACGCCCGCCGCAATAACGGCGGCGACAATCTCGCGGACTTCCGACGGCTGGGTGCCGCCATTGGTGTCGCAGAGCACGATCCAGCGCGCGCCGGCGTCGTAAGCCGTCTTGGCGCAGGCCAGCGCATAGGCCGGGTTGGCCTTGTAGCCGTCAAAGAAGTGCTCGCAATCGATCATCGCGCCCTTGCCGGCATCGATGGCAGCCTTCACCGAAAGGTCGATGCTTTCGAGGTTTTCCTCGTTCGTGCAGCCGAGCGCGACCTTGACGTGATAATCCCAGCTCTTGGCGACGAAACAGATGTGGTCGGACTTGGCGCGCAGCAGCTCGTTGAGCCCGGGATCGTTGGAGACCGAGACGCCCGCGCGCTTCGTCATTCCAAAGGCGACGAAGCCGGCGCGGCCGGTGCGCTTTTTGGAAAAGAAGGCCGTGTCGGTCGGGTTCGCACCCGGATAGCCGCCCTCGACATAATCCATGCCGAAGGCGTCCAGCATGTTGGCAATCGCAATCTTGTCCTCGACGGAAAAATCCACGCCGGGCGTCTGCTGCCCGTCGCGAAGGGTCGTGTCGAAGAGGTAGATGCGTTCTTTTGCCATTTCGCTTTGTCCTAAATTTACGCCGCGCTCTGCATCCGCGACGCCCGCCAAAACCGCCGTCATGGTCGGGCCTGTCCCGACCATCTGCTACGTTCAACTCTAACCGCAACCTCGTTTGCTTGGCTTCGTCAGCAGATCCTCGGGACAAGCCCGAGGATGACGACCGAGAAATTCGGCCCTTCCTCTTCCCTCGCGGAGCAAGTTGCGGGGCTCCTTACTCTTTTCCTGCATATTTGTCAGTAGCGCGGATCAGGCGGTCGAGAATGCCCGGCTCCGAATAGGCGTGCCCGGCCCCTTCGATCAGATAGAACTCGGCTTTTGGCCAACCTTTGTGCAGCGCCCAGGCGTATTTCGCCGGGCACGGCATGTCGTAGCGACCGTGGACGATGGTGCCGGGGATGTCTTGAAGCTTATGCGCATCGTTGAGCAACTGCCCCTCCTCCAGCCAGCCGGCATGGACGAAATAATGGTTCTCGATGCGGGCGAAGGCGAGTGCGAAATCCGGGTCGGCAAAGCCGTCCGAAGTCGAGGGCTCGGGCAGAAGCGTGATCGTTTGGCCCTCCCAGGTGCTCCAGGCGAGTGCTGCGCGCACCTGCTCCTCGCGGTCCGTCCCCGTCAGGCGGCGGCGATAGGCGGCCATCATCTCGTGGCGCTCGTTTTCCGGGATGGGTTCAACGAAGCGCTCCCACTTGTCGGGAAACATTTCCGACACGCCGAACTGATAGTACCAGTCCAGCTCCGCCTTGGTCAGCGTGTAGATGCCGCGCACGACAAGTTCGCTGACATGGGCCGGATGCGTTTCCGCATAGGCAAGCGCCAGCGTCGAGCCCCAGGAGCCGCCAAAGACCAGCCATTGATCGGCACCCATGATCTCGGTCCGCAGCCGCTCGATATCCGCAACGAGATGCCAGGTCGTGTTGTTGTCGATGCTGGCATGCGGTGTCGAGCGCCCGCAGCCGCGCTGGTCGAAGAGGATCACGTCATAAATCGCCGGATCGAAGAGGCGGCGATGATTGGCATTGCAACCGCCGCCCGGCCCGCCATGCAGGAAGACGGCAGGCTTGCCGCCCTTCGTGCCGACGCGCTCCCAATAGACCTGATGGCCATCGCCGGTGTCGAGGACGCCGGTCTCGAAGGGCTCGATTTCGGGATAGAGGGTGCGCAGCGTGGTCATGGGATGTCCTTGAAGGGCCAATCGGTCGTATCGTGATCGGGATGCTGATGGTTGCTGAGACGGATCGTTTCTAGGCCGCCGGCGAGGTCGGGACGATCGCTGAACCTGTTCGGCTTTCCGGCAAGCGTTGCGAAGAAGCGGACGCGGGATTCGACGCCGTCGTTGCTTTCCGGCTCGATGGCAGCCGGATCGTCGAGCGAGCCCAGCGCCACCGCGATTGTGTCGGAGCCAACGGTCTTGAAGAAGAGCGGCGTGCCGCAGAGCACACAGAAGCCTCGCTTGACCGGGTCTGAAGACTGGAACCACGCCGGTTCGCCGCGCGTGATCGTAAAGTCCGTTTCGGCAGCACTGGCCAGCGGCATGAAATAGTTACCGGCCGCCTTCTGGCACATGCGGCAGTGGCAGAGATGCGCGCCCTCAAGTGCGCCCCTGACATGATAGCGCACCGCGCCGCACTGACAGCCGCCTGAAAAGCTCATGGCTGCCCCTCCGGCCACCGATCCGTATCGTGATCGGGATGCTGGTACGATTTCAGCTCGGCCAGGAAGGGCAATGCGGCGACATCTTCCTCCGTCGGATGACCCGGCAGCTCGGGCAGATGATCCACATAGGAAATCTTTCCCTCCGTGCCATATTGCAGGGTCGGCACGATGCGCTCCGGCTCGTCGAAGGCGCCAATGGCAATCGCCATGCCGTCGGGGGCCTCGTAGGTCAGCGGCGTGCCGCAAGCCTCGCAAAAGCCGCGACGCACGAGATTGGACGACTGGAAATGTTTCGGAGCGCCGCGCGTCCAGCGGAAATTCAGGCCGCGCACGGAGGCAAGCGGGGCATAGAAGCTACCGAATGCCTTCTGGCACATTCGGCAATGGCAGATCGAGGCATCGTTCAGATTGCCCTCGACGCGGAAACGGATGGCGCCGCATTGGCAGCCGCCGGTGTAGATCGTGTCAGACATGGCTTCCTCCCTCTCTCATTTGAACACGCCCACCCACCAGAGAACGCCAACAGTGATCGCCACGACGAGAACGCCCTTGGCGATCAGCCCGTAGAGCAGCCATTTCGGCATCTTCATGTTGGGATTCGGTTGCGGCGCGGTCATCATCAGTCCTCGGGCCATTTCTCCGTATCGTGATCCGGATGCTGCCAGCTTTCGATGCTGGCGAAGAATTCGGTCATGCCGGGGCTTTCAAACGGCGGCTTGTCGAAGAGGCGGTCGATCCACGGCAAGCGCTTGGAATGGTTGACCTGGATCTGCGGCTCGAACAGCTCCGGATGATCGAAAGCGCCGATGGCAAGCTCGATGCCTTCCGGATGGCGATAGGTGAGCGGCGTGCCGCATTTTTCGCAGAAGCCGCGATGCACCTGCTTGGAAGAGCGGAACCAGGTCGGCTGGCCGCGCGTCCACACAAGATGCGCCTGATCGGCCGTCACGAAAGCACCGAAGAAGGACCCGAACGCCTTCTGGCACATGCGGCAATGACAGATCGACGGCCGCCCGAGATGGCCGGCGCGGAAACGAACTGCGCCGCACTGGCAGCCGCCGGAATGAGTTGTCTCAGTCATGCTCGGTCCTTTCGAGCCAGTTCTCAATCTTCAGGCCGTCAACGCGGGAGAACTCGCGGACGTTGTCCGTTACCAAGGTCAAGCCGAGCGCGCGGGCATGGGCGGCGATCAGCAAATCAAAAGGGCCGATTGGTGTGCCTGCCTTTTCCAAGGCAACGCGGATTTCAGCAAATTCGGCACTGTATTGCGGGTCAAACGGCAAAGCTCGGCAGTTGGAAAGGAACTCCGCGATCCGATCCTTCAATCGCTCGGCACGACTTTTCTCCACCCCAAACGCAAGTTCACATTCTACTATCGCGCTCGTACAAATCGCGCTCCAACCTTCGGCGCGCGCTCTCCTTGCCGCGGCACCGCGCGGATTACGGAGCATGTCGGAGATTATGTTGGTGTCGAGCATGTAAACCGGGGTTGTCATAGTTTGACATCGTCCAGCGGGAGAAGCCCTTCATCAACATCGGGAAACTCCTCATCCAAAGGCTCCAGCGAATCCAGCCATTGTGAAAGATCCATCTTCGACTTCACCGGTGCGATGACAATCCGCCCGTCATCCTCCTTCGTGATCGTCACATCATCGCCCGGAAAATCGAATTCGACCGGAATGCGTATCGCCCGGTTGCGACCATTCCTGAAGACTTTCGCATGTTTGACCATTCCCATGTCGATCTCCTCGATCAATTTGGCATATGCCGAGCATATGCCAAATCAGCCCGTGGCGCAAATCAGCGCTTCACTTCCCATGTCGTCACCCGCTCCCCGGTTGTCGAGTCTTTAGAATCCTTTAGCTGAATGCCTTGAGATGCCAGTTGATCGCGCAGGCGGTCGGCTTCGGCAAAGTTCTTGGCCTTCAGCATTTCCAGACGCAGTTGCACGAGGGCTTCGACGCTTTCGGCCAACGCATCCGAAACGCTCACCTTCTTCGGCAGGACACCCAGAAGGGCAGCGCTTGCGGCGAATTCGGGAGCGCCGGCGCCGGCCAGAGCATGGAGCGCCTGAATGGCGGCAACCGTGTTGAGGTCGTCAGACAGCGCATCCAGAACGGAGGCATGGGCGGCCCCTTGCGGCTCGAGGCCTGTCGGCCATTTCCTGAGCAGGGCCTCCGCCTCCTCCAACCTTTTCACGCTGAAATCGATCGGTTCCCGGTAATGCGTCATCAGCATCGCCAGCCGCAGCACCTCGCCCGGCCATTTGCGGCCGCCGAACTTCTCCGTCTCCAGCAGTTCGTTGATGGTGACGAAATTGCCTTCGGACTTGGACATCTTCCTGCCCTCGACCTGCAGGAAGCCGTTATGCATCCAGATGTTCGCCATCACGCCGGTGTCGAAGGCGCAGCAGGATTGCGCGATTTCGTTTTCGTGGTGGGGGAAGATGAGGTCGAGGCCACCGCCGTGGATGTCGAACTGGTGCGGGCGCGACTTCGCCTTGGAGGAAAGCTTGTCCTTGATCTCCTCCCAGAGGAAGCGGTCGGACATGGCGGAGCATTCGATATGCCAGCCGGGGCGGCCGTAGATCGAGACGGTTTTACCATCGACGGTGAAGCTCGCGTCCCAGCCGGGCTGATCGGCGGCGCTTTCCTTCCAGAGCACGAAATCGGCCGGGCTCTTCTTGTGCGCTTCGACCGCGATGCGCGCGCCGGCCTGCTGGTCTTCCAGCTTGCGCTTGGAGAGTTCGCCGTAATTGTCCATCGATGGGACGGAGAACAACACTTCCCTGCCCTCGGCACCCGTCGCCACATAGGCATGACCTCGGTCGATCAGCGACTGGGCAATGGCGATCATCCCGTCGATATTCTCCGTCGCGCGCGGCTGGACGGTCGGCGGCAGGCAGCCGAGGGTGGCGACATCGGCGACATATTGCGTCTCGGTCTTCTCCGTGACGCGGCGAATCGCGTCGTTCAACTTGAGGTCAGGGAAGTCGCGCAGCGCGCGGGCATTGATCTTGTCGTCCACGTCCGTGATGTTGCGCACATAGGTGACGTGGTTTTCCCCATAAACGTGGCGCAGCAGCCGGAAGAGCACGTCGAAGACGATGGCCGGGCGTGCGTTTCCGATATGGGCATAATCGTAAACCGTCGGGCCGCAGACATAGAGGCGCACGTTTTCAGCGTCGATCGGCTCGAAAACCTGTTTCTCGCGGGCGAGCGTATTGTAGAATTTCAAGCGTGGCGTATCCGCCATGTCCTTCTCCCGAAAGGCAAAAATTGCATACCCACCCGGCTGGCCGGGCGTTTTGAGCTCTTTTGTTTCGAGAGACGAAAACGGCCGGACCAGCGAGGCGCTAGTCGATAATCTTTCCGCAAATGATGCAGCGATCCGTTTTCATGGCGCTCTTTATTGCCCCTCGCCATCATTCCGTCAAGCTGCCGCCGAGATCGAAATGTAGCTTTGATTTCGATCAGTTTACTTAAGTCGAAACTGACGTAGAATATGTGTCGTCTTTCCGCCGCAATTTGCGGCGAGACGGCGCGCCACGTAATACCGCATCAAAACAACAACACGTCCAAATGGGGCAAAGGAAACAACCATGGCTGACAAGGCCGCGAGCACCGTCAACATCAATCTGGTCGATCAATACAAGCCGGTCGGCCTGAAGGCCGTTCTGGCCGCCGCATTGATGTGCGCCAACGACCCGAAGAAGAAGGGCGACCAGCCCGCCAAGACGGCCGACAAGGTCGCCTGATATTCGCCTCGCGGCTGACGCCGGGGGACGTCTGAATTTTTGGTTTAATGCAATTTTGGACGCGAAACCGGGTATCACGTTCGCTGGAATTGCTTTTAGAACAGATCCAACTGGCCGCCGTCGCTTTCGCGTCTGGCGGCCTTTGCTTTTTGGGGCGTCGGTTGCGCCGCCATTTCCGAGCGGGCGATGCGCTCCTGAATGTCAGGGCCGGTATTGGCGACCTTGTTGACGCGGTCGGAGACGGGGATCGCCTCAAAGAGGTCCTCCGGCGGGCTGACCATCAGGTCTTGAATGTCGCGCGGCTCCTGCGTCTTGCAATCGAGCCAACGGGAGAATTCCTCGGGCGGGATGACGACCGGCATGCGATCATGGATCGGCGCGAAGGACGGGTTGGCGGGAGCCGTCAGGATGCAGGCGGTGTCGACCTCGGAGCCGTCGGCGGAGGCCCAGGTCTCCATCAGGCCGGCAAAGGCAACGATCTTGCCGTGCTTCGGGCGCACCCAATAGGCCTGCGATTTCTGCTTGGAGCCTTTTTCCGGGCGGTGCCATTCATAAAAGCCGGACGCAGGAATGAGGATGCGGCGGTGGCGCATGGCGGCGCGGAAGGAGGCCTTCTCGATTGCGGTTTCCGAGCGAGCATTCACCAGAAGCGGAAACTCGCGCGGGTCCTTCGCCCAGCCGGGCATGAATCCCCAGCGGGCGAGCATCGCGCGGCGCTTCGGCAGGTTGGAGCCGGGCGCACCGCCCTCTCCTTCAACGACAATGAGGATCGGCTGCGTGGGCGCGATATTGAAGCGGGCCGGGAAATCCTCGATCAGCGCGATGGAGAAAAATTCCACCACCTCGTCCGCCGTTACCGTCAGCGCATATCGTCCGCACATGATCTTGCCACCTTCGCCTTTCGCCCTGCAATATAGGAGGGATGAGCATGCAATTGAAACCCGCCTCCTCCGCGATCGTGATTGATGGCGATCGTTATCTTCTGGTCCGGCGTGCGAACCCGCCGGCGCAGGACCTCTTTGCCTTTCCGGGTGGGCGGGCCGAGCCCGGCGAGACCCCGGACGAGACGGCGCTGCGGGAACTTGCGGAAGAAACGGGGCTTTCCGGCGACAATCCGCGCCTTTTCGCGACCTATGAACTGTCGGGAAAAACCGGCGGCGGCTACTTCCTGTCCGTTTTCCTCGTGGATTGCAGAGAGCGCCAGGACGTTACCGCGCTGGACGATGCGCTGGAAGCGGGCTGGTATTCCGCGGCAGATCTCGCCAGAATTCCCGTCCCGGACAGTGTGGCAGACTGCATCACCCGGCTGGAAGCCTGGCGCACCACCGGCGCCTGGCCCGAGATTTAACTTGCAATAGACTGTGATTCGGCGTTGTAGATGAGGGCATGAAGCGTCTCTTGTCTTTTGCTGTTGCCGTTGTTGCTGTATTTCAGCCTTTCGGGGTCTTGGCGGCCGGGTCGGTGCAGCAGATCAAGACGGCGAAGCAGGAGCCTGCCGCCACGATCTTCAAGCCGGCCCCCTATGACGACAAGCTGGCGCAGCTGTCCGAGATCCTCGGAAGCCTCGATTTCATCCGCAATCTGTGCGAACACGACAGCGAGCCGCAATGGAAGGCGATGATGGGGCAGCTGCTCGACAGCGACGCCAAGGACGAGCCGGCACGGCGCGAAAAGCTGACGGCCGCCTATAATCGCGGATACCGTACATTCTCGGCTATCCAGACAACCTGCAGTGCGCAATTGCGAGCGACAGCGGAGCGCTACCGTAACGAAGGCGCAACACTCGCCACGGAAATTACGACGAGATACGGAAATTAACGATTTATTCACCCCTTTTCGTGGCAGGCCGTGTCGTTTAGGAAAAAGGCTGCTAATGTTGTTAAGAGAGCGGTAAGGAATAAACCCTTCCGCCAGGGACTGCGAAATGGAACAAAGCCTTTCCGAACTTGACGACATGATCGTCCACGAAAAAATGCAGGCAGCGCTCGAGTATCAGAACGAGGCCTGGGCCGACGGCATGGCGGATGGTATCGAGCCTGAGATCATTGCCGATGCCGCAATAGCGCTGGCCATGCGCGAAACGATACGGCTTCTGGGTGAAAGCGGCGCCGAAGCCATGCTGGAGAATTTGCGCGAGCGCATGCTCGCCGGCGAGTTCTCGCCCGAGCGCACGCTGCAATAGCGCCGCCGCAATCCCGCGATACCATTCAAGGCCTCACGCTCCCATGAGGCCAAGCATCAGATAGGACATTCCCATGCAGATCGCAGCCGGTCGCACACGACGTTCCCGTTTCCTCAAGTCTTCCCTTGCCGCAGCTCTCGTGCCGGCATGGCTGGCGCTGGGCGCGCCGGCCTATGCACTGAGCGACCTGCAGCCCGCCACCCCGCCGGCCGCCGACGCACCGACAGCGACCGCGCCCGCAGCGACGGCCCCCGCCGCGACGGATACCAAGCCGGCAGCTACAAGTGCCGCTCCCTCAGCCGGCGCAGACCAGACCAAGGTCAAGGGCCCGGTCGAGGTTTCCTTCGACATCACCAAGGCGCCCGCCGCCGTTCAGAAGACACGCCAGGAGATCATCGACGCCGCCACGGCCGGCGACGTGAAGAAGATTGCCGCGCTGCTGAAGGCAAACCAGACCGATCTCGGCCCGGACAACGCCAATGCCGACCCCGAATCGGCCCTGAAGGACATGTCCGGCGACGGTGACGGGCTGGAGGTTCTGTCCATCATGCTTGATGTTCTGTCGACCGGCTATGCGCATGTGGGCGCCGGCACCGCAAATGACATGTATGTCTGGCCCTACTTCACGCAGAAGGACGTAAAGACCCTCACGCCGGCTGAAAAGGTCGACCTGATGCGTCTCGTCACGGCCGGCGACTTTGCCGACATGCAGGAATATGGCAGCTACAATTTCTACCGCGTCGGCATCGCTGCCGACGGCAAGTGGAAGCAGTTCACCTCGGGCAATTGATCATGGCCCGCGCTTTCCTTGCGACGAGGGGCTGGTTTACGGTCTCGGGACCGGATGCATCCGACTTGCTGCAAGGACTGATTACCACCGATATCGATAGCCTGGAACCGGGCGCCGCGGCGCCCGGAGCGCTGTTGACGCCGCAAGGCAAGATCATGTTCTTCTTCATGATTTCACGCACCAATGATGGCTTCCTCATCGAAACGGAAGCCGAGATGGTGGAAGCGCTCGTCAAGCGGCTGACCATGTACAAGCTGCGCGCCAAGGTCGAGATCGCCAGGACCGAAGCGGCAGGCGCCACCGTCATCTGGGACGAGGAGCCGGCTCAGGGGGCAGCGAAGGACATCCGCTTTGCAAAGGCAGGCGTGGACCTCTATCGCCTCCCCGGCGGCCAGGGGTCCGTCGAAGCCTATGACACGCTGCGGGCGGAACTCGGCATTCCCGAGGCCGGCGCGGATTTCGCGCTGCAGGATGCCTTCCCGCACGACATCCTTCTCGACAGATCCGGCGGCCTTTCCTTCAAGAAGGGCTGCTATGTCGGCCAGGAAGTGGTGTCACGCATGCAGCACCGCTCGACCGCGCGAAGACGGCTGGCCACGGTCTCTGCCGATGCCGCACTTCCGGAAACGGGCACGGAAATTCGCGCTGGCGGCAAGGTGATCGGCGTGCTGGGCACTGTCGCTGGTCGTGTCGGCCTCGCCGTCATTCGGATCGACCGCGCCGGGGCGGCGCTTGCCTCCGGCACGCCTGTCCTTGCCGGCGAGACGCCCGTCATGGTCACGCTTCCCGTCTGGTCCGGCCTCGAATTTCCGACCGCCGAGAGCGAGGATTGAGCCTTGGCGGCAGAGAAGGACTTTCGCGCCTGGCAGCGCATGCTTTCGGGTCGCAGACTGGACCTGCTGGATCCCTCGCCGCTGGACGTCGAACTTGTCGACATCGCGCACGGGCTTGCCCGCATGGCGCGCTGGAACGGGCAGACGCGCGGCGCGCATGCCTTCTCCGTGGCGCAGCACTCCCTTTGTGTCGAGGCCATTTTTCATCGGCAGAACAAATCGGCCAGCGCCGATGAACTTCTGACGGCATTGCTGCACGATGCGCCCGAATATGTGATCGGCGATATGATCTCGCCGTTCAAGGCCGTGGTCGGCGGCGGGTACAAGACGGTGGAGAAGCGGCTGGAAGGCGCCATCCACATAGCCTTCGGCCTGCCGGCGGAGACCGCGCGACCGTTGAAGGCCGCCATCAAGAAGGCGGATACGGTATCTGCCTATTTCGAGGCGACAGTCCTTGCCGGCTTTACGGCCGAAGAGGCACGCAAGTTTTTCGGCCAGCCGCGCGACATTACGGCCGACATGCTCATCCTCGACCCGCTCCCGGCTACGGATGCCCAGGCGCTGTTTGCCGCGCGCTTCGAAGCGATCTGCGCCATGCGCGGCAAGTGAGGCAGGTCTTATGCCGGTGATCGCCGTTTCCCCCCTCTCCCGAATTGCCGAAGTCGCGGTCAAGATGAAGGCGCGGGAAATGATCTCGCTTCTCGCCGAGAACCAGCATTTTCATCGCCCCGGTGTCATCGACGCGAGCCGTCACCTGAAACTCGGTGTCAACGATGTGGCCAACCCTGCACGCGGACTGGTGCACCCGCAGGAAGAGCATGTGGCCGCCATCATTGATTTCGCGCGCGGCTGGGATCGGTCTGCACCTTTGCTGGTCCATTGCTGGTATGGCGTCTCGCGTTCTCCGGCGGCCGCGATGATTGCGGCACTCTCAACCCGTCCGGACCTTGATGACGCCGCGCTTGCCCGTGACCTGCGGGCAGCATCGCCGCAGGCCACGCCGAATACGCGGCTGATCGAGATCGCCGACGGGCTTCTCGGCCGCGAGGGGCGGTTGATCGCGGCGGTGCGAGCGATTGGGCGCGGGGCGGAATTTGTCGGCGAGAAACCGTTCGTGCTGAGCTTCGGGGAATAGCGATCACGGCAGATTGTCGAGATGGGGCCCAGGGCTCATGCGTTCTCAGAGGATGCGCAAGCCGCGGATATCGACGATCTCCGCATCCGCATCCGGGTTAAGCGGGCGAATTCAACCGTCAGCGATACATTGATCGTCGGCCTGGCGGGACCTCGAACGGTTGGCGTAGGGAACTTGACACCCACTGCCGGAAATTGCCCCTCATCGTACGCCACGCGCCGATACGCGAAAGGCCGGTCGCCCTTTCGGGTGACCGGCCTTGCGTGACGTTAACCTGATTTCCCTCCGCTTACATGTAAGCGGGCGGGCTCTTTTCGATATGGCGGCGGATCGCCCGGCGTGCCTCTTCGGCGTCGCGATAACGGGCCCCGTCCAGATCGATGACCGGGAATTTGACGGCGATGAACTTCATCGCGTCACCATCGGGAATCACGATCCCCACCGGAATACCGGCGTGCTCAATGACCTGCTTGTTCATAGGTATTCTCCCGCAGCAGAGCTGCTTGATCTCAAGACATCATTTGCGAATTGAATTGCTGACGATCCGGGCGAACCCGGGTCACATTCGGCAAAGCTGGCTGCAAAGCTGGCAACACTTCACGCCAGAGATCATCGTCACGCGGGATACACGCCAGGAGAGAACATTACGAACGTTGTTGTCGAACACCATACATTCCTCCGAACGGCTTGACCGGCCCCTCAAGGACACAGCCCGCAAACCACTCAAGCGCCCCTTCGAGCCGCTCCGATTTGCGTGGGCAAAAGGTAGGAGTCGCCCCCGGTTTCGTCAACGGGTCCAACATGAAATTTAGAATAAAATTTTTTTAATCTAGGATTACTATAGATTCAGCGAAAAATCCGTTCTTCATGCCATAATTGAGGAAATCTGAATCTCCAAAATGCCATACTTCTTTATTGCGGCGCACACAGGTGAGGCGCCTCTTATTGCAGGCGCGAGCAGTTTCGGTCTCCTTGCAGGCACCCGATATCCGACGCCCTTGCCTATCGCGCCTTGAAGGGCCACGGCTCCGGGCGGCGACCGACCATCGTCACGCTGTCCCCGATACGGATTTCAACCTGTCCGCGAGGCACCGCGTTCCAACCGAAGATTGGTCCCGGCACCCGCCGATCAATGGAAAAATGCAGATGGCGGACGGCGGGCAGCGGGTCGCCCTTGCCCTTCTCGCCCGTCATCTGGTCCTGCGTCGTGATCACGCAGCGCTCGCAGGGCTTGACGAGATCGAGCCGCACGCCGCCAATCTCGATCGCCGCCCAGCTGTCCTCCACCCACGCTTCATCGCAGTCGATGACGACGTTGGGGCGAAATCTGTCCATGCCGACAGTCTGTTGGCCCTGTTCGCTCAGATAGCGATTCAACGCCGCCAGCGAGCCGGTGGTCGTGACAAGAATCGGATAGCCATCGGCGAATCCCATCGGCACGCCGTCGCCCGCCCAGTCCGAGCTGGCGGTGCGCTCCGTGGCGGCATCGGCGAAGACGAGCTTCGCCTCGCGGCCGATCCAGCGCGAGAGGGTGTCGTTGACGCTATCTGAGGCCACGGCCGCATCGACGATGGAACGCCAGACGGCGACCTTCATGCGCGGCCCCGAGGGTATGGCCACCATGAGCTCCTCGTCTCCCTTGCGCAGCAGCAGATAACCGGCCTGCGGAAGTGCATCGATCAGGGCCAGACTCGCACATTCGCGCTGCGTGATGAACTGTCCGTCCGGATCCACCACCATGAAGCGGCGATCCCCCAGCAAGCCCGACGGCGTGATGATCGTGCGCCCCACGGGAATGCCGCGCATGCTCTTGACCGGATAGATATGCAGGCTCTCGATATGCATCAGGCGATCTCCCCCAGGAAGTCATTGTAGAAGGCGACAAGGCGGTCGTGGCGCTCGGCGGCCAAGCGACGGCCGGTTGCCGTCTGGAAGCCGTCGGCAAGCTTGAAGAGCTTGACCGGAAAATGGTCGATGGCAAAACGCTTGTCGTCGAGATCGCGCTTTTGGGCGCGCGGATCGGCAACGTCATGCAAGCCGGAATTCATGCGCCCGCCAATATAGAAGCAGCGCGCCACCCCGATCGCACCGATCGCATCCAGCCGGTCTGCGTCCTGAAGGATCTTCGCCTCGATCGTTTCCGGAGTGATGCCGGCGGAGAAGGAATGGGTCAGGATGGCGTGCGCCACGGCCTTTATGTCTCCGGCCCGCCAGCCCAGGCCTTCAAGAATGCCGGAGGCCTTTTCCGCGGCGAGCCGCGATGCGTGGGTGCGCAGCGGCGAGTTCTTTTCGACCGACACGCAATCATGCAGCAGCACGGCAGCAGCCAGAACCGCGCCTTCGCCCCCTTCTTGGGCATGAATGCGCATGGCATTGCGGAAGACGCGCAGGATGTGGGCAATGTCATGCGAGCCGTCGTCGGATTCGCAAGCATAGGGAATCAGTTGGCCTGCAAGGCTCTCATGCGGCTTGAAGGCATCGGCAAGGCTGGACATGGTCTCTCCTGAGGTATGTCAGGCAGAGGTATCGCCCGACGCCTCCCCTGACAACCCGTTTTCGGGAGCCACTTTCTGCCCGCTTTCCGGCGCGGTTTCAGCTACCGGGCTTTCGATCGTTCGCAGGACCCTCTGATAGAATAGCCCGATGCCGATCAGTACTGCGCCAAGGCCGATGAAGGAGGCGGCGCGGAAGATCCCTTCCAGGTTCGACATATCGATGAGGAAGACCTTGAGCACCGAGGCGAAGACGAGAATGGCAGAGGCAAGACGCAGGCTCTTCGCCTTGAAACGCGACCCGGCCACCAGCAACCCGACACCGAGCACCAGCCAGACGACGGAATAGGCATACATTTCGGCCTGGTCGAAGCCCTTCCAGTCGGCAAGCCCTGGCCCCTGCCAGAAGCGGCGGACGCTCAGCGTTACCCAGGCGAAGGCCATGACCGCGCCCCCGGCGGCGAGCCCGTAGACATAGGGCACCGGCCGCTTGCCTCGCGCGTAATAAGCCAGCCCGAAATAGCCGAGCGCCGGCAGGAGATAACCGAGCAGCAACAGGTTGAAGAAGGGCAAGTCGCCCGTGAGTTCGCCTGTGAAATACGGGTTGAGCGTCATCAGATGCGCAAAGAGGGCCGAAAGCAACGAGATCGTTCCGACAATCATGGAGCCCCAGCGAAAGACCGGCGACGGGCTCTTCATGTCGAGCGTCATCAGCACCGCCGAACCACCCACGGCGATCAGCGTGTAGATCGACTGTTCGCCGAGGGTCGGATCATTGCCGGCAAGCGAGCCGCCGTTCAGTGCATGGCGCGTCAGGATCGCCACCGTCATCAGGCCCAGCAAGCTCGCCAGCGCCTGCAGGAAATTACGCGCCCTGATCGAGGGGCCGTCCTTGATCACATAGGCGCCAAGACCGGCGAGAAGGGCCGGAATGCCGTAGCCTGGCAGCAACTGGTTGAAGAAGGGCGTCTTCGACAGCGTCATGTCGCCGACAAGGCTCGGCTGCCAGGCAATGCGGGCAAGAACCACAACGCCGGCGAGGCCCATCATCCAGGTCAGCGCAGGCCATGGCTTGATCCTTGCGGCCATGAGATAGGCAAAGCCCGCCACGGCAACGAGGATCGTCGTGACGACGGAATGCGCCAGTGTGTGCAGCGCCAGCACGACGCCCATGAATGATCCGGTGACGAGGCCACCCATGACGGCTTCGCGCCAGCGCATCCCCTCCATGCGCTTTTCCACCCAGACGGCGAGCGCGAGGAGGAGCACGGCATAGCCGATGCCGGTGCCGCCATGTTTCAGGTCAAGCGTGAAATTGCCGAATTCGAGGAAGCTCAGCATGGCCAGCGTCAACGGCACGATCCATATCAAGTAGGACCACAAGACGGCATAAGCCGGCGCATTGCGGCCATGACGGTGAAGCGCCAGAACGCCCAGCGCTGCGAAGGCAAGGCCCAGTCCCAGAAGCGGCCCGACGAGACTGTCGCCCAGGACCGCAACCGGCGGCATCTCGCCGCTTGCCAGCAAGCCGATGCCGCTGAAGGCGTCACCGGTTGCGGCATTGAGACTGCCGACGAGCGCCGCGACGAGCCCGCCGAGCGCGAAGAGCACGCCCGACGAGCGCCACGCGCCGCCCGCGGCTATGGCCACGCACAGCACGCCGAACTCGATCATTTCCGTCGTCGAGATTCCGTCCAGGCCGCCGAAGACCATCAGCCCTGCCCCTGCGCCAAGAGCCGCCAGAACGCCCATGACACGCACCCAACGATGCGGCACGCGCGCAAGTGCCTGCCTGCGCCACAGACGGAACGTCGGGGGATTGGCGTCCGTCCCGCCTTCCGGATCGGCCATTGGCTGCAAGACAGGATCGGCCGGCTGTTCCGGCTCGCCATCGCCCGCCGGCCAGAGGAAGGTCATGCCCGCCATCATCGCGACAACGGAGAGAACCATGGCCCAGACGCCGTAAAGCGGAACCGTCGCCATGAAGGCGACATACCAGACCAACATCCCGAAATTCGCCAGCGCCGCCACCGTATTCCAACGGCGGATACGCGCGGCGGCCGTCGTCGCGAACCAGGCGATTGTGAGATAGGCGAAGAGGCCCCAGATGTTCGGGTCGTCGGTGTGGATGAGCGCGGGTGTGACCAGCGCCGCCAGCAGGCCAAGGCCGGCAAGCGCCTGACCATGGGCGAGCGACAGCGCGACCGTGAGCAGCGCGACAAGGGAAAGCAGGACAAAAGCCGTGGTGGCGCCGAGGTAATCGTAAAAGCCGTAGGCAGTGTAGATAGCCCCGAAGAGTGTCACCGAACCGGCTGCCGTCAATGCGCCCGGAACCAGCGCATGTTTCAACGCCGGCAGGTCGAGCGGTCTCTGGCGGCGACGCACCCATTCGCCCAGCGCAAGCAGAACCAGGCCGAAGATGCTGGCCATGGCCAGGCGTACGGCGGGGCTCACCAGCCCCTGCTCTATGGAATATCTGACCATGAAAATGCCGCCCAGCGCCAGCGCCAGACCGCCGACCCACACCGGCCAGCGCGCACCGATCATGCTTTCGAGGCTCTGCTGCGGCTTGGCTTGAACAGGCTCGGACGCGGCGGCGGCGGGCAGCATGTCCGTCGACACATGAACGGCCATCTCGACCGGTTCGCTCGGCTGCGGCATTTCGGTGGGTTCGACATCCACTGTTTGAGGCTCGCCCGCCATTTCGAACGTCTCGGCCTGTCGCCCCGTCTCAGTCGCGTCTGCGGCTGCTTCGACGGGCGCCCACGGCCGTGCCTCGAGTTCTTCTATCCGATTTTCCAGCCGGGAAATGCGGAATTCCGCCCGTCTCAAGAAAATGATGGCTACAAGCGCGAAAACGAGCGCGATGACGTTGAACATGGGTATCCTCCGGACACGATGTCCGTTGCCGCCAACCGTTGCGGGTGACGTACCCTCTTCTTAGCGCATCATGTTCTCGATTGGAAAGATAGCGCAGGTCTCCGTCCCATGGGCCAGCAATTTGCCTTTGCTGTCACGCAGATAGCCTTCGGCGGTGGCCAGCGTCCGGCCACGATGGAGAATGCGCGCCTCGCAGACGACCTCGCCCATGCCGGCCATCAGCGGGCGCACGATGTTGACCTTGAATTCCGCCGTCGTATAGGCCTCGCCCGGCTGCATCATCGACATGACGACGCAGCCGAGCGCCGAATCGAGGATCGTTGCGGTCCAGCCGCCGTGAACGGCACCCATCGGGTTGAGGTGGTCGGCCGTCGGCTCGCCGCGAAACTCGACCCGCCCCTCCTCCACGCACGAGAGGCGGAAGTTGAGCACCCTGGCGATGGGGGCCGCCGGAAATTCGCCCGATAGGATCTTCCGCAAGGTCTCGACGCCGCGCAATCTGGCGGCTTCTGCAAGGGGCAAGGGCGCGAAGGCGGGGCTGGTCTCCGTCATGCGGGAATTTCCTTTTCGGTGGCGCGGCGCAATGCCTTCAGAGCCGCCTCGCGCAAACCTTCGCGCGCTTCCGTCATCTTGAGGCCGCGCGGCTCGTAAACATGGCGTTCGAGAAAATATGCCGTCAGGCCGAAAGCATCGACCAGGCTTTGCGCATTGGCGGCCTTGCGACTTTCCTCGCCGAGAAAGGCCGGCAGGGGCAGCATGCGCTCGGCATAGGGCTCGCCGGCGGCGCGGCTGACAGCACGGCCGGATTTCGGCGAGACGAAAGCAAGATCGCTGCGTGAGCCGGTCGCGGCGCATTCCGCCAGATCGAGGCCGAAGCCGAGATCGTTCAGAACCGCAAGTTCGAAGCGAATATAAAGCTCGCAGGCATCCAGCGGTTCATGAAAATGGTCGAGAATGACATTTAACGCCTCGAAAAGATGGGGATGCGGGTCACGCTCGGGCAGAAGCCGCAGGAGCGCCGCCATGGCCTGCACGCCATAGATCGAGACTGCGCTTTCCATCAGCGCCGCCGCGCGGCTCCTGACCGGTTCCAGCCTGAATTCGCCGAGATGCTCCTCCAGCCGCGCCCGCCAGGTCACCTCGACCAGATTGCCGGGCTGAAGGACCGGCTGCATCGTCTTTGACCGGCCGGAGCGCACGATCCCCATGTGCCGTCCACGCGCGCGCGTCATCACCTCCGCAATCACGGAATTCTCTCCATGTTTGCGCGTCCCCAGGATAACGGCTTCATCGGTCCATTGCATGGGGGTGGTTATAGCGGGCTGTGGCGCGAGGGGGAAGTCATCCCACCGGCTGCGGCACCACCTCCGCGTCCTTCTTCAGTTCGCCCATACGGTTCCAGGCATCGAGGCCGGCAATCTTGTAGGCCTCTGCAAGGGTCGGATAGTTGAACGTGTTCTCGACGAAGTATTCGACCGTCCCCTTCAGGTTGAGCACGGCCTGGCCGATATGGATGAGTTCGGTCGCGCCCTCGCCCACGATATGCGCGCCCAGCAACCGGCGCGTCTTGAGCGAGAAGATCATCTTCAGCATGCCGGTGTCGAGACCCATGATGTGGCCGCGAGAGGTCTCGCGGAAATGGGCGATGCCGCATTCGTAAGGAATGCCGCGTTGCTGGACTTCCTCTTCCGTCAGGCCGCAGGTGGAGATTTCCGGCACGGCATAGATGCCATAGGGGAAATAATGCGGTGGCTCGTTCGCCGGAGCACCGACCGCGTGGCGGGCCGCGATTCGGCCCTGTTCCATCGAGGTCGAGGCAAGCGAAGGGAAGCCGACGACGTCGCCGGCCGCATAGATGCCAGGGACCACGGTCTGGAACGTCTCGGGATCGACCTTGATGCGGCCGCGATTGTCCGGCTCGATGCCGATGGCCGGCAGGTTCAGCGTATCGGTCGCGCCCATGCGGCCGGCGGCGAAGAGCACCATGTCTGCGGAGAGCGTCCGACCGGTCTTCAGGGTGACACGACACTTGCCTGTCACGTCCTTGTCGATCTTTTCCACGGGCTGGCCGAAAAGCAGCTTCATGTTGCGATCACGCAGCTGATAGGTGAAGTCCTGCAGGATCTCCTTGTCGATGAAATCGAGCATGGTGTCGCGCGGCTCGATCAGCGTGACATTCGTATCGAGCGCAGAGAAGATCGTAGCGTATTCGACGCCGATGACGCCGGCGCCGATGACGATCATCGAGCGCGGCACCTGCTTGATTTCGAGGATCTCGTCGCTGTCGATGATGCGATCGTGATCGAAGGGGATGTAATCCGGGCGGAAGGGGCGCGTACCGACCGCGAGAAGCACGGAAGCCGTTGTGACGCGCAGCGTCTCGCCATCGTCCTTGACGATTTCCAGCGTGTTGCGATCGATGAAGCTCGCCTTGCCGCGCATCTGCTGCACGCGGTTGCGGGCGAACTGGTGCTCCAGCACGTCGACCTCGTGATCGAGCGTGATCAGCAGCCGGCGGCGCAGGTCATCGGCGCTGATCTCCTGCTTGACGCGATAGGAGCGGCCGTAGAAACCGCGTTCCCGCCAGCCGGAAAGGTTCAGCGCCGTTTCGCGCATGGTCTTCGAGGGGATGGTGCCGGTATGGACGGAAACGCCACCGACGCGGGTTCCCTTTTCGATGACGAGAACCCGCTTCTCAAGCTTCGAGGCCTGGATTGCGGCGCGGCGGCCCGCCGGGCCACTCCCGACGACAACAAGATCGTATTGAAACATGCCTTCACCCATGATGCTCGGGACTCGCATTCGATGGTGCATTGCAACATGAACCCCGCGAAAGTTTCAACAGCCTGATGGTCAGAAATGTCAACTTTCTATCCACTTGATCAAAACTTGCAGATAGGGCAGACATTACACCGTCCAGCTCCCTATTTCAGGCTCTCGTAGCGTCATGAATTGTCTTAATTTTCTGCCCAACGCCGCAGGTCGCGCATAATGCTGTCCGCGGACACGATTTCAGCCCACCCCGATGTTCTGCCGATCCTGCGCCGGCAGGCGGCTTCCTTCCTGACCGTCGAGCGAAGCTCGCCGCGCGTGGCGGGGATATTCGGCACGCAACAGCGCTATCTGCTGGCACAGCTCGCCTCGTCCATGATGTTCCGCAACGGGGACGGGACGCTGCATCTCAGCCGCTTCCTCGAAGCTGTGCTTGCGGCGCGGCTCGCCAGCCGCAACACGGCGCATGATTTCGTCCGCGAGATGGAAAAATACGGGATCATCCGACCGAGCCCGACACCGGAAGACAAACGCTCCAGACCCCTGAAGCTTGCCGAAGAAACCGTGGGCCTGCTGGGCGTCTGGGTAGGCATACATCTGAAAACGCTGGATGCGTTCGACGGAGGCTCCAGGACGACAACCTTTGCCGAGACCCCCGGAATGCTGGCGCGGCTTCACCCGCAAATCGTCGACCGCATTCTGCAGTCGCAGCGCTCGACCAATCCGGACGGAACGTTTTCGCTCTTCACCTGGATGAACGACGGCGGGCTGGTCATGGACAAGATGATCGCGACCATCACAGACTTCGTGCCGGACGATGACCACATCGTCACCGGAATTTCATCGCTCGACGAGATCGCCTCAGCCCTGCGGGTGACGAAGACCCATCTGTCGCGCAAGATGGCGGTTGCCGAGCGCGAGGGCAGCCTCGGCTGGAAGGGCAAGCGGGGCGCCTCGGCACTCTGGCTTTCTCCGCGATTCCTGAACGAATATATCGCCTATCAGGCCGACAAGCTTGCGCGGGTGGAAGAGGCCTATGTGGAGCTGACGCAGACAGTCCCCGCCTGAAATTTCCGGATCGTCCCAGAAATGATCAGACACGAGCATCCCGTCTTGTGGCAAAACAATTCCGTGAGCGGTTGGAGCCTGGACACAAAGATCGTTTACGGGGATTTGGATCATGAGAATTTTGAGAATGCTTGCTGTTGCCCTTCTGGGAACGGCATCGGTTGCGCATGCGAGCGATTATGCCTTCCGCCTGCACAATAGGGCGGACGGCTATACGATCAACGGATTCTACACCTACCAGAACGGCCGCTGGAGCGACAACTGGCTGAAGGGCGGCGACCGCATCCGCCCGGGCGACTATGCCAACATGGACTGGTTCAGTAACGAGGGTAATTGCGTCGTGCCCTTCCGCGTCAGCTGGGACAATTACGGCGCCGACGACTTCAAGATCGACTGGTGCAAGCACCCGAACAACATCTACATGAAGGACAAGGGTTTCAGCTGGGATTGATCCCGAAATATTAACCAAAAGCCATTTCAGTACGCAAGAGCCGTCGGGGCAAAGGTGACGGCTACATTTGACAATGCATCGGAAGCGCGTCGCAGACCTGGGGGACTGCGGCGCGTTTCTGCTTCACCGCCCATGTTCCTGACTACTTGCGACGCATGGCTTCCGCGAGTTTGGCGGCCAGCGCGCCCTGCCCTTGCGAGTCGGATTTCGGCGCGGCGCTCATCGGGCGGTTGCCGGGCCGGCTGTTGCGGTCGTCGCGGGGCGCGGCCCTGGTATCACGCTCGCCGCCGCCATCCTTGCGCATGGTCAGCCCGATGCGCTTGCGCTTCACGTCCACTTCTGTCACCCGCACCTTGACGACATCACCGACTTTCACGACCTCGTTGGGGTCCTTCACGAAACGGTCCGCCAGTTGCGAGACATGGACGAGGCCGTCTTGGTGAACGCCGATATCGACGAAGGCGCCAAAGGCGGCAACATTGGTCACGGTGCCTTCGAGCAGCATGCCTACCTTGAGGTCGGTCATTTCCTCAACGCCATCGGCGAAGGTTGCTGTCTTGAACTCCGGGCGCGGGTCGCGACCAGGCTTCTCAAGCTCGGCAAGGATGTCTTTGACGGTGGGCAGGCCGAAGCGCTCGTCCACAAAAAGCTTCGGATCGAGCTTCTTCAAGGCGGCGCTATCGCCCATCAGCGAACGAACATCGCGGCCGCAGGCGGCGACGATCTTCTTGGCGACACCATAGGCTTCCGGGTGGACCGAGGAGGAATCCAGCGGCTCATCGCCGCCCGGAATGCGCAGGAAGCCAGCGCATTGTTCGAAGGTGCGCTGGCCGAGGCGCGAGACCTTGAGCAGTTCCTTCCTGCTCCTGAAGGCGCCAACCTCGTTGCGGTGGACTACGATGGCTTCTGCAATCGAGGGACCGAGGCCGGAGACGCGGGACAATAGCGGAACGGAGGCGGTGTTCAGGTCGACTCCAACGGCATTCACGGCGTCCTCCACGACCGCATCCAGCGAGCGGGCAAGGCGCGACTGGTCGACATCGTGCTGATATTGGCCGACGCCAATGGACTTGGGCTCGATCTTCACCAGCTCCGCCAGCGGGTCTTGAAGTCGGCGGGCGATGGAGACGGCGCCGCGCAGCGAGACGTCGAGACCGGGAAATTCCTTCGCTGCCGTCTCGGAGGCGGAATAGACCGAGGCTCCCGCTTCGGAGACGACGACCTTCTGCGGCTTGACCCCTTGCAGCGTGTTGATGACTTCCGCCGCCAGCTTCTCGGTCTCGCGGCTTGCCGTGCCGTTGCCGATGGCGATCAGCTCGATCTTGTGCTTGCGGATGAGGCCGGCAAGCGTGGCCATCGCGCCTGAGATGTCGTTGCGCGGCTGGAAGGGATAGACGGTCGCCGTCTCCAGCAGCTTGCCGGTCGCATCCACGGCGGCGACCTTGACGCCGGTGCGGATGCCGGGATCGAGGCCGAGCGTGGCCTTGCCGCCGGCGGGCGCGGCAAGCAGCAGATCCTTGAGATTGCGGGCGAAGACGCGGATCGCCTCTTCTTCGGCGCGTTCCCGCAGGTCGCGCATCAGATCGAGCGAAAGAGACGAGGAGAGCTTGACGCGCCAGCACCAGCCGGCAACCTCCATCAGCCATTGGTCGGCCGGACCGGTCGAACCGATCCCGAACTCGGCGGCAATCATACGCTGGGCGGGTTTGACCGGCGACGTGTCGTCGGCGTCCACGTCGATCGACAGCGTCAGCACCTCCTCGTTCCAGCCGCGCAGCATGGCCAGCGCCCGGTGCGAGGGGACATTGGCCCAGCGTTCGTCATGGGTGAAATAATCGGAGAACTTGGCGCCCGCCTCCTCCTTGCCGGTGACGACGCGGGCGCGGAGGAAGGACTTTTCCTTCATGTGATTACGCAGGCGTCCGACGAGGGCGGCATTTTCGCTCATGGTCTCGGCCACAATGTCGCGCGCACCTTCCAGCGCCGCCTTCACATCCGGCACATCGTCCTTGATATAGGCGGCGGCCAGCGCCTGGGGATCGGCGCGGCGGTCGGCCCAGATGGAATCGGCGAGCGGCTGCAGGCCGCGCTCCCGGGCGATCTCGGCCTTGGTGCGGCGCTTCGGCTTGTAGGGCAGATAGATGTCTTCCAGTTCCGCTTTGGTCGTCGCCTTGGCAAGCGATGCGGCGAGCGCATCGGTCATCTTGCCCTGCGAGGTGATCGAGTCCGCGATGGCGGCGCGGCGGGCTTCCATTTCGCGGAGATAGGTCAGCCGTTCGGCAAGGTTTCGAAGCTGCGTGTCATCGAGGCCGCCGGTCACTTCCTTGCGGTAGCGGGCGATGAAAGGAACTGTCGCGCCTTCGTCCAGCAGGCCCACGGCGGCCTTGACCTGGTCCGGCCGGGCATTGATCTCGGCGGCAATGACAAGGGCGATACGGGCGGCAACCTGGGTTTCGGCCTGCGACATTAAGGGCTCCATTCGATATGCGGATACGGCCCTCGATTTAGGGTTCCGGGTAGCGAAATGCCAATGCGAATTGGGCGAATTCACAGTTGAGCGACGAAAAACATCGGAACAAGCACGGCACGGACGCGTTCATTAGCCGTACTCGAAACAACCCGGAAGGATAGACCGATGAAGAAGTCCCTCTTGATCCTTTGTACCGTCGTGGCCCCTCTTGCAGCCACCCCAGTTCTCGCCAATGACAGCACCGTGACCGGCGCAGCCGGGGGTGCCGTGACTGGCGCGATCGTCGGCGGACCGGTGGGCGCAGCCGTCGGTGGCGTCGTCGGCGCGATTGCGGGCACCGCACTGAACCCGCCCCCGCGCGAAGTCGTCACCTATGTTCGTGAACGCCCCGTTCCGACCGCCGAGCCGGTTGTCGTGCGCGAGGAGGTCCGCGTCGGCACCAAGTTGCCGCACGAGGTCGTCCTGACGCCCGTGCCGGACAGCCCGAAATATTCATACGCGATCGTGAACAAGGAACGCGTGATCGTCGATCCGCAGACCTATGTGGTCGTCGGCGTCGTACACTGATGCCCGGGACGACCCCGCGACGGCGGCAGAGGAGCGCCGCCGTCGCCTTTTAATTTGATCGTATGATTATCGCATAATCAGAATATTCTTCTATTGGTGCAGCTCCCGGGCGCGCTCCAGCGCCTCGCGCAGTTCCTCTTCCGTTACCGAGTCGAGAACGACGGTCGTGGCGCCCTTCTCTCCCCACTTGTTCGGCAGCGGAAAGAATGCTTCGGGCCGCGCCTCGCAAATGCGCTTCTGGTCGCTCGGGCCGTACATGAGGTTCGCGCTCAGCCGGTCCGGCGCGAGCGTAGCGTAGATGCGGCGCACCCGATAGGCCATGCGGTCCACATGTGGCCGCGCCGCGGTTCCGGGAAGCGACAGAGCGATGCGTTTGAAGTCCTCGGCTGTCGCCATTGCGCAATCTCCTCAGGACGATAATCCCTCCCTGCGGGTCGGTCGTCAATCGGCCGGTATTCTTGTCTCGACAGTTGCCACTTTGATTGACCGTTGCGGTCATCTAAGAAAGGTCATCCATCAACGAAGGCCTTATCCATGATCCCCTGCCCCTGCGGTTCCGGCAAACTCATCCTTGCGTGCTGCAGCCCCATCCTTGCCGGCAAGCCTGCGCCGACGGCAGAAGCGCTCATGCGTTCGCGGTATACCGCCTATGCGACGGGCAGGCTCGATTACATAGAAGAAACCTGCGCCGGCCCAGCCGCCAAGGCATTTGATCGACGGGAGGCCGAGCGCTCCGGGCTCGGCACCGAATGGCTGGGGCTGGCGATCACCGGGCGAGAGGCAGGTCTGGAAGGGGACGAGACCGGCAAGGTCAACTTCACTTTCCGCGTTCGCCAGAACGGCCAGGAAGCGTCTGCGAGCGAAGTCTCTCTCTTCCGCAAGATCGACGGTCGATGGTTTTACTGGGATAGGGAAGACAAGGCCAAACCAGGCCGCGTCGGGCGGAACGATCCCTGCCCGTGTGGTTCGGGGAAGAAATTCAAGGCGTGTCACGGGGCTTGAGCGCCCCGCAGATCTTACTTCGAATAATCCAGCCCCATCTCGCGATAACGCTCCGGATCATCGGACCAGTTCTCCCGGACCTTGACGAAGAGGAAGAGGTGAACCGGCTGTTCGAGGATTTCGGAGATTTCCTTGCGGGCGGCGGTGGAGATGGCCTTAATGGTCTCACCGGCCTTGCCGAGCGCGATCTTCTTCTGGCTGTCGCGTTCGACGAAGATCACCTGCTCGATGCGAACGGAACCGTCCTTGCGCTCTTCCCACTTTTCCGTTTCGACATGCGAGGAATAAGGAAGTTCCTGGTGGAGGCGGAGGAAGAGTTTCTCGCGGGTGATTTCGGCGGCCAACTGGCGCATCGGGAGATCCGAAATCTGGTCTTCGGGATAGTACCAAGGGCCAGCCGGCAATTCCTTGGCGAGATAGTCGAGAAGGTCGTCGCAACCAGATCCGGTGCTCGCCGAGATCATGAAGGTGCGCTCGAAAGCGATCTTCTCGTTGGCGTCGGCGGCGAGCTTCAGCAGGTCCTCGTGCTTGACGCGGTCGATCTTGTTGAGTGCCAGGAGCTTCGGCTGCTTGACCTCCTTCAGGCCTTCCAGAATCGTCTCGACATCGCCCTTGAGGCCGCGTTCGCTGTCGACGATCAGAAGGATGAAGTCGGCGTCTTTGGCGCCGCCCCAGGCGGTCGTGACCATGGCGCGGTCGAGCCGGCGGCGCGGCTTGAAGATACCGGGCGTGTCCATGAAAACGATCTGCGCATTGTCGTGAATGGCAATGCCACGCACGATGGCGCGCGTCGTCTGAACCTTATGGCTGACGATCGAGACCTTGGCGCCGACGAGACGGTTCACCAGCGTCGACTTTCCCGCATTGGTCGCGCCGATCAGAGCTACAAAGCCCGAATGGGTTTCGGAGGGCTGCCCCGCCTCGGTGTCCGTCATCACATTTATCCAGTTCTGAGAAATTGACTCTTTTTACTTCCAGACGCCTTCGCGTTCCAGAAGTTTCGTCGCGGCGACCTGTTCGGCCGTGCGTTTGGAGCGTTCGACGCCGGTTTCGGGCGCCACGCCACTGACTTCAACGACCACGGTGAAGCGCGGATCGTGGTCCGGGCCGGAACGGTCGACGACCTTGTAGACCGGCGTGACCTGGAAACGGGCATGCGCCCATTCCTGCAGCTCGGTCTTGGCATCGCGCTTGGCAGCACCGGCCTTGGTGGCGCGTTCGGACCAGTTGGCCAGCACGAAGCGGCGCGCGGCCTCAAGCCCACCGTCGAGATAGAGCGCGGCGATGAGGCTTTCCACAACGTCGGCGCGGACATTGAGCATGCGGCTCCCGGTCACCTTCTTCACGTCGGCGCCGGTGCGAATGTATTTATGCAGCTCTAGACTGTCGGCGACCTCCGCGCAGGTCGCGGCCGAGACCAGCTGGTTGAGGCGAACGGAGAGCTCGCCCTCGTCCGCGTCCGTGAAACTGGTGAAAAGCAGCTCGGCGACGCACAGTCCGAGGACCCGATCGCCGAGGAATTCCAGCCGCTCGTAATTCGTACCCTTTGAGGTGCGTGAACTGGAATGCGTGACGGCCCGATCAAGCCGCTCCTTGGAGCGGAACTCGTGACCGATCGCCTTTTCCAGCTGGGCGCGCTCCTCCGGCCTCAGCGTCATCTCAGTCCACGACCTTGAAGAAGCGGTTCCAGCGCAGGTTTTCGGGCCATTTCCAAACTTCGGAGAAGGCCGTGTCGTTGCCCAGCGAGAAGAAGATCATGGACGCCTTGCCAACGAGGTTTTCGGCCGGGACATAGCCGACGTCGAAGCGGCTGTCGGCGGAGTTGTCACGGTTGTCGCCCATCATGAAATAATGGCCCGGCGGAACAATGAACTCGCGCGTGTTGTCGCCGAGCGTGTCGGGAGCTTCGTCGAGCGTGTCATAGGTCACGCCGTCGGGAAGGGTTTCGCGGAAGACCGGAATGTCCTGACCCGGATCCTTCGAATAGTCGGAATTGAACGTGCCGTCAGCCACCTTCGGAACCGGCTTGTCATTGATGTAGAGCACGCCATTCTTCATCTGGATGCGGTCACCCGGCAGGCCGACACAGCGCTTGATGTAATCGATCGACGGGTTCGGCGGAAAACGGAAGACGACGACATCGCCTCGCTTCGGGTCGGAGCCGAAGATGCGACCGCTGAAGAGGTCCGGAGAGAAGGGCAGAGAATATTTCGAGAAGCCGTAGGCGAACTTGTTGACGAAGATGTAATCGCCGACCAGCAGGGTTGGCATCATCGAGCCGGAGGGAATCGTGAAGGGCTGAACAAGGACGGTCCGGATAAGGCCAGCAAGGATCAACGCCTGGATGACAACCTTGACGGTTTCCCAGAAGGAGTTCTCGGGTTTCACTTTTTCAGACACGTTGCTCATTTCCTTGTAGCGCCTTTCTCTGGCGATGTCGTGTCGCCGCGCTGCCGACTTCTCGCGGCATCCCGGCGCAACGGATTGTCTAACCGCTTCTGAACCGGGCGGCAAGCGTCTTGAAAGCAAGCGCTTTCCGGGGATCAGTCGCGTCAGCTTTCCGAGGATTGCGGCAAAGGAAGGGCTTCCAGGATTACAAATGCCTGGGCCAGTGGAAAATCGTCCGTGATCGTCAGGTGGACGACGGCGTAATGACCTTGCGGCGTCATCGCCGCGAGCCGTTCCGCCGCGCCGCCGGTCAGGGCCATGGTCGGCTTTCCGCTCGGGAGGTTGACCACACCCATGTCGCGCCAGAAGACGCCCTGCGCCAACCCCGTCCCGAGCGCCTTGGAACAGGCTTCCTTGGCGGCGAACCGCTTGGCATAGGAGGCGGCGCGCTCCTTGCGCCGGTCCGACTTCGCCCGTTCCACCTCAGTGAAGCAGCGGTGGGTGAAACGGTCGCCGAAACGCGCGATGGATTTTTCCACCCGGCGGATATCGATGAGGTCGCTGCCAATACCGATGATCATGCCCTGCCCCCGCTTTTCGCCTCAGCGCGCATTGAGTCGCGCCTGGCGCCGTGCGCGGAAGATTGTGACTGCCTGAACCATGACAAAATAGCCGACAACGCCGCCGGCAATGCCGAGCGGAACCGAGCCGATAAGAAGCGGCTTGAGGATCGGAGCCCAGAGTTCGCCGAACGAAAGCTTGTGCACGAGTTCATGCAGATGAATGGTGCCCATGGATTTGGCGTTGGTGCCGAGAATCATCTGCCCCGCTTCCCAGGCCGCAGCCCAAATGAAGGGATAGGTAAAAGGATTGCCGATCAGCAGCGTGCAAGCCACCGCGGCGATCATGTTGCCGCCGAACACCCAGGCGAGCGCCGCCGAAAGCGCCATGTGCACACCGACCAGCGGCAGAAATGCCGCGAAGACGCCCATCGCCACTCCAATGCCAATGGCGTGCGGCGTGGCGCGGATACGAACGAATTTCAACAACTGGTAACGCATGGCGCGGCTAAACGTCATTCGCTTGCGCGGCAGGCTCTCGACCGGCTCGAGCGTCATGTCAGTGGATTTGTGTTTCATGGGACCGCATATATGGCTTGCTTATTTCGCACACAATGAAAAGACAAAGGCCTCAAGGAGGGCAAATGGCCGCACATTGCATGCGCCGGCCGCATGAAACATGCGACCGCTACGAGATATATCCCGCTCTCAAGCCCCTCCAGAGCGGTCGCAATCTCGCGCATTCGCACGGCGTCCGCAATCTGTTTTCAGAATAATTCCAATATGAGCGCAAACAAAAAGGGCGCGGAACCCGCACCCTGCATCTTTCGTCTTTCCACGACGGCCGCCTTATGCGCAGCGTGCGCATCAAGGCCAATCCTTCAAGCGTGTCTCAGAACTGACCACGGCGGAAGTCGCCACGATCGATCTGGCGCATGCGAAATTCAAGATCGTAACGATCCTTCGCGCCATTGAGATATGCCATTTCGCGTTCCTGCTCCGTGGGAATGCGGAGCGCACGAGCCACTTTCTTCAGCGAACCGAACATTTTTCCAAGTCCTTCTTGATCAACATCTGTTTACGAGGACCAAGATAATGCTGCATTGCAACATCAACAAGCGCCGGCTTGTCCTATCTGCCATGCGCGCAACGCATGCCGGGATTTTAACGCTTTGTTATCAAAATCTTGGCGACGCAACCCCGGCAATTGGCCAGTATGCCGGACGTGAAGGCAATGCCCGCATGGGCCGGCATTGATCTATTCGAAGAGTCGCTTCACTGTTGCAACGCAGTGAAGCTCCTTCAGCTGGGTAATCAGCTGGTTGAGCTGGCGCAGATCCCAGACTTCGAGCTCCAGTTCCATCTCTGTGAAGTCGGCCGCCACGCGGGTCATGGTCAGGGTCGCGATATTGACATCGGTGGTGGCGACATTCTGGGCGATCGTCGCCAGCGTTCCCGGCTCGTTGATCGCACTGATCATGATGCGGGCGTTGAAACGAGACTTGTTGGCGAGGTCGAGATCCCAGCGCACGTCGATCCAGCGTTCCGGTTCGTCCTCGAACTGCTGCAGACCCGGCGACTGGATCGGATAGATGGCAAGGCTCTTCTCGCCATCGAGAATGCCGACGATGCGATCGCCGGGCACGGCACCGCCGGTGGCAAAGTGCACCTGGATGTCATTGGAAAGTCCGCGGAACGGCATGGCCTCACCGGTCGGCGTCTTCTGCTGGCCTGGCACCTTGAAGATCATGCCCGAGGCCGAGTTCATGGCGAACCAGCCATCGTCGACATTCTGCTTCACGGTGACACGCTCGTCCTGATAGTCGGGATAGACGGCGCGCAAGACGTCGAGCGACGACAACTCCCCTCGCCCGACAGCCGCGATCGCATCCTCGGCCTCCTTGTGGCCCAACCGGAAAAGCGAGGCTTTCAGGACGTCGCGCGAAAAGACCTTGCCGGCGCGGTCGAAGGTGCGCTCCAGAATTCGGTAGCCGAGGCCTGCATATTGTTTGCGAATGGCGAGCCGCGTCGCGCGGCGGATCGCCGAGCGCGCCTTGCCGGTGACAACGATCTCCTCCCAGGCGGCGGGCGGCACCTGCACGCCCGAGCGGATGATCTCGACCTCGTCCCCATTGGCGAGCCGGGTGACGACCGGCATGATGCGACCGTTGATCTTGGCGCCGACACAGGTGTCGCCGACATTGGTGTGAACGGCATAGGCGAAGTCGATGGGCGTTGCGCCGCGCGGCAGCGCGATCAGCTTGCCCTTGGGCGTAAAACAGAAGACCTGGTCCTGGAAGAGTTCGAGCTTGGTGTGCTCGAGGAATTCTTCCGGATTGTCGCCTTCGGAAAGGGCCTCGATGGTTTGGCGGAGCCAGGAATAGGCATTCGATTCGCGCGCAAGCGTGTCATCCGCCTGCCCGCTCTGGCCGTCCTTGTAGATCGAATGAGCGGCAATACCGTACTCGGCGATTTCGTTCATGCGCAGCGTGCGGATCTGCAGTTCGATACGCTGGCGCGACGGGCCGACAATGGTCGTGTGGATCGAGCGGTAATCGTTCTGCTTCGGGGTCGAGATATAGTCCTTGAAGCGGCCGGGCACGACGCGCCAGCGCGTGTGGACGATGCCGAGCGCGCGGTAGCAGGACGGGATGTCCTCCACGAGGATGCGGAAACCGTAAACGTCGGACAGCTGCTCGAAGGAGAGCGACTTTGACTGCATCTTGCGGAAGACCGAATAGGGCTTTTTCTGCCGCCCCTTGACCACGGCCTTGGTAAGACCGTTCTGGGAAAGGAGTTCGGTAAGTTCGCGTTCGATATTCTCGATCAGGCCTTCATTGCTCGCAGAGAGGCCAGCCAGGCGCTTCGTCACCGTGTCCCAGGCTTCGGGATTGAGATGGCGGAAGGCGAGTTCTTCCAGCTCGTCGCGCACGCCCTGCATCCCCATGCGACCGGCCAGCGGCGCATAGATTTCCATCGTCTCTTCCGAGATGCGGCGGCGCTTGTCGTCGCGCATGACGTCGAGCGTGCGCATGTTGTGCAGGCGGTCGGCGAGCTTGACGAGCAGAACGCGCAGGTCATCGGAAATGGCCAGCAGCAGCTTGCGCAGGTTTTCCGCCTGCTTGGCCTTCTGCGAAACGAGTTCGAGTTTCTTGATCTTCGTCAGGCCTTCGACGAGGCGGCCGATATCCTTGCCGAAGATTTCGTCGATCTCGGCGCGCGTCGCGGTCGTGTCCTCGATCGTGTCGTGCAACAGCGCGACGGCGATGGTCGACTCGTCCAGATGCATGTCGGTGAGGATCGCCGCGACTTCCAGCGGATGCGAGAAATAGGGGTCGCCGCTCGCACGCTTCTGAAGCCCATGCTTCTGCATGGCATAGACATAAGCCTTGTTGAGAAGTGCTTCATTGACATCCGGCTTGTATTGCTGAACGCGCTCAACAAGCTCGTATTGTCGCATCATGAAGCATGTCTCCCCGGAATCGCAAATGCGCCGATCACATGAACCGGCGCATTCAAATGTCGCATCAAGTCATAAACCTGTCAGCGTCTAAAATGTGGCAAAATTAATAATCGTCGCTTTTTTCCGGCGGCACAAGACCTTCGATGCCGGCCAGCAATTCTTCTTCCGACATGCGGTCGAAGGTCAGCGTATCAGGAAGATCTTCTTCCTCAAGATCGTTGCCAGCTGCTGCGCCGCCGACAAGCGAGGACGGATCGGGCTCGGGCTCATCCACTTCGACATGCTTCTGCAGCGAATGGATGAGGTCTTCCTTCAGATCTTCCGGAGACAGCGTCTCGTCGGCGATTTCGCGCAGAGCCACGACCGGATTCTTGTCGTTGTCGCGGTCGATGGTGATGCCGGCGCCCTGGGAAATCTGGCGAGCGCGATGGCTTGCGAGCAGGACCAGTTCGAACCGGTTGTCGACTTTATCAATGCAATCTTCTACTGTGACGCGGGCCATGGCCTGTCCTTCGTGAATTCGTTTCCTTACGGGATTGCGGCCTCGATACAGGTAAAGCGCCCCGGATTCAAGTTTTTCCTGAACATGCGACCTCTTCCAAGACCGCAGCCTGGCGGAAAGTGAGGTCAAATCTAGCCTAATTTGGTTGCAATTCGTTGGTAAATCTACGGATATGAGGTTGCTTGTGGCGTGCTCAGCCACCAGTTAATAAGGGTTCAAAAGCGAAATTGACCTGTTGACGGTTTCCGCGCATAACTTTAGCCATTTCTAAAAGAATCGGCACAGAGCAGGGATGGATCGATGTTCGACCCCAGGGAAAAAATTGCACTTTTTATTGACGGCGCAAACCTTTATGCGGCGTCGAAATCGCTGGGCTTCGATGTCGATTACCGAAAGCTTCTGAAGGCCTTCCAGAAGCGCGGGTACCTTTTGCGTGCCTATTACTACACGGCATTGATCGAGGATCAGGAATATTCCTCCATTCGCCCGTTGATAGATTGGCTCGATTACAACGGCTATCGCGTCGTCACCAAGCCCGCGAAGGAATTCACCGATTCACTCGGTCGCCGCAAGATCAAGGGCAACATGGATATCGAACTGGCCATCGACGCGATGGAGCAGTGCGAGACGGTGGACCATCTGGTCATCTTCTCTGGCGACGGCGATTTCACCACGCTGGTGGAGGCGCTGCAGCGTCGGGGGCGCAAGGTGTCGGTCGTTTCCACGATGGCGACGCAACCACCGATGATCGCCGACGACCTGCGCCGTCAGGCCGACCATTTCATAGACCTGAACTCTCTGAAGGCCGAAGTCGGTCGCGACCCGTCCGAACGTCAATCTCGCGTTCAGGAGCCGGTCACCGAGGACGTCGAGAACTGACGAAACCGAGCGTTAACCGTGAGCATTGGCGGTTTATCAAGCATGAGCTGCCAAGCTTGAGGCCATTGCATTTGCCACGGTTGAAACATGTCGGATTCTTTCAAGACACCCGCTCCTCTGCCTGAACTGCTGAAGCATTCTGTAGAGCAGTTTGCGATTTCCACAGACGTCACGAATGTTGATGTTCTGCTCGGCGGCGAAGCGTCCCGGCATTTTCCGGAACCCCGCAACCGACGCCGGGACGATGTGGAGGCCGACGACATCCGTCGACTGACAGCCATGCGCGACGCACTGAAAAGCGGGAGCGCCTTTCCCGATGAAGCGTTGGAGCACGAAAATGCGCCGGTCCTGACAGAGTTCTACAAACAGTTCTGACCGGCCGTGAAATCCGCTCGCAGAAGCGGGCCGGCATCAAGAAAACCGACGCGCCTGCGGAAGGTCAGCCGCGCTCCTTCAGCAGACGGCTCTTCTGACGGTTCCAATCGCGTTCCTTCTCGGTCTCGCGCTTGTCGTGGAGCTTCTTGCCCTTGGCGAGTGCCAGTTCCATCTTCGCCCTGCCCTTTTCGTTGAAGTAGATCTTCAGCGGGACGAGCGTCATGCCTTCGCGGTTGACGCCGACGCGCAGGCGATGGATTTCGCGCTTCGACAGGAGCAGCTTGCGACGACGACGGGTGTCGTGGTTGAAGCGGTTGCCCTGCAGATATTCGGGCAGATAGGAATTGATCAGCCAGATCTCGCCATCCTCGTCGGAGGCGTAGGATTCCGCGATATTGGCCTTGCCATCACGCAACGACTTGACCTCCGTCCCCGTGAGCACGAGGCCGGCTTCATAGGTATCGACGATTTCATAGTTGAAGCGGGCCTTGCGGTTGTCCGCAACGACCTTCTTCACTACGCGTTCGCTACCCTTGGGTGCCATCAGTTCAACAATCCTGCATGTTTCATCGCGGCGTCGAGCGCTGCCTTGGTGGACGGTTCGAGCCCGACGAGCGGCGAGCGAACCGTTTCTCCCATGCGGCCGAGGCGCGACAGAGCATATTTAGAGCCTGCGACGCCAGGTTCAAGGAAGATGGCCTTGTGAAGCGGCATCAGGCGGTCCTGATATTCAAGCGCTGCGGCATAATCGCCCTTGAGCGTGAGGGCCTGGAACTCGGCACAGAGGCGCGGCGCAACATTGGCGGTGACCGAAATGCAGCCGACGCCGCCATGGGCGTTGAAGCCGAGCGCTGTTGCATCTTCGCCCGAGAACTGAACGAAGTCCTTGCCGCAGGCCATGCGCTGCTCGGAGACGCGTTCGATCTTGCCGGTGGCATCCTTCACGCCGATGATGTTCTTGTGCGCCTTGGCGAGCGCCGCCATCGTGTCCACGCTCATGTCGATGACCGAGCGGCCGGGAATGTTGTAGATGATGATCGGCAGCGTGATCGCCTCGGCAATCGCCGAATAATGCGCGATCAGGCCCTTCTGCGTCGGCTTGTTGTAATAGGGCGTCACGACGAGGACGGCATCGGCTCCGGCCTTTTCGGCATGCCGCGCCAGATCGATCGCCTCCTCCGTGTTGTTGGAACCGGCACCGGCAATGATCGGCACGCGCTTGGCGGCGACGTCGATGCAAAGCTCGACGACGCGCTTGTGCTCGGCATGGGACAGGGTCGGCGACTCGCCGGTCGTGCCGACGGGCACGAGTGCGCTGGAGCCTTCCTTGATCTGCCAGTCCACATGTTCAGCAAAGGCTTTTTCGTCGATCTTCCCATCGGGCGTGAAGGGCGTCACGAGGGCGGGCATTGATCCCTTGAACATGTGGTATAACCTCACTTGGCGGCCATACAAGCTTTAGCCGCAATCCTGATTATTCTTATTGGTCAGGCGCTTTCTGCTTCGAGCTTCAGACCTTGTTCCCGATCGCGTTTCTTAGAGGAGTTTGTGACGCCTTGGAAGAACGAAAATCGTAACCGGGACAAGCTTTATGCAATGCCGCGGCGCTATTTTATGACGGATGACGCATCGAGACGCATGACGAAAGTGAGCGCACCCATTGCCATAGCCCTCGCCGTCCTCGCACCCATTGCCGGGTGGGAGGCGATGGGTCCTGTGATGCTTTACAGCGTCGCGACGCCGGCTCTGATCGGCGCCGGCAAGGAGGCAGCCGCCCCCTCGGACAAGACGCCGCAAAAGGCGATCATCGCGGCTTCTAGGGGTGCGTTCCAGAGCGGAATCGAGGCGCTGAAGCGCAATGACGTGCAGGCAGCACTGAACGCCCGCGACGATCTGGTGCCGCGTGACAGCGTGGAGCGCAAGGCGCTGACATTTGCCATCGTCACCGCGGGACTTTCAGGCGTTTCCAGCGCCGAATATCTCTCTGCACGGGAAGAACTTGCAGGCTGGCCGGGGCTTGGCGATCTCGACCGCCACTATGAGCGCGCGCTTTACCGTGAACGGCCGAGCGATGACGCCGTCTTTGCCGCCTTCCGGCTGCGGCCTCCGCAGACACCGGAGGGTACACTCCTGCTTGCGCGTGCCCTGAAGAATGTCGGCGAACAAGACACCGCCAAGGGGATGATCACCAGCCTCTGGGGAACCAACGCGCTGAATACCTGGCTGGAGAGCGAGGTGCTGAGCAAGTTTCCCGAGATGCTCACACCCGCCGATCACAAGGCGCGGATGGACTATCTTCTTTATCGCGATCGTCTGAAGCAGGCGGCCAGGTTTGCAAAGCTCGGAAATGCTCAACCGCTTTACGATGCATGGAGCGCCGTTATCAAGCAAAGCCCAAAGGCGCCACAGCTCCTGAAGGCCGCCGAGGCGGGTTTCAAGTCGGACAGCGCGCTTCTATTCGCCAATGTCCTGCAAAGGGAACAGGCGAATGACTTCGAAGCCGCGGCGGCGCTGCTGCAGAAGCTGCCGGCGAACGCCGCCGATCGCGTCAATTCCGATGAATGGTGGCACGAGCAGCGCATCGCCAGCCGCGGGCTCTTCGAGGAAGGGAAGATCAAGGCCGCCTATGACCTGGTCGCCGCGCATGTCGCGGCCTCACCGGCGGCGGTCGCGGATGCGGAGTTCCATGCCGGATGGTACGCTTTGGTAGGCCTGAAGGATGGCAAGCTGGCGAAGGCGCATTTCGAACGCCTGTTGAAAGAGGCCACGACCCCGCAGACGGCCTCGCGCGCGCTCTATTGGCTGGGCCGGGCCGACAAGGCGGCTGGTGGCGATGGAAAGGCCTTTTTCGAGGATGCGGCAGAGTATGACCATTCCTTCTATGGTCTGGTTGCCGCCGCCGAATTGCCGGGTGGCGCGCCCGCGTCCAATCCTGACAAGAGCAGCCCCACGCCATCGGAGCGTCTGCTCTTCGCTTCGCGCGAGAGCGTACGGGCGATTGATCTCCTGCAGAAGGAAAACTATCCGGCTCCAGCCAAACGGCTCTATCGTGGTCTGGCCGATCAGATCGATGATCCGGACGGGTTGACGATTCTCGCCGAAAAGGCCAAGCGCGACCAGGACAGCGCTCTTGCGCTCGACATCGGCAAGAAGGCCTATGCGAAGGGGGGAGACGATGCGGCGCTCGCCTATCCGCTGGGCGCGATCCCAGAGAACGCAGGCCTCACAGGAACCCAACTGGCGCTGGCCTACGCGATCGCACGGCAGGAAAGCGGCTTCAATCCGCAGGCCGTATCTGCTGCCCGTGCGGTAGGGCTGATGCAGATTCTGCCCGGCACGGCCAAGGACATGGCCTCACAGCTGGGTATGGCCTATGCGCCGGAAAGGCTGACAGCCGACACGGCTTACAACGCAATTCTTGGAACGCAATATCTGGACAACCAGATCAAGCGGCAGTCCGGATCCTATGTCCTCACCTTCGCATCCTATAACGCCGGTCCAGGCAAGGTGCGCGAATGGCTCAAGCGTTTCGGAGACCCGCGCGGGAAGGACCTTGAGTTCGTCCTCAACTGGATCGAATCCATTCCCTATCCTGAAACGCGCGACTACGTGATGCGTGTGATGGAGAATTTCGAAGCCTATCAGTTGCAACTCGGAATGAACGCCAGCATCAGGGCGGATCTGACTGCGGGCGGGTGACGCGCAGAAGCGATTGCAGAACCCGCCAAAATCCCAACGGCGAGAACGAGCGGCTATAACCGCACAGGCGGCGGTTCCCTGATATCCCCGGTCCGGTTAATGTGACTGCGGCTTTTCCAGAGAGGACACCATCATGGACGCGGATTATCTCGAGCATCGCATCCCCTCACCCGATGGGCTGATGCTGTATGCACGCGATTACGGAACCGACGCACCGGGCGCAAGCGATCTATTACCCGTCGTCTGCCTCGCAGGGCTGACGCGGAACAGCCGGGACTTCCATCCGCTGGCCATGATGCTGTCGACGCAGGCCGAAAGGCCTCGCCGGGTAATCACCATCGACACGCGCGGACGCGGCCGGTCGGATTGGGACAGCGACTCCTCGCGCTATACCGTTCCGCACGAGGCGGGCGACGTGATTGCTGTCCTGGCGGCGCTTGGTGTCGACCGCGCCGTCTTCATCGGCACCTCGCGGGGCGGTCTGATCCTGCACGTTCTCGCCGCTGTGCAGCCACAACGGTTGGGAGCTGTCATTCTGAACGATGTCGGGCCGGCAATCGGGATGGAAGGGCTCCGGCACATCCAGGCCTATCTGGGCCAGCGGCCGCGCTATGAGAGCCTCGACGATGCGGCCCGGGCCCTGAAACGGGTTCACGGGCCGGCTTTTCCCAAGCTGACAGAGGCGGACTGGCTGGAATTCGCAAAGGCCACGCTCAGCGAGACCGACGGTGGCTACGAACCGGACCACGATCCCGCAATTGCCACGGCCACAGCGGCGCTTGACCTGAGCCAGCCACTGCCGGAGCTATGGGAACAGTTCGATCTCTTCCGCTCCAACCCATTGATGACGATCCGCGGCGAGAACTCGCTTCTCCTGACCAAGGACATCCTGAACCGCATGAAGGAGCGCAATCCGGCGATGCACGTGCTTCTGGTCGCCGACCAGGGCCACGCACCCATGTTGCATCTGGGCGAAACGCCCGCCGCCATCGAGGCTTTTGTCGACGCCGCAGCCTGAGTGCGAGCCTTCAGCCTATGTCCTGGGCCGGGCAACGGATGGCGGCAGGTTCGCCTCTAGCTCGGCCAGCCAGGCATTGGCATTGCCGTCGGAGGGAGCACGCCAGTCGCCGCGCGGCGATAGCGACCCGCCGGAGGAAACCTTGGGTCCATTTGGCACCGCCGAGCGCTTGAACTGACTGGTCGCAAAGAAACGGTGCAGGAAGACGCGCATCCATTTCGCGATCGTCTCCAGATCGTAGCTTACCCGCTTGTCGTCCGGCGTCATCGGCGGCCACGCACCCTTGTCCGCGTCGTTCCAGGCATGATGCGCAAGGAAGGCGATCTTCGACGGCGCAAAGCCGTAGCGCGTCGTGAAATACAGATTGAAATCCTGAAGGTTGTAAGGCCCGACAAAGTCTTCCGTCTTTTGCGCCGGCTGCCCCTTGTCGTCATCGCCCGGAACAAGTTCCGGCGAGATTTCTGTGGCCAGGATTGCGAGCAGCACCGCCTTCGCCTCCTCCCCGAAGGTGCCGGTATCCGCCACCCATCGGATGAGATGCTGGATGAGCGTCTTGGAGACCGAGGCATTGACGTTGTAGTGGGACATGTGATCCCCGACGCCGTAAGTGCACCAGCCGAGGCCGAGCTCTGAAAGATCGCCCGTGCCCAGGACTATGCCACCATGCATGTTGGCGAGGCGGAAAAGGACCGAGGTGCGGGCACCGGCCTGCACGTTTTCAAAGGTGATGTCATAAACCTTCTCCCCCCGGGCATAGGGGTGACCGATGTCGAGCAGCATTGCCATGCTGGCATCGGTCAGGTCGATCTCTTCGGCTGTCACCCCAAGCGCCCGCATGAGCGCCCAAGCGCTTTCCTTGGTCTTCGCACTCGTGGCGAATGACGGCAGCGTAAAGGCCAGAATATCGGAACGCGGCAGGCCGAGCCGGTCGAAGGCATGCGCGGCGACGAGCAGCGCCTGCGTGGAATCCAACCCGCCCGAAACCCCGATGATCGCCTTCTTGACGCCGGACGCCTTGAGGCGCTGCACCAACCCATGCGACTGGATATTATAGGCCTCGTAACATAGCTCGGCGAGACGAACAGGATCGCTCGGCACGTAGGGGAAACGGGGCACGGCACGGATCAAACCGAAGTCGCTCTTCATGTCTGGCGCGAGCCGAAACCGCACCGTGCGGAACGTCCGCCCCTTCACGGTGAGGTCTGCACAATCGCCAAACGTAACCTGGCGCTGTCGCTCCGTTTCGATCAAGCCCAGATCGATATCGGCGAGGATTGTCTGCGCCTGCGGCGCGAAACGTTCGGCTTCAGCCAGCAGGCGACCGCATTCGTAAATGGCGCCTTGGCCATCCCATGCGAGATCGGTCGTCGATTCTCCTGCCCCGGACGCCGAATAGAGATAGGCGGCGAGACAGCGCGACGATTGAAACCGGCAGAGCGAATGGCGCTCCGCCGCCTTGTCGATCGTGATGTTGCTGGCGGAGAGATTGAGCAGCACCGTCGCGCCGGCCATCGCGGCATAGGTACTGGGCGGGACCGGGGTCCAGACGTCCTCACAGATCTCGACATGCAGGACCAGACCCGCAACGTCTTCTGCCTGAAGCAGAATATCGCTCCCGAAGGGGACCGTCCTGCCCGCAACCGTAATCTCGGACGGCACAGCTCCGCCGCCGGACGCGAAGTGCCGCTTTTCGTAAAATTCGCGGTAGTTGGGCAGGAACGTCTTCGGATAGACGGCAAGAACCTGCCCCGCATGGATCGCCACAGCCGTGTTGTAAAGCCGACCACCTGCACTCAACGGCGCACCGACGAAGACAACGCATCCGAAACCGCGACTGGCCTCTACGATCGCTGAAAGCGCCGCATGAACAGCGTGCTGAAGTGCGGACTGCTGCAGCAGATCATCAATCGAATAGGCAGATATGCCAAGTTCTGGGAACAGCACAAGCGACGCGCCGCGCTGATCTGCCTGCTGGGCCATGTCAATGACGGCACGTGCATTTGCCATCGGGTCGCCCAAGCTAACCATCGGCGTCGCAACTGCGGCACGCACAAAACCATGGCGATGAAGGTTGAAGAAACCGCTGCTCATAGTGTCGATCCCGCCCGTTTAACTACTACCGACATAGCGATGGTCTTATTCAAAGGCAAGGATGTCGGACTGCACCATCATGAACGCGCGGCGTGGCGACTCGCAACGCGTGTCACCCCAAGCACGAATATTTTCAGAGTCCCGTACATTCGTCGCGCAAGACGCCATTGCGGAACAGAGCGATCGCGCGACATTCAAGCAGTATCAGGCGCAGGCCGAATTGGTTCGCAAGGGCGCGCAGGGGCGACTGTCAGGGCAGGCATTCTCAAACTTGGGAACGCCGTGGAACTGCGTATCCGTTCCGGCCATGCGCTTGCGACCATGTCCGCGCAACTCACGGGAATCTCGGCGTCCTGAAATAAAAACAGGCCGGAGCGCATGCGCCCGGCCTGCCGAAGAAAACAAGGCGGACCGCAAGAATCCGCCTCGAATTCCGATATTAGAACGTACGTTCGAAGCGGAGGAAGCCCGAGGTCTGCTTGGAGCTCTGGTACTTGCCTTCGACGAGGACTGCGAAGCCATTGGCAACGTTCCAGCCGAGGTCGCCAACAACGTTCCAGGTCTTCGGCGTGAACGAATAGGAGTAGTCAACGGCAGCGAAGAGCTGCTTCGTGACGTCAACCTTGCCACCCAGAACCATCGTGAAGCCACGTGCCGGAGCGTACATGTTGTTGTCCTTGGCCGAGTACAGACCCATCAGCTTGAGGCTGACGATGTCGAACTTGCCAGAAACGTAACCCTTCATACCAAAGGCCTTGGCAGCGATGTCGTAGTCGACGCCGAGAGCGGCTTCAGCCGGGCCGAATTCGCCCTTGACAGCAGCGTTCAGACCAGCGGTCTTGCCTGCATTGCGCGTGAAGTCGTCAACGCCAGCCGTGTACGATACGGAGCCGACCTTGCCGAAGAATGCTGCATAGGCGTTGTCGTTGTAGACGTAGGAGCCGCCGTCATCCGTGAAGCCGCCGAAGCCGAAGAAACGGGTCCAGTAGCTGCCGTCGTAGGAGCCGGCTTCGAAGCCGTATGCGCCAGCGTCAACACCAGCGTAGAAGTAAGCAACATAGCCGCCGTTGTAGGTCGTGCCGGTGTTGATGCCCGTACCGGCCGTCTGGCCGTTGTAGCCGCGAAGCTGGATCGACGAGTAAATCGTGCCGACTTCAGAGTCGTTCTTGGCGTCGATGTTCAGGCGGAACTGGCTGTTGGCGTAGGACGACCAGTTGTAACCACGGTTGGTCGCACCAACTGCGTTTACGAGGTTCGGCTTGGTGCCGAAGTCGACCTGGGCGCGAACGAGGCCGCCGATCTTGAGGCAGGTTTCGGTGCCGGGGATGTAGAAGTAGCCCGTGCCGAATGCGTCGCAAACCTTGACGTATTCCATGGGTTCCGGAGCGGCAGCGACGATTGCGTCAGCAGCCTGTGCACCGGAAACGGCTGCGAAAGCCGCTGCGGAGCCGAGGAGAAGGCTCTTGATGTTCATGATAGACCCCATTCAAAGAGTTGAGTGTGAAACCAGGACAACGAACTCACAGCCCGCCTCATGGTCAGCTTCAGATTGACGCCGCGTTTATCCGCGAACTTGCTTTTGTTGCCGGACGGTCAAGCCACCGGATAGATGAAGGAGGTCCGGCGAACCGGACCTCCCAAAAACCCTTGCGGATTAGAAGTTGCGCTGGAAGCGCAGGAAGCCCGAGGAAACCTTCGTGCTGGTGTACTTGCCTTCGACGAGGACTGCGAAGCCGTTGGCAACGTTCCAACCGAGGTCACCAACAACGTTCCAGGTCTTCGGCGTGAAGGAGTAGGAGTAGTCAACCGCAGCGAAGAACTGCTTGGTCATCTGCACCTTGCCGCCAAGGATCATCGTGAAGCCACGAGCCGGAGCGTAGAAGTTGTTGTCCTTGGCCGAGTAGATGCCCATCAGCTTGACAGAGATCGGGTCGAACTTGCCTTCGACATAGCCCTTCATACCAAAGGCCTTCGAAGCGATGTCATAGTCAACGCCGAGAGCTGCGGATACGTTGTCGAACGTGCCCTTGACAGCAGCATTGAGGCCAGCGGTGTCACCAGCGTAACGCGTCAGGTCGTCAACGCCGATCGTGTAGGAGATGTTGCCGACCTTGCCGAAGAACGAAGCGTAGGAGTTGTCGGCGTACTGGTAGGAACCGCCGTCATCCGTGTAGCCGCCGTAACCGAAGAAACGGGTCCAGTAGCTGTCGTACGTACCAGCTTCGAAGCCGTATGCGCCAGCGTCGATACCAGCATAGAAGTATGCGCGGTAGCCGCCGTTGTAGGTCGTGCCGGTGTTGATGCCCGTGCCGGCTTCCTGGCCGTTATAGCCACGAACCTGGATGAACGAGTAAACCGTGCCGACTTCAGAGTCGTTCTTGGCTTCGACGTTCAGGCGGAAGTGCGAGCCAGAGTAGGAACCCCACTTGTAGCCCGGGTTCACGATCGTCGCGGCGTTAGCAGCCGTCGTGAAGGGAACCAGCGGAGCGTTGGAGTAGTTCACCTGCGCACGAACGATGCCCGAGATCTTCAGGCAGGTTTCGGTGCCGGGGATGTAGAAGTAGCCCGTGCCGAATGCGTCGCAAACCTTGACGTATTCCATGGGTTCCGGAGCAGCTGCGACGATTGCGTCAGCGGCCTGTGCGCCGGATACAACTGCGAAGGCAGCTGCGGAGCCGAGGAAAAGGCTCTTGATGTTCATTTTTGACCTCCAGTCAAATGTTCAAATCCGGATCGAGTTAACTGCAAGCAGCTTCCCTGCCCGATCCCAAAGCTTAAGAAGAGCGGCGACATCCGCCTCGCTTCCGGAGTTGAAAATACAAAACGGTTTAGTTAGCGCAATCACCAACTGCTGTGCGGCCCATCGAATCCCGGCGCTTCATGATCCCCTGTTGCGGAAATGACACGAATTGAACCGACGCTACGGAAATTTGTTACCAATCACTTAACAAAAATTGTTTTCGAACAAAGGCTTGTTGGGGGAAAATTAAGATTTTATCAATCTTTGAAATGCCTCACGCACGCCCACTTCTCCCGATTTGGCACAGGTTTGCCACGGGTCTGACACAGGTTTGTCGACCGCGCCCCACGTGTTTCAAGTTGTGCGCAGGCGCAAGTTTGCAACTCAGGAAGGATCGTTCCTCGCCAACGGGCAATGAGTCGGTAGCCAGCGATTCTCCGGACCTGGAATCGGTGGCAGTCGGAGACTTCTGTGCACAGGATCCCGTGGTCGCCTTTTTTGATGAAGTTTGCTGTTGATTCAGCGCAGGGATTTCTTTATCAGCCCGGACGTGGTTGGAGAGGTGGCCGAGTGGTCGAAGGCGCTCCCCTGCTAAGGGAGTATACCTCAAAAGGGTATCGAGGGTTCGAATCCCTTCCTCTCCGCCACGGATATCTCCCGACAAATCAGCGTCTTTTGGAATGCGGTCTCATTGTACGGGATATCGCAATTGGCGCATGTCTCATGACGATAGGCGTGTTGTTTTGACTCACCTGTTGCGAGAGGCATTCATGTGAGCGATTTGAGGTCCGTTTCCGGGTTGGCTATGGCGTCCCGGATACCCAGCCCTCGGCCGCTGTCGAGCAGTTTCTTCCCGACCACGTAGGCCTTCGCGTCGTTGATGGCGTCCACGGCAACGAGTTCGCCGCGCGAGAAGTACCAAACGGAAGATGCGCCTTCGCGTGCGCCCGGACGCGAGATCGTTTCGTCGTAGCCAAGGTTGAAGCCGGCAATCTGCAGCTTCACGTCATATTGATCCGACCAGAACCACGGCTTGGGACGATAGGCTTCCCGGCCGGCGGCGAGATTAAGTGCGATGTTTTCTGCCTGATCGACGGCGTTCTGGACCGACTCGAGACGGATCTGCAGACCCTTCCACGTTTGCTCGGCGCAATCGCCCATCGCATAGACGTCCGGGTCCGAGGTCTGACCGAATTCGTTGACCGTGATTCCGTTGCCGCAGACGATGCCTGCTGCACGCGCCAGCTCATCCTCTGCATAGGCGCCGATGCCGGCGATCACCATATCTACATCCAGATGCCGGCCATCGGACAGTTCGGCGCCCGACACGACGCCATTCGCCCCCGTCAATGCCGCAAGACCGGCACCTTCGATCAGTTCTGCTCCATGGTCGCGATGGATGGCGCGGAAGATGTCCGCCGTCGCCGGCGAGGCAACGCGTGCAAGAATGCGCTCGGCGGCTTCGATCACCGTAACATGAAGACCGAGATGTCGCGCGACTGATGCCGCCTCCAGCCCGATATAGCCGCCGCCGACCACGAGAAGTCTCCGACCGGCCTGCATGTAAGGACGCAATCTGTCGGCGTCAGCAAAGCTGCGAATGGTGAAAACCCCGGAAAGTCCCTTTGTCAGGGCGTCGGGCAGGCTGCGCGGTGTGGATCCAGTCGCGAAGGCGAGCTTATCGTAATCAAGGCTGTCACCGCTGGACAGCGCGACCCGCTTGGCCGCGCGATCCAACGAGATGGCGCTGACGCCGGTCAGGACCTCTATCGCGTTTTCCGCAAACCATTCGACAGGACGGAACATGAGACGGTCGAGCGACATCTCACCCAGCAGGTATTTCTTGGAAAGTGGCGGACGCTGATACGGATAGGCGTCTTCGCGGGAAATGATGGTGATCGGACGCATGTCCTTCAGCGCCCGCAGCTTGGCCGCGCAGGCGAATGCCGCCTGCCCTCCCCCGATGATCACCAGCCTGTCCGACACGTTCAATTCTCCGCGCTATCCTGTTCCGCGGGAAACTAGCGGGAGAGTGCGACGTTGGAAAGCCGTTTCAGTCGGCTTGCGTGGCGAATTCGAAGCCTTCGTCAGCCCAGCCGGTCATGCCGCCGATCATGATCTTCACCGGACGCCCGAGGCGCGCGAGGCGGAGCGCCGCGCGATCGGCGCCGTTGCAATGCGGCCCGGCGCAGTAGACGACGAAGAGCGTGTCTTGCGGCCACTGCGCCATGCGGTTCGCCGTCATCTTGCCGTGCGGCAGGCTGAGCGCGCCCGGCACGTGAGACCGACGATAGAAATCGGGCGAACGGACGTCGAGAAGGACGAAGTCGCATGCCTCGCCGGATTGCATCGCGGCGTGCACATCCCAGCAGTCGGCCTCAAAGCTGAACTTGGCGGCGAAATGCCTCTCCGCGTCGAAGCTCGCGGCGGCGGGGATTTCTGCAACGGGGCTCGGCATCGCTGGGTCCTTCCCTGATCATCAAGCAATGACCTGTTCTAGACCAGAGCCTGACCGCTTGAAACTGGCCGGAATGACAACTATCGTCAAAATCATGCCAGATGCGAATTCTCTCCATGGCCCTCTCGTCGCCGTTCTCGCCTATGACGGGCTCTGCACGTTCGAGTTCGGCGTGGCGTGCGAAGTCTTCGGCCTGCCACGTCCTGAAATGGGCGCGAACTGGTATCGCTACCAGGTCGTCGCGGTCGAAGATGGACCTTTGCGCGCGGCTGGCGGCCTGACGGTGACGGCGGATGGCGACATCCACCATCTGGAGCGCGCCGATCTTATCATCGTTCCGGGCTGGCGGGGGATCGATGCGCCAGCGCCTCAGCCGCTTCTCGATGCCTTGCGGCAGGCCGAAGCACGCGGCGCCCGGGTGATGTCATTGTGTTCCGGGATTACGGTGCTGGCGCAGGCCGGCCTCCTTGCGGGGCTCAAAGCCACGACGCATTGGCGTTATGCCGCCTCCATCGCGACCCGCTTTCCCGACATCGCACTCGACCCGTCCGTTCTTTACGTCGACAACGGCACCGTGCTGACTGCGGCCGGCAGTGCTGCGGGCATTGATCTCTGTCTGCATGTGGTGCGGCGGGATTTCGGCACGGCCGCAGCCAACAGCGTCGCGCGCAGGCTGGTCGTGCCGCCGCATCGCGAGGGCGGGCAAGCGCAATTCATCCCCGGCCCGGTTGCGCGGGACCACGAAAAGGAGCGACTGAGCCCGCTTTTCGACTGGATTCGAGCGAATGTTGCATCCGACATGTCGCTGGCGATGCTGGCCCGACGGGCGGGCATGAGCCTGCGCAGCTTCCAGCGTCGCTTCGAGGAGACCACGGGCGTTTCGCCGGGGGAATGGATCGCCACGACGCGGCTTCGCGAAGCGCAGCGATTGCTGGAAACGCAGGCGAGCTTGGATCTGGAAGAGGTTGCGCAGCTTTCCGGCTTCGGCAGCGCAGGAAACCTCCGGCACCACTTCCGCACGCGGCTGGGCATCAGCCCTGCAGCCTACAGGCGACAATTTGCCTGAACCTGCGATCTGAGACGCTTCCAATTCAGGAACGCCTAAAACTTGACGAAATGCATTAAGGTTCTGGCCATATGAAAACGCTAATATATGCCAGGGTTTAACAGTCGACATGGAGGCCAGCATGGGCCTGCATTTTACAGGGACTGAACCGCACCGGCCGGATGCCGAGTTCGATTTCGAACGCTTTCCGGTCAACCTGCCGACGCGGCTCATCATGATCGGCCATCACTTCAAGTCCAGCGAAGCGCTGTGCATGATGAAGGATGTTTCGGCGAGCGGAGCAAAACTGAAGGTCGACCCCGACCTGATCGTGCCGAGCCATTTTTTCATCATCATCAACGGGCTTCACGACGAGATCGGCTGCACGCTGGTCAAGCGGACGCTGGAATCCGTGTCGCTGAAGTTCAACATGCTGCTGGCGGATGACTTCGTGGAGATGATCCTGCGCCGGAACACGGCTTTTGAGCTGAATAACTGAGCCGAGAAATGTTTAGGCGATCGATCAAGTCTTAACGATTTCCTTCAGTCGAAAGGAAGGGATCTGCGCCAGACTGGAGGCAACCGAAAGACAGGTCCCTCCGATGCTCGACAAGTCAACCTACATGGCCGACGTCCAGTCCGGCGTCTACGATCGGGCGTTCGAGCACTACAAGGTGCGCCAGAATGCGCGAATCGTCACCATCGGCCGGGGATTGACCGGGCTCTACGAGAGGCAGGCGAAGGTGGTGGACATCTCAGTGGCCGGCGCCGGTCTTGAGTTGAGCCACTGTATCGGACTCCCCACGCACTACTACCTGATGATCGAGGGTTTTCCCAACCGCATCGGCTGCGCCGAGGTCTATCGCAAGGACCGAAAGGTGGGCGTGAAATTCATCGCGCAGATCGATGAACATCTCATACACAAGATGATCCGCTCGGACTATTTCAAGGGCAGGTAGCCCTTGCCGAGCAAGCGTTTCTCCCTATTGTAGCGCGACGCCTTCAGGGAGCTTCATCGTCGCATGTCCAGTTTCAGCCGTTTCACGCCACTCATCCAGTCGCTGCCCACCACCATCCCCTTCATCGGCCCCGAGGCCATCGAACGCAGCCGCGGGCTCACGGTGAAGGCGCGTATTGGCGCGAACGAGAACGGCTTCGGCCCCTCGCCCAAGGCAATTGCCGCGATGGAACAGGCGGCGCACGAGACCTGGCAATATGCCGACCCGGAGAATTACGATCTGCGCGTGGCGCTTGCCGCGCATCTCGGCGTCACGCCCGGCCACATCAATGTCGGCGGCGGGATAGACGGGCTTCTCGGCCTCATCGTCCGCATGATCGTGCTTCCTGGAACCCCGGTCGTGACCTCGCTTGGCGGCTACCCAACCTTCAATTTCCAGGTCGCTGGCTTTGGCGGGCGGCTGGTCACGGTGCCCTACAAGGACGACCACGAGGATCTCGGGGGGCTGCTCGAGGCGGTAAAGCGCGAGAACGCGCCTCTGGTCTATGTCGCCAATCCCGACAATCCGATGGGTAGCTGGCACAAGGCGGAAGACATCGTCGCCTTTTCAAAGGCGCTGCCGGAAACGACACTCCTCATCCTTGACGAGGCCTATGGAGAGACCGCACCCGCGGGCGCCATTCCGTCCATCGAGAGCCTGATCGACCTGCCGAACGTGATCCGCACCCGCACCTTCTCCAAGGCCTACGGCATGGCCGGTTCGCGTGTCGGCTATGCGATCTCGACGCCGGAAAACGCTCATGCCTTCGACAAGATCCGCGACCATTTCGGCATGAACCGGATTGCGATTGCAGCGGCGATGGCGGCCCTGGCAGATACGGACTATCTTGAGGAGACGCTGACCCGCATCAAGTCCGCGCGGGAGCGGATCGCCGGGATTGCCCGTGACAACCAGCTTGCGCCGCTGCCGTCCGCCACCAATTTCGTCGCCATCGATACCGGGCGAGACGGGCCTTATTCCAAGGCGATCGTGGATGGTCTGATGGAGGAAGGTGTGTTCATCCGCCTGCCGGGCGTGGCGCCGCTCAACCGCTGCATCCGCGTCAGCGTCGGACCTGAAGCGGACATGGCCCTCTTCGAAGAGGCATTGCCGAAGGTTCTACGGCGGCTGGAATAGGGCACGACGAGGGCCTTGGATGACCTCTCGTTAACCTTTGGTTTACTGTAATTAAGGTAATTCTGCGGCATCGAATCCCCTCCCTCCCCGAAGGAAATTCCATGTCGATTACCCGTCGCAGCCTTCTTCTCGGCTTTTCCGCAGCCCTCGCCGGTTGCACCACGCAAAACGCCCAGCAGGCCGCGAATTACGGTCCGAAGCCGCAGGAAGAGTATCCCCTGCCCGGCATGCCGCTCGACAAGATCAAGCCGGAACTACGCCGCGCGGAAGTCGACTATCCTTCGAATGAAAAGCCCGGCACGGTCATCATCGACACGCCCGCCCGCCGGCTTTACTACGTGCTCGGCAACAACAAGGCGATCCGCTATGCCGTCAGCGTCGGCCGCGAAGGTCTGCAGCTGCGCGGCAATGCCTATGTCGGTCGCAAGGCCGAATGGCCGAGCTGGACGCCGACACAGAACATGATCAAGCGCGATCCGGATCGCTACGCCAAGCTCGCCGGCGGCATGCCCGGTGGCCCGAACAACCCGCTCGGCGCTCGCGCGCTCTATCTCTATCGCGGCGGGAACGACCTGCATTTCCGCATTCACGGCACCAACCAGCCGGAATCGATCGGCTACGCCATGTCGTCCGGCTGCATCCGCATGCTGAACTATGACGTGATCGACCTTTACGATCGCGTGCCGACCGGCACGAAGGTCATCGTCATCCAGGAACCGCAGACCGCCTAACGGTCTTGCCCGGCTGACCTGGCGGCCTCAGTGCAATGAGGCCGCGCTTGCCAGGCGTTGCTCCTTGTCATGGAGCGCGAAGCGATCGACCATGTCGGCGCTGGCTTCGTTGAAGCCCACCAGGTCCACATCGACGCCATTGGCGCGGAATCGCATGACGACCTTGTCCAATGCAGCGATGGCCGTAATGTCCCACAGATGCGCCTTGTGCAGGTCGATGATCACCTTTGGCGCTTTTTCGCTGAAATCGAAGGCATGGATGAAGGCCTCGGCGGAAGCAAAGAACACCTGGCCGCTGACATCATAGCGAACTGCGCCGTCTTCGGCCGCGTCGTGTCGGACCACACGAAACAGCTTCGCGACCTTGCCGGCGAAGAAGATGCCTGACAGGAGCACGCCGCCCAGCACGCCCTTGGCAAGATCATGCGTGGCAACCACGGTGACGACCGTGGCCAGCATGACCACCGAAGACGGCAGCGGATTGCGGCGCAGGTCTATGATCGACCTCCACGAAAACGTGCCGATCGAGACCATGATCATGACAGCCACAAGCGCGGCCATCGGAATGATGCGCACGAGGTCGGACAGCACCACGATCAGGAACAGGAGAAATGCGCCCGCGACGAATGTCGAGAGGCGTCCGCGTCCGCCGGAGGTCACGTTGATGACGGACTGGCCGATCATCGCGCAACCGCCCATGCCGCCGATGAGCGCCGAGGCGATGTTGCCGGCTCCCTGGCCGATGCATTCCTGGCTCTTGTTGCTGGATGTGTCGGTCATGTCATCGACGATCTGGGCCGTCAGCAGCGACTCGAGCAGCCCGACCGCAGCGAGCGTCAGCGAATACGGCAGGATGATCTTCAGCGTTTCCAGCGTCAGCGGGACGTCGGGCAGCGCGAGGCTCGGCAGGGCCGAGGGCAGTTCACCGAGATCGCCGACAGTGCGCAGATGCATGCCGGTGAACCAGGCCACCAGCGTCAGCACTGCGATGGCGACGAGCGGCGAAGGGATCGCCTTCGTGAGCATCGGAAAGAGATAGATAATGGCAAGGCCTGCCGCGATCATGAAATAGGTTTCGACCGGCACGCCGATCAATTCCGGCAACTGCGCCATGAAGATGAGAATGGCGAGCGCATTGACGAAACCGGTGATCACCGAGCGCGAGACGAAGCGCATGATGCGGCCGAGCTTCAGGAAGCCCGCCACGATCTGGATCAGACCCATTAGGATGGTGGCTGCGAAGAGATACTGCAGGCCATGTTCCTTCACCAGCGACACCATGACAACGGCGGTCGCGGCGGTGGCTGCGGAAATCATGCCGGGACGGCCGCCCGTAAAGGCCGCCACGCAGGCAATTGCGAAGGATGCATAAAGGCCGACCTTGGGATCGACACCCGCAATGACGGAGAAGCCGATTGCTTCGGGAATGAGAGCCAGCGCCACGACGATGCCCGACAGGATATCGTCGCGAATGTTGCAGAACCACTGCTGGCGGTAGTTTGAAAGAAGACTCATGAGCTTTGATTTTTCACAGTTGAAGGCAACGAGCCGGGAGAAACCCGGTTCATGGGAGGAGAGTTGCGTTGCTGTGTTGTCTGGCGGATCGGCGGCCAGAAGAGCCACCCGGATTTGCACCGGGTCCATACGGATGGAGACGACCTATCCGATGAAATGACAAAAGGCAACCGCTGTGGGTGAGGATCGCCCGGCTGGAACGAAACAGCCCGAACCTAGACCGACCGCTGGGGAGCGGGCGCGCGCCCTCCCTGCTGACCGAGCACGATACTGCCGAAGATCAGCCCCATGCCGGCCCACTGGAGGGGCGTCAACATTTCGTGGCGGAAGATCAGACCAAGCGTGACGGCCGCCACCGGGCTCAAGAAGGCCAGTTGCGAGACCCGGTTCGGATCGAGCCTGGCGATGCCCCGAAACCAGAGCGCATAGGTCAGCCCGGCACCGATGAAACTCAGATAGGCAACCGCGCCGAGATTGGTCGAGGTCAGCAACATGAGATCATGGGCATGCAGGAAGATGACCGGCAGCAGGAGAATGCCGCCGGCGCTCAACTGCCATGCAGTGAAGGTCAGCAGCGGAACCGTCGGCTGCCAGCGACGGGTGAGCACGGTGCCGAACGCCATGGCAAGCGCGCCGAGAAGCCCGGCCGCCACGCCCAGCGGGTCGAGCGCGGCGCCCGGCTTGAGAATCAGGATTGCGACACCCAGTGCTCCGCCCAACGCGGCAAGAACCGAGACGGCCCGGATCGGCGTTCCCACCAGCGCGCGGGCGAGGAAAACAATGATGAGGGGTTGAACCGCGCCGACCGTTGCAGCCACGCCGCCCGGCAGGCGATAGGCGGCTATGAACAGCATCCACCAGAAGATTGAGAAATTGAGCGCGCCCAGCACAAACACGCGCAGCCACCAGACGCCCGATGGCAGTTGCCGTGTCAGGACCAGCAGCAGAATGCCGGCGGGCAAAGCCCGTAGCGCAGAGACGAGGAGCGGGTCGAGACCCGGCAGAAAAGTGGTCGTGACGATATAGGTGCTCCCCCAGACGAGGGGCGCGAGGGCAGTCAGAAGGATATCGGAAAAGGCGACGGCGGGCATGGCAGCCTCCATTTGTCTTGACATCAAGATAAATGGATAAATCTTGACGTCAAGATAAATTCGTGATGACATTCTGCCATGAGTGAAAAGACCCCGGACGATATCGACAGGATCGTGGCGCAATGGAACCGCGAGCGGCCGGACCTCGATGTGGGACCCATGGCGCTCATCGGTCGGCTGGGGCGGTTGCGCGAGAAGATCTTTCGTGAACAGGAAAAGGTCTTCATGCGCTTCGGGCTTAACAGCGCAGGCTTTGACGTGCTGGCGACGCTGAGGCGCCATGGCGCGCCTTATGCGCTCTCCCCCGGCGCCCTGATGGAGAGCATGATGATTACCTCCGGCACGGTGACGAACCGGATCGACCAGCTCGAAAAGGCCGGCCTCGTTTCCCGTGAGCCCAACCCCGCAGACGCTCGCAGCATGATCGTGGCGCTGACGCCCCAGGGCCTAAAACTGATCGATGAAGCAGTGCGGGCGCATGTGGAGAACCAGCATAGGCTTGTCGCCCCGCTGACGACCGAGGATCAGGTCACACTCAACGGGCTTGTGACACGACATCTGGCGGGGCTCGCCCATCAGGAAGAGTGACGCCCTTTTCACACCTGTTTCCGAAGCCGTATATGCAGGAAGATGGGCGCAATGCGCGTATCAGCAACCACTGGCTCGCGCGCGGCCAGGGCTTCGTTGGCCATAGGCTCCCCAAAGGCTTCGATGGCGAAACCGGCAGCAACGCACATCGACACCCAATCGCTCATTGTCCGATGGAACCTCGGCACGCGGAATGGCTCAATCCCCTCCCGGTCTTCCTTTGGCAATGACGAGAAGTGCCAGGTTTCAACGTCGCCGTTGGTGCGCCTGAAGTAATCGGCAATCTCAACGGCCACCGGTTCGCCGCTGGCAGAGCGGATGTTCCTGCGCACAGGCGGTACGAAACAAGGATGCAGGATGGAAAACTGGAAGAAGCCACCGGGCTTCAGAACCCGAAAGGCTTCCATGAGCGCGGCTTGCTGGTCCGGGACATCCATCATCGACATGAAGGCCGTGGCGAAATCGAAGCTCGCCTCCTCGAAGGGCAGCAGGGCCGCGTCGGCAAGCTTGTAGTCAATGCCGCGCGGGTCGGCTGCTTCGCTGGCTTCAGCGTGAGCGATGAAGGTGGGGGCAATGTCCACTGCCACCATCTTTGCCGCGCGTGCCGCAACTCGCCGCGTATTCGTCCCCTCGCCACAACCGATGTCAAGACCGGTCAAACCTTCGACAGGCGGGAGCATGGCCAGAAAGGCGGGCGTATTCAGCGCGTCGCGATAAACATCAAAACCGGCACGGCTCTGCTTGGTCCATTCAGCGGCATTCGCCTCCCAGTAAGCACCAACTGCCACACTGTCCATTTGGCGTCCTCCGAAGTCTGTGATGTTTCGGAACGATCGATAATGGCCATTTCAAACAACCTTGTGACGGCCATTCAACGTCGGCCACCGCGCGCCGTACTATTGGAAGGCCGTCTCGAAGAAGCTCCGAAGCTTGCGCGAATGCAGCTTTTCCGATGGCATCTCCGCCATTTTCTGGACGGCGCGGATGCCGATCTGAAGATGCTGGTTGACCTGCGTCCTGTAGAAGGCCGTCGCCATGCCAGGAAGCTTCAGCTCGCCATGCAGCGGCTTGTCGGAAATGCACAGCAGCGTTCCGTAAGGCACCCGGAAACGGAAGCCGTTGGCGGCAATGGTCGCCGATTCCATGTCAAGCGCGATGGCCCGAGCCTGGCTGAGCCGCTTGACCGGCCCGCGCTGGTCACGCAGTTCCCAGTTGCGGTTGTCGATGGTCGCGACCGTGCCAGTGCGCATGATACGTTTCAGCTCGTAGCCATTATAGCCGGTGACTTCCTCGACCGCCTGCTCAAGAGCAACCTGCACTTCCGAAAGTGCAGGAATCGGCACCCAGACAGGCAGATCATCGTCAAGAACATGGTCCTCGCGCATGTAGGCGTGCGCCAGAACATAGTCTCCGAGGCGCTGAGAGTTGCGCAGGCCGGCGCAGTGGCCGAGCATCAGCCAGGCATGCGGGCGCAGCACGGCGATATGGTCGGTGATGGTCTTGGCGTTGGACGGGCCGACGCCAATATTGACCATGGTGATGCCGGCATGCCCCTTCTTCTTCAGGTGATAGGCCGGCATCTGCGGCAGGCGTGGCGCGCCGCCTTCGCTAGGCTCGGCCTCACCCGGATAGGTGATCATGTTGCCCGGCTCCACGAAGGCTGAATAACCATTGCCACCGGCAAGCATCTGTTCGCGCGCCCACTTGCAGAACTCATCGATATAGAACTGGTAGTTCGTGAAAAGCACGAAGTTCTGGAAATGCGCAGCGTTCGTCGCCGTGTAATGGCTGAGGCGGGCGAGCGAGTAGTCGATGCGCTGCGCCGTAAAGGGGGCAAGCGGGCTAGGTTCACCGGGTGCCGGCTCATATTCGCCATTGGCGATCTCGTCGTCGGTCGTGTTGAGGTCCGGCGTGTCGAAGAGATCGCGCAACTGCACCTCCGCGATGTCGACGAAATTCGCCTCCACATGTGCGCCCTCGCCAAAGGCAAAGTGCAGAGGAATGGGCGTCATCGATTCGGAGACGACTACGGGCACGCCGTGGTTCTTCATCAGAAGCTCCAACTGCGTCTTGAGATAATGGCGGAAGAGTTCCGGCCGGGTAATCGTCGTCGTGTAGACGCCGGGCGCGGTCACGTGACCGTAAGACAGCCGGGAGTCGACATGGCCGAAGCTGGATGTCTCGATCGAAACCTGCGGATAATAGGCACGAAAACGTGCCCCGGGCGTGACGCCGCTTGCAAGGGCCTTGAAAGCATCGCTGAGGAAGGCCGTGTTGCGCTCGTAAAGCGCCTTGAGCGCATCGACTGCAGCGGCAGGATCATCGAAAGCCTGCGGCTCGAACGGGTCGGGGGAAATGAAGGGAAGAGGTCGGGTGGGAAAGATTCGTTTGTCCATGTCCCATTATAGACGGAACTATGTAACAAGCAATCGACAGTGATCGGCTTCGGCAGCCGATCACTTCATCGAACTGCAGAAGGGATCATGGGTCAGTACGCATGCGACCTCAGGTCCGTGGTAGAAGCGGACATTGGAGCCGGAGGAAGAGGTCACGATAGCGGAGGTCGACAGGCCGAACACCACGCCCATCAGAACGATAATCATCATGCGCCGAACCTGCTTTTCCATCTTTGACAACTCCCCGATCCATTTTCATCGTGTGATCGGTTGTAGCAAGTCGGGACTGAACGAGGTCTGAGGCCCGCATTCAGCCGGCATTCAGAATGATGTACAGGCGCAGGGGCAAAGACAAAAGGCCCAGCGCTTCCGCCGGGCCTTCGTGACACAGTCGTTTTCACGACCCTTATTGCTTGGAGAGCTTTTCGCTCTTGCAGATCAGACCACCGAGCGCGCAGCCCGAAAGGGTCAGGGTGGCGCCCTCGACATGGGCCTTGCCCGAATAGGTCTTGCCTTCATCGAGCTTGTTAACGGTGCCCTTGTAGTCGCCGCCCTTGCCGGACATGCAGCCGATGGACTTGCCCTTGTACTCGCCATTCAGCACGGTGCCGCAGAACTTGTCACCGGAACCGGAATACTGGATGAGCGTGCCCGTCGGACGCTTCCAGGTGCCTTCTATCGGCTCGGCCGCAAAGGCCGGCGCGGCAAAAGCCGAGATCACAATCGCTGCCGAAATCAATTTCATCATTCAGAGACCTCCTCCAAGGCGCATTTGCCGTCCAGGGATCCTCCGCCGGACCGGCCTCGCCATGCTCCTACGAAAACCAGCGCCTGCCAAGCACCCTCTGGAGCCCACAGACACATCAACAATATCTTCCGCGCACGTAAAGGTAAATGAGATTTTTGAGGCGCTTCTATGGTCTTTTCTCGATCCGCTGAAAATGCCTTCGTTTTGCTTGGTTAGCGTTTGGTTGAAATCGGAGATTGAATAATTCGTAAAATTTAATCCAAAAGCCCGACACTCCAAGGCTTCTGATGTTTAACAAAAAACCAAGTTTACCAATCATTTGAACTTTGTTTTCCGCAAATTAAGGATGCCTTTTAAGCGCCTGTTGAAAGGCTCGTGGGATAGTTGAGCCATAAGACGAGCACGGGAAACAACCCGGCCAGATGCACCAGGCAGGCCCCAGTCCACAGCAAGATGGGCGGGGCCAGCAAGGTGGCCCGCAAGGGAAAACAGGGACTGAAAAAGACAAGCAAGAACACGACAAAACAGGCACAGGGATAAAGACAATGGCACGATTTGAAATGAACGAGACTTCGACGATGGGATGCGAGACCCGGGCCGACGTCTTTTGCGAAATGGGACTGATGTATGCGGCCGGTCGCGGCTGCGACGTCGATCTGGTGGCTGCGCACAAGTGGCTGAACATTGCCGCCATCAAGGGCTCTGACCGTGCCGCGGCACTGCGCGCCGACCTCTCGTCCACCATGACGAAGATGCAGCTCGCCCAGGCTCTCCGCGAAGCCCGCGAATGGATGACAATGCATTGATCCGAAGTAGATCGGATCGCCACGTGACCGCATATCCAGTTTTCAACAAGAAGAAGAAGCCCGACAAGGGACAGAATGCTTCGCGCAAGCAAACTAACGCATATTTCTGACCGCGTCGGACACACCGGCGCGGTTTTTGCTTTTTGGTATTTCGACGGGGGCCAGGGACCAGACACGGCTGCGCAAAGCCAATTCTGTTGACGATTGCCGCAAAAAGGCCAATAACGTCTTATCTTTAGGCGTTGCTTTAAGGCATAGTTACAATTCAGAAGGCCGCGTAAACCATTTGGTTACCATAGTTTGTCACACTAGGCTCATCAGTTTCCCGCAGGACGCGTCGTGTCCAGCAGCGGGTCTGCGTAACGAGTGGAGCCGAGTTTAATGGCAAATGTGGCAGATATCGCCGGCAGGTTCGGGACCCCAGTCCGTCCGCGGCAGGCGAAAGCGACGAAGGCTACCGGATTGAGCATGTCCCAGGGAGCGGCAATTGCAGCAACGGGCGCGACCGCGCTGTTGATGGCATTTGCCACCGTTACATCCACTCACACTGCGCCCGCTGAAACGAGCAAGATTCGTCTTACGCTGAGCGATCCGCTTCCTCCTACCAAGGAGCAGTATGAGGCCCGCAACATTCGCGCTGAAAAATCGTCGCGTCTTTATCCGTTCGTCGCTGACGCGGTCGTGACGCACGCGGCCAAGGCCTATACCGTCCCGCCGCGTGAGGCCGTCGCCTCCGTGGATGTGCCGGTGCTCCCCAAGAAGTCCGACGTCTTTGCCCAGGCGGAAATGCAGAAGATGCTGCGACTGGCCAGCGTTCCGACGCCGACGGCCGCGCCTGATGCGAATGACGCAACCGCAGTCGCCACCGCTTCCATTCCGCAGAAGCCGGAGGCTGATCAGCAGGTTGCCAGCATAGCCACGCCAGACAGCCCGGAAAACCGGTTCAGTCTGGTGATGCAGGATCCCAATTTCGATGCTCCACTGCCCATGGCGCGCCCGGAAGGCTGGCCAAAGTCGCCTGCCCCGTCCGTGGCCGCCAAGGATGAAGCGCCCAAGCAGGCGCTCGCCTATGCGAGCCCGCAGGTCGACAATGAAGAGATGGGCTTGCCGCGGAAGGCCGCCATCGCACCGAAGTTGCAGGCAGGTGTCGCCATCTACGACATTACGGCAAAGACGGTCTACATGCCGGACGGCACGAAATTCGAGGCGCATTCCGGTCTCGGGCAATATCGCGACAATCCGAAATACAAGGCAATGAAGGGCAAGGGCCCGACGCCCCCGAACACCTACACGCTCTCCATGCGTGAGACGCCGTTCCATGGTGTTCCCGCGCTGCGCATGACGCCAAAGGATCGCACACGGATGTATGGTCGCGATGGGATTTTGACGCATACATACCTGCGCCGCCGTCCTGGTGACTCAGCCGGCTGCATCGCTTTCAAGGACTATTACAAGTTCCTGAAATACTTCAAACGTGGCGAACTCCACACGATCGTCGTGGTGGAAAGCCTCGGCAACGACGCGCCAACTGGCGGCAAGAAATCCTTCCTCGCCTCCCTTTTCGGCGGCTGAGCAATCTTACAGTCCAACATGTCACGAGCCGGCGCCGCGAGGAGCCGGCTTTTCCATGTCTTCCTGGCTGAACAACGCATGCCCTTCCCTAAAGTTCCGTCGCGCATCACAGATCCCAAGGGAAAGCCTGCCGGATGGGTTCTAAACGCCCTTCAAGCCGCGTATAGAACAAGGCGCTCGGAGAAACTGATCCGCGCGCGTCAAGGTGGAGGATTGCAATGACCGGTTCGAAAGTGGCCCTTATTACCGCAGGCGGCAGTGGCATGGGAGCTGCGGCAGCGCGCAAGCTGGCTATCGACGGCTATAAGGTCGCGATTCTATCGTCCTCCGGCAAGGGCGAGAGGCTGGCCTCCGAACTCGGCGGGCTGGGCGTCACCGGCTCAAATCTCTCCAACGACGACATCAAGCGGTTCGTCGACCTGTCGCTGGAGCGCTTTGGACGCATCGATGTCCTCGTCAACAGTGCCGGGCATGGGCCGAAGGGACCGGTTCTTGAGATATCGGACGAGGATTGGCATCTCGGAATGGATTATTATCTGCTCAACGTCATTCGCCCGACCCGTCTCGTGACACCGCACATGCAGACACAGGGCGGCGGCGCCATCATCAACATCTCGACCGCCTGGGCGTTCGAACCAGACGCGCAGTTCCCCACATCCGGCGTCTTCCGCGCCGGGCTTGCCGCCTTCACCAAGCTCTTTGCAGACAAATATGCCCGCGACAATATCCGGATGAACAACATCCTGCCGGGCTATATCGACAGCCTGCCGGAGAAAGACGAACGGCGTGAAAAGATTCCCATGGGCCGCTACGGCACGATGGAGGAAATCGCGGCGACCGTGGCCTTCCTGGCCTCGACCGGTGGCGGCTATATCACCGGTCAGAACCTGCGCGTCGATGGCGGAATCATGCGCTCCATCTGAGAGCGCAACGACGTTTGTTGCAACGCAATATTTGCTTTACGTGCCTCAGAGGTTCTGTTACCCCTAAGGCGATCGAACCATTGCGTTCGATTGCAATATCTCACATCCCCCGTGTCTGACTTCGCGCGTTCGCGCGTCAGGTCGATCTTGTTTCAAGAGAGAGCGCCTTGAGCGATTCCGTCTGCACCGATTGCATGCCCGTGGCCGAAGAGGCCCCGCAGCGTACTTATACTCGTTTTGAAATCGCACTCGTCATCTTTGCTTTGGCCGTTGGCGGTTTCGGCATCGGCACGGGCGAGTTCGCGGTCATGGGCGTCCTGCCGGATATCGCCTCGACCTTCAGCGTGACGGCGCCGCAAGCCGGGTACGTGATTAGCGCCTATGCGCTGGGAGTCGTGGTCGGCGCACCGATCATTGCAATGCTGGCTGCGAAGCTCTCGCGACGAAACCTCCTCCTGAGCCTGATGGGTGTCTTTGCGCTGGGCAATATTCTGAGCGCCCTCGCCCCCAGCTTCCCCAGCTTCACGTTGCTGCGTTTTCTCACCGGTCTGCCGCATGGCGCCTATTTTGGCGTTGCCTCGTTGGTATCCGCGTCCCTGGTTCCGTTGAACATGCGGGCGCGTGCCGTCGGCTGGATGATGCTCGGCCTCACTGTCGCGACGCTTGCCGGTACGCCGATCATGTCCTTCTTCGGCCAGCTCTTGAACTGGCGTGTCGTCTTCGGCGGCGTGGGGATCATCGGGCTGGTCACGGTTGTTCTCTGCGCGATATACCTGCCGCGCGACGCGGTCGCGGAAGGCGCCAGCATGAAGCGCGAGCTTGTCGCCTTCACGCGCCCGCAAGTCTGGCTGACGCTGTTGATTGCCTCGACCGGCTTCGGCGGCATGTTCGCCGTGTTCAGCTACGTCGCGCCAACGGCGCTTGAAGTTGCCAGGATGTCGCCAGTCTGGATCCCGGTCATCATGGGCATTTTCGGGCTGGGCATGAATGTCGGCAATATCGTTGGCTCGCGTCTCGCCGATATCTCGATCATGGGAACGATCGGCGGCATGCTGATCTTCAACATGGCCATCATGCTGCTCTTCAGCCAGACGGCGGCAAATCCTTATCTGCTCTGCCTCTGCGTCTTCTTCACCGGCTGCACGTTCGCGCCGGGCCCGGCCGTGCAGACGCGTCTGATGGACGTTGCAGCGGAAGGCCAGGCACTCGCCGCCGCGTCGATGCATTCGGCCTTCAACGTCGCCAATGCACTCGGTGCCTGGCTCGGAGGCCTCGTCGTCACGCTCGGCTTCGGCTATCCCGCAACGGGCTATGTCGGCATGTTCCTGGGCCTGATCGGCCTGATGATCTTCGGGGTGTCATGGCGGATGGAAAAGACGGCGCGAATGATGACCACGCGGAGGTGAAACCGCCTCGTCCCCCCCCTGTGGGAGAGGATAGCCTACCCAAAGAGCCGGAGGCGTTTGGCGTGGCAGGCTTGGTGAGGGGTGAATTGCTTCAGATGCCGTGGACAAACCGGACCCCTCACCCGCAAAATCCAGCACTGAGCTTTCACCTGAGATACTGATTTTGTTTCCTCTCCCACAAGGGGAGAGGAGGAAATCCCATCACATGTTCGGATAAACCGGACCCTCGCCACCCTGCGGCGGGACCCAGTTGATATTCTGGTTGGGGTCCTTGATGTCGCAGGTCTTGCAGTGGACGCAGTTCTGGGCGTTGATGACGTAAGTCTGCTCGCCGTCCTTCTCGACCCATTCGTAGACGCCTGCCGGACAGTAGCGCGAGGACGGGCCCGCATAGACGCCGAGTTCCGACGCCTTCTGCAGCGCCATGTCCTTGACCTTGAGATGGACCGGCTGGTCTTCCTCGTGGTTGGTGTTGGACAGGAACACCGACGAGAGGCGGTCGAAGGTGAGCACGCCGTCCGGCTTCGGATAGTCGATCGGCTTGTGCTGTGACGCGGGCTCGAGCGATGCGGCGTCCGTCTTGCCGTGCTTCAGCGTACCGAAGAAGGAGAAGCCGAAGAGCTGGTTCGTCCACATGTCGAGACCGCCCAGCCCAACGCCGATCGCCGTGCCGAACTTCGACCAGAGCGGCTTGACGTTGCGAACGCGCTTCAGGTCCTTGCCGATGGCGGTATCGCGCCATTCGTTTTCGATCTCGACCGGTTCGTCATTGGCGCGGCCGGCGGCAATCGCAGCCGCGACCTGGTCGGCGGCGAGCATGCCCGAAAGCACGGCATTATGGCTGCCCTTGATGCGCGGCACGTTGACGAAACCCGCCGAACAGCCAATCAGCGCGCCGCCCGGGAAGGAGAGCTTCGGCACCGATTGCCAGCCGCCTTCGGTGATGGCGCGCGCGCCATAGGAAATCCGCTTGCCGCCTTCGAATGTGCCACGGATCGCCGGGTGCGTCTTGAAGCGCTGGAATTCCTCGAACGGGAACAGATAGGGGTTCTTGTAGTTCAGATGCACCACGAAGCCTACGGCGACGAGGTTGTCTTCCAGATGATACAGGAACGAACCGCCGCCGGTCTTCATGCCGAGCGGCCAGCCGAAGGAGTGCTGCACGAGACCCTGCCTGTGCTTTTCCGGCTTGACTTCCCACAGCTCCTTGATGCCGATGCCGAATTTCTGCGGCTCGCGATCCTTGGAGAGATCGAACTTCGCGATCAGCTGCTTGGCGATCGAGCCGCGCACGCCTTCCGAGATCAGAACATACTTGCCGAGCAACGCCATGCCGCGGGCATAGTTCGGACCCGGTTCGCCGTTCTTCTCGATGCCCATGTCGCCCGTGGCGACACCGATCACCGCGCCCGCGTCGTTATAAAGCACTTCGGCAGCGGCAAAGCCCGGATAGATCTCGACGCCGAGCTCCTCGGCCTTCGTCGCCAGCCAGCGGCAGACATTGCCGAGCGAGACGATGTAGTTGCCGTGATTGTTCATCAGCGGCGGCATGAGGATATTCGGCAGGCGGATCGAGCCGGCGGGGCCGAGCAGCATGAAGTGGTCGTCCTTGACCTCGGTCTTGAAGGGATGCCCCTCCTCCTCGCGCCAGCCGGGCAGCAGCGCGTCGATGCCGATCGGATCGACGACAGCGCCCGATAGGATATGCGCACCGACCTCAGCGCCCTTTTCGAGCACAACGACGGAAAGTTCCGGGTTGACCTGCTTAAGCCGGATTGCGGCAGAAAGGCCGGCCGGCCCTGCGCCGACGATCACGACGTCGAATTCCATCGACTCGCGTTCCGGAAGTTCTGTCTCTCCGCTCATCGCTCTCTCCTCTAGCAAGCCGCAGATGTCTAAAGTTTGCCCCACGCGCGGCCTAGTGAATAAAATGGTCAGGCTTTTTGACAAAGGCTTTCAGCCTTGTCGAGCGCGGATGCGCCAAATCCTTTGCATTTTTTGCACGTGCGAAATTACAAACGATTTATCTAGTTACGTTTACGTGAACGTCAATTAAATGGCAAGAAAAAATCGGGTTGGATTGCACTCCGACGGCCTGTGATCGGCGCTTTGCGGATCGAGTCGATCGGACTATAAGTCGAGGGAAATAATAGGAGAGACATCATGGATCTGGGTATTTCCGGCAAGCGCGCTCTGGTGCTCGCCTCCTCTCGCGGCCTTGGGCTGGGTATAGCCGTGGCATTGGCGCGCGAGGGTGCGGATGTTCTTCTCTGCGGGCGCAGCGCCGACAAGTTGGCTGCCAATTGCGCGGAGATCAACGCGGAAGGCAAGGGCAAGGCGCAGTTCGTCGCGGCCGATATCGCGGATAGCGGCTTTCCGGCTTTCATCGCGCAAGAGGCGGAGCGACTGCTCGGCGGCGTCGATATTCTCGTCAACAACACAGGCGGACCCGTGCCGGGCACGGCACAGGACGTGCTGACGGCGGAAAACCTCAATACCTATTTCCAATCCATGGTGGTCAGCGTGATTACGCTCACCAATCTCATCGTGCCGCAGATGAAGGCGCGCGGCTGGGGGCGTGTGCTCACCGTGGCCTCGTCGGGCGTATTCGAGCCGATTGCCAATCTGGCGCTGTCCAACACGTTGCGCTCGGCACTCGTTGGCTGGAACAAGACGCTTTCGGCGGAGATTGCCGGCGCCGGCGTGACGGCGAACCTGCTCTTGCCGGGCCGCATCCACACTGACCGGATCGATGAACTCGACGGCGCGAACGCGAAGCGGAGCGGAAAGACGCTGGAAGAGGTACGCGAGGCCTCCGTCGGGTCGATCCCCGCGGGTCGGCTTGGTACTGTGGAAGAGTTCGCGAGCGTCGGGGCCTTCCTGTGCTCCGCACCTGCGAGCTATGTCACGGGCACTTTGGTACGCTGCGACGGCGGCGCGGCGAAGTCGATCTGATCTTTCTTGAAAACCTGGAGCGGAGACCGGTCATGAAACGCATTGCAGTTGTCGGCGTCGGCATTCTCGCCGTTCTTTTCGGCCTTGTCTGGATCGGTCAGGGGAGCGGCTACTTCCCCTACCCGGCCTCCAGCTTCATGATCGCGCAGCCGCAATGGATGCTCTATGGGGCGATCCTTGCGGTTCTCGGTCTCGGCGCGATCATCGCTGGGCGACGGATGTAATTTCTCAAAAACTTCACTGATCTCGCCTTGATTTCGCGCGGTCGCCATGCGATCAGGCGCGCCCTGCCATTTGCCACTCCTCCCTAACCACAGGCTGCGCCCTCCTCGCGGCCGGATAAGGATTTGCCATGACCGCCCTCGGCTTCGATTTCGGCACGACCAATACCGTGCTGGCTGCCAAGGCCGGCGACACGACGCGCTCGCTGAGCTTCACCAGCAATGCAGAGGTGACGGAAAGCCTGCGCACCTGCCTTTCTTTCATGAAGGACAAGGATCTGGGCGGGCTTGCGCTCAAGGTCGAAGCCGGCGCTGCCGCCATTCGTAGCTTCATCGACAATCCGGGCGAATGCCGCTTCCTGCAGTCGATCAAGACCTTTGCGGCAAGCCCTCTCTTCCAGTCGACGATCGTGCATGCCCGCAGGCACAGCTTCGAGGACCTGCTGGAAATCTTCACGCGCCGCATGATGGCCTATGCCGGCGATGGCTGGCCATCTGATGTGACGCGCATCGTCGCCGGCCGACCTGTGCGCTTTGCCGGCATGAACGCCGATGCGGAACTGGCGATGCAGCGTTATCGCACCGCGCTTGCCCGCTTCGGCTTTCCGGATGTGCAGTTCGTCATGGAGCCGGTCGCCGCCGCCTTCTACTTCGCCCAGAATCTCGAGCGTGACACGAATGTTCTCGTCGCCGACTTTGGCGGCGGCACGACCGACTATTCGATCATCCGCTTCGAGAAGGTCGCCGGCAAGGTGAAGGCACAGCCGATCGCCCATGGCGGCGTCGGCATTGCCGGCGACATGTTCGACTTCCGCATCATCGACAACGTCGTGAGCCCGCAGATCGGCAAGGGCGGCTATTTCCGCAATTTCGGCAAGCGGTTGGAAATCCCATCGAACTACTACGCCAATTTCGGCCGCTGGAACCAGCTGTCCATCTTCAAGACGCTGCGCGACTTCCAGGATCTGAAGTCGCTGGTGCGGCAGGCGGAAGACCCGGATCAGCTCGAACTCTTCGTCGACCTGATCGAGCATGACGAGGGCTATCCGCTCTATCAGGCGATCTCGAAGACGAAATTCGCCCTCTCCTCGCAGGAAGAAGCCGAGTTCCATTTCGAGCCGCTGGGTCGCTCGGGCGACCGTGTGGTGAAGCGTTCGGATTTCGAAACCTGGATCGCGCCGGATATCGCGTTGATGGAAAAGGCGCTCGACGAAACGCTGGTGGAAGCCAACATGCCGGAAAGCGAAGTCGGCGCGGTATTCTTGACCGGCGGCACGTCTTTCGTACCTGCTGTACGCAATCTGTTCAGCCGCCGCTTCGGCGCGGAACGGATCCAGGGCGGCGGCGAATTGCTGTCGATCGCCCATGGCCTCGCGCTGATCGGCGAGCGTGACGATATCGCCGACTGGGTGTCTTGATCCTCCCCCCTGTGGATGAGCGTTTGCCGGTTTCTCCGCTATCCATTAAAGAAGAGACATGATCGAAGTCTCGCAGCTCAATGCCGCAGAACTGGCCGCGCTTCTGCATTTTCATGCGGATGCGGGGGTGGAGTTTCTGCTGGAGGACGAGGGCATCGACCGGTTCGCCGAGTTTGAGGCTTCGGTCGCGGCAAGCACGAACGCGCGTGCACCGGCACAGCGTGCAGCCCAGCCGGAGCGCAGCCAGCGCACGACTGCGACAGCCAAGCCCGCGCCGAGACCGGTAACGGCCACGCCCGTTGCCATTCCGGGCGAAGAGGCCGTCGAAATGGCACGCCGCGCGGCAGAATCAGCAACCAATCTCGCCGAACTGAAGCAGGCGATCGACCGTTTCGAAGGCTGCAATCTCAGAGCCAGTGCGAGAAACAGCGTCTTTCCGGCCGAGGCCGGCAGGCTGCCGATCCTGATCTTCGGCGCGACGCCCTCCGCAGAGGACGACCGTGAAGGTTTGCCCTTCTCGGGCGCCCATGGTGAACTGCTGGCACGGATGTTGGCCGCCATCGGCCTGAATGTTTCCGAAACAACTCTGGCGCATACCGTCCCCTGGCGACCGCCGGGCGGACGTCCGCCGACCCCGGCGGAGGCCGAAATCTGCAGGCCGTTCGCGATGCGGCTGATTGCGCTCGCGAAACCGCGATACATCATCATGCTCGGCAACTTTGCCACGCGATTTTTCACGGGATCGACCGAAGCGATCCATTCGCTGCGTGGCCAATGGTTTGAGATCGGTTCGCCGCCCGTGGAAGCAATGGCCATGTTGCACCCACAGGATTTGATGACGGCGCCGTTGAGCAAACGGCTGGCCTGGGGGGACCTTCTGGCACTCGAGCAGCGCATGAGCCAGGCAAACCCCTGATCTGTGGTAAGACTTGCGGCCGACTTGGTCCTATTTGACAGCAATGTGTCGAAAGCCATGCACAACGCGCATGGCAGTCTCGCGTTTCGCCGCATTGCAATATTTATGCTGCATTGCGATATATCAAACGTGTCTTGGGAGGAATCACTTAGGAACCAAGGCCATGCACGCTACTTTCCGCTCTACCCACTGCGGGTTCGAAACGCTCCGAAAGATGTCCCGCACGCCGGGCCAATCTGCCTATCGCCGTTTTCAGATCGCCACGAACGAACAGTTGACCGCACGCGGCTATGCGAACCCTGCGAAGCCGATGGCGCTGTTCAGCGATTTCATCCAGAAGTAAGGAGCCAGGAATGCGCTACAATCCCTTTCAAAATCTTGTCGGTACGATCAAGTCCGTCAAGCTGGCCGTTTCCGCTGCCCACGACTATCTCGAACGCGCCGAGCGTCGTCGTTCCCGGGTCTCCGGCCCAGCCCGGTAAGAAGCGTTTCCTGTGCGAGCTGGTCAACCTTGTGGGGTGACGAGCTTACGCATGGCCTTGCGCTCAAGACCCAATCTGCTTTCCCGATAGATGATGAAGACGCCGGCGGTGATGACGATGGCCGTCCCCAGTAGCATGAGCGGCTCTGGCACGTTTCCAAACAGAAAATAGGAAACGATCAATCCGAAGACGATCGACGTGTATTCAAACGGCGCGATCGTCGACACCTCCGCATAGCGATAGCTCTCCGTCATGAGAATCTGGGCCAGTCCGCCGCAGAAGCCTGCCGCGACCAGCAACACTTTCTGCTCCACCGACAGCGGCGGCCAACCAAGCGGGATGGAAAAGAGCGAGAAGACCGAAGCCGTCAGCGAGAAATAGAGCACGATCGTCGAACTCTTTTCCGTTTGCACCAGACGGCGAACGAGAAGCATGGCGACGGCACCCAGTATAGCGGACCCTATCAAGGCCAGGGCGCCGAGCGCCGCCTGCATCGTGTTTGCATCGGCGTGCTGCAAGAGCGTCAGCTTGGGCCAGGAAATGATCAGGACGCCGGTCAAGCCGATAATCACCGCTGTAATCCTGTATATGCGCAGTGCTTCCTTGAGAAAGATCGCGGCGAAGATGACCGAGAAGAGCGGCATCGCATAGCTTATGGCAATGGCGTCCGGCAAAGGAAGGCGCACCAGTCCATAGAAGCTGAAGGTCATCGATACGACGCCGACAAAGCCGCGTGTGATCTGCCCCGCGATACTCTTGGTCTTGAAAGCCGTCTTCAGCTCACCGCGCCAGGCCAGATAGCCGAGAATCGGGAAGACGGCGAAGAAGGAACGATAAAAAGTGATCTCGCCCGTCGCCATGCCGTCCCCAGCCAGTTTGATGCAGGTCGACATCACGAGGAAAACGATCACGGAAAGGATTTTAAGCACAATGCCCCGGATGGGGTTGGCAGCTACGGTTTGCATCTCAGGACCGGGATATTTCAGCGACAGGCTGATTACGTGCCAGATTGGCACAGAAATCGATGTAAGAGCCTCACCCTAGCAGATTCCCAAGGTGCATTGTGCCGAATTGGCGATCAAATTCGAAAGAATATGAGTGTATTCTGAACATCGAAAATAAATGCGTCTCAGTATGGGAGGAGAATGCGTATGAAGGTGCTCGGATGGTTCAGTTTGGCACTCCTGGCGGTCGCGTTCTTCGCGTTGTTCGTGGTTCAGAGCATGGTAGCCATGAACAGGCCCCGAGATTCGGCAGAGTTGCGCCGCAATGCCGTCGTGGACATGCCCGTCCAGACAATGCAGGAGACAGCCGGAATTCCGAGGGTCGCAAACTTCGAGGCGCGCGACCGGTCGCTGCTCGGCTTCCGCCATTATCGAAGCAGCAAGGTCACTCGGATCAAGCTCTATCTCGTGCATGCCGAGACTTGGGACGATCTTGAGTTTGCACCTCTGGCAACGGCCCTTGCCTATCGCGAGGGCATGGCGGATGTCTTTACCTTCGACATGCGCGGCCATGGACAAAACCCGCTACATCGCGGTGATGTCGATTATGTTGGCCAGCCGACCGACGATCTGGAGGATCTCATCAAGGCGACATCAACTCCAGCGGACATCGTCGTCATTGGCGGCCATTCGGCGGGCGCGGCCGTTGCGACTCGCCTCGCGGCCGATCCCGGCAGAACCAAGCTCGCCGGCTTGCTGCTGCTTGCGCCTCTTTTCTCGCCGGATTTCACCGCCAACAAACCCAGCGTGGCTGGATGGGCCGTATCACTGCCGTGGAGGGTCGCCGCCCTCAAACTGCAGAACATGCTCGGGATTCACTGGTCGGACCGGGAGATCGCGGTGCAATATGCCGTCCCAGACGCCGTCTGGAAGGGGCCGCTCGGATATTCGGTGACCGGCGATTATACGTGGCGCTTCGTTAAGTCGCTGCAATTGACCGACAGTAACGGTTCTGAACTTAGCGAGGTGAAGACGCCCTACCTGGCAATCGTGGGCTCCGCAGACGAATTGATCGACGCGAGCACGTTGGAACCGGCGATGAAAGAGCTGAATAAGCGCGGAGAGTTTGCAGTTCTGCCGCAAGAAACCCATTTCGGGCTAGTCAATTCGCAGCAAACTTTAGCAATCATTCAGAATTGGCTGTCAAAATTGCAGTGAGGAATGTCTTGTCCGATCGCCGGCAGGACAAGCTGCGGGCGTGGATTTGCGGATTTCCATGTTGCGTTGGGGACATCGGAAATATCCGCATAGCCGGGACACTTCATGCGCACTGAAACGGGCCAGGTCTTCAGCCTGGCGGATTACAAGCCCACAGACTTCATCCTTGAGCGCATCGATCTGACATTCGAGTTGCACCCGCTGGAGACCAAGGTCACCGCGCGGTCGCTCTTCCATCGCCGTTCCGGTGCCGCGCTCAACGCGCCGCTCGTGCTGGATGGCGACGAGTTGATCATGACGTCGCTTCTGCTCGACGGCATCGATCTGGCCCGCGACCGCTACGAAGAGAATGGCCAGCAGCTCATCATCACCGGCCTTCCGGAAGAAATTGCCTTCGAAATCACCGTCGAAACCGTTCTGGCGCCCGCCAACAACACGCAGTTGATGGGGCTCTATCGCTCGAACGGCGTTTACTGCACGCAGTGCGAGGCCGAGGGATTCCGCCGCATCACCTATGCCTATGACCGGCCCGATGCGCTCGGCGTCTACACCGTACATATCATTGCCGACAAGGCGACCTGCCCTGTCATGCTTTCCAACGGCAATTGCATCGGCAAGGCCGGCTATGGCGAAGGCAAGCACTTTGCCTCCTGGTTCGACCCGCATCCGAAGCCATCCTACCTTTTCGCGCTGGTCGCTGGCGATCTCGGCGTCGTCGAGGACACGTTCACGACCATGTCGGGCCGCGAGGTCGCGCTGAAAATATATGTCGAGCACGGCAAGGAGCCGCGCGCGGCCTATGCGATGGATGCGTTGAAGCGCTCCATGCGCTGGGACGAAGAGGTGTTCGGGCGCGAATACGATCTGGACATCTTCATGATCGTCGCCGTTTCCGACTTCAACATGGGGGCCATGGAGAACAAGGGCCTCAACATCTTCAACGACAAATATGTGCTGGCCGATCCAGAGACCGCAACGGATGCCGATTTCGCCAATATCGAAGCGATTATCGCACATGAATATTTCCACAACTGGACCGGAAACCGCATCACCTGCCGAGACTGGTTTCAGCTCTGCCTCAAGGAAGGTCTGACGGTCTATCGCGACCACGAATTCTCCGCTGACCAGCGCTCGCGGGCCGTCAAGCGCATCGCGGAGGTGCGGCATCTGAAATCGGAGCAGTTTCCGGAGGATGCGGGGCCGCTCGCCCATCCCGTGCGCCCGACGCGCTACAAGGAAATCAACAACTTCTATACGTCTACCGTCTACGAGAAAGGTTCGGAAGTCACCCGCATGATCGCGACCATCCTTGGGCGCGAGGCCTTCAAGCGGGGCATGGACCTTTATTTCGACCGTCATGACGGTCAGGCCGTCACGATCGAAGACTTCGTGAAGTGCTTCGAGGATGTTTCGGAACGCGATCTGACCCAGTTCTCGCGCTGGTATCACCAGGCCGGTACGCCCCTTGTGAGCGTCTCCACCGAGTTCGATGCCGAGCGGCAGGAGTTCAGCGTTTCCCTCGAACAGCTCGTACCGCCGACGCCGGGACAGGCGCGCAAGGAACCCATGCACATCCCGCTGAAGTTCGGCCTCATTCTGCCGAATGGAAACGAGGCAGAACTTGCCGGCGTGACGGGAGGAGAGGTGACGGACGACGTTCTGCATCTGACGGAACGGAGCCAGACCTTCACATTCGCGAATGTTCCTGCCCGCCCTGTCCTGTCGCTCAACCGCGGCTTCTCGGCACCGATCAATGTCGACTACACGCTGCCAGCCGAGGACCTCGCGCAGATTGCCGTCCACGATCGCGATCTCTTTGCACGCTGGCAGGCACTGAACAGCCTGGCGCTGCCGGAACTGACCGGCGCGGTCAAGGCTGTTCGCAGTGGCGTTGCACCCACATTCAATCCCGCCTTCATCGCTGCCCTGCTTGCGGCTGCGGCGGACGAAGATCTCGAGCCCGCCTTCCGCGCGCAGGCGCTCGCGCTGCCGAGCGAGAGCGACATCGCCCGTGAAGTCGGCTCCAACAACGATCCCGACGCCAATCTGGTTGCGCGGCTTGGCGTGCTCAACGCAATCGGACTGACGGGACGAAAGATCTTCTCAAACCTTTTCGATACGATGGCGTCCACGGGCCCCTTCAAGCCGGATGCCGCCAGCGCCGGCAAGCGCGCCTTGCGCAATACGGCGCTCACCTATCTTTCCTTTGCCGACAATGACCCTGCACTGGCGCGCCAGGCCTTCGACAGGGCCGACAACATGACCGATCTCAGCCACGCGCTGACGGTGCTGACGCATCACTATCCCGACAGTGCCGAGACGGCCGAGGCGCTGGAAATCTTCGCCTCCCGCTTCGAAGGCAATCCGCTTGTCCTCGACAAGTGGTTCGCGATTCAGGCGACCACGCCGGGACCCGATGCACTCGATCGGGTCAAGATGCTGATGGACAGCCCGCGTTTCAACGCCGGCAATCCCAATCGCGTGCGCGCGCTGATCGGCACATTCGCCTTCTCCAACCTGTCCGGCTTTGCGCGAGCGGATGGTGAGGGGTTTAACTTCCTCGCGGCGCAGGTCCTGGACATCGATGCCCGCAATCCACAACTGGCCGCACGCCTGCTGACCTCGATGCGGTCGTGGCGCATGCTTGAGCCACACCGCGCCGGCCATGCCAGGCGCGCACTGGCTCAGATCGATGCCTCGCCCTCGCTTTCCGTTGACGTGCGCGATATTGCCGAGCGCATGCTGAAGGACGACTGAGAGCGGAAAAATCCGGTGCAAAAGTTCAACGCCCGCAAAAAGTGATTTGCGGGCGTTTTGAATCCTGTGCGTGCATTGCAAAATTTCCATCCGCCACGAGCTACCCCGGTTTTCGTACGCAGCGTGAAATCTCACGCGATTTCATATGGTTAAAAAAGAGTTACGATTTCCTCTGGACAAGGGGAATCAGCTTTGATTCACTAGAATCACTTCGGGCACGGCGGCCCGAATCACCTGCGATCAAATGTCGGACATTGGTACCGGCGACAAGCAGGGAAGAATGACATCCGGCACTTTCACGCGATGCGGGCGTGGGGCGGGTGTTCAAGGACAGGAACGGGGAATTATGGCGGACGCGCAACGGGGGAGCGTAGCCGATGGTCGGCTGCGTTTAAAGTTTCCGGGAGTGGGTGCAATGCGGCATTCGTTCCAGGTTCCGGGCAGGTCTCCGAGCCATGCGTCGGGGCGTAGCGCCTTTACCACCGGGCGGCAGAGCGGGCGTCTGGAGCCGATCCTCAAACGGTCGATCCCCGTCCTCATCGTCGCATTCCTGATCGTCGTGGCGGCGTCGCGCGTCATGGGTATCTATCTTGAGCGCGATCGGCTGGAGAATGCCGTGCGCCAAACGACCATCCTCTCCGTTGCTGCCGCATCGGCAGCCCTTGCAGAACACGTCGATTTTTTCAGATCGGGCGATCGCGCCAAGGCGGAAGCCCTTCTCAATCGCTTTTTGCCGCAGGAACGGCTGCCGGATGCGGGTTTCGTGCTGCTGGTGCAGCGCTCCGGCCAGGTTTTTGCGGCGTCGCCCGGGGGCATGACCTTCATCGGCCGTTCGCTCTCCTCCGTCGCGCCCGATGCGCGCATGACCAGTGCTTTCGGCGATCGGGCCGGCACGTTCCACGCGGAACTCGGCGGGCAGGACCATTACATGGCGATCGCTGCCCTGCCCGATGATGCGGGTTATATTCTGGTCGCCAATTCCATGGCAGATGTCGACGAGCGCTGGCGCGACGAGGTGTCGCTGAACGTGACCCTCTTTGCCGGCATCACGTCGATCCTGCTTGTAATTCTCATCGCCTACTATGCGCAGGTCAAACGGACCCGCGATGCAGACCAGGTCTTCGTCGAATCGAATATGCGCGTGGAGACGGCTCTGTCGCGCGGCCGCTGCGGCCTTTGGGATTTCGATATGCAGAACCGGACGCTGTTCTGGTCGCGCTCCATGTATGAGATGCTGGGTTTGCCGCCGGCTGCGGCGATGCTGAGCTTCGGCGATGCGGCACGCCTCATGCATCCTGATGACGGCAGCGTCTATTCTCTCGCACGCTCCATCATTCGCGGCGAATCCAGGCAAGTCGATCGCGTCTTTCGCATGCGCCATGCCGATGGCCATTATGTCTGGATGCGCGCCCGCGCTCAGATGATCCGCACCGCCTCGGGCCGTGATCGGCTCATCGGCATCGCGATGGATGTCAGCGAACAGCATCGTTTGGCCGAGCGCTATGCCGAGGCGGACCAACGGCTCGCAGACGCCATCGAATCCACATCGGAAGCCTTTGTGCTTTGGGACAAGAACGATCGCCTGGTCATGTGCAACAGCCATTATCAGCAGGCTTATGGTCTGCCGGACAAGGTGCTGGTGCCTGGCACCGAGCGGGCCGCCGTCAATGCCGCCGCTGCCCGCCCCGTCATCGTGCGACGTATCGCCGATCCGGATCAGGCCGGCGTCTGCTCGCAGACCTCGGAAGTCCAGCTTGCCGACGGGCGATGGCTGCAGATCAACGAACGCCGCACGCGCGACGGCGGTCTCGTTTCGGTCGGTACCGACATCACGGTCCTCAAGCGTCACCAGGAGCGCCTGCGCGAATCCGAACGCCGCCAGATGGTCACGATCGGCGACCTCTACGCCTCGCGGAAAATCCTCGAAAAACAGAAGGCCGAGCTGTCGCTGGCCAATGAGAATTATCTCTCGGAGAAGGAACGGGCCGAGGCCGCGAACCGGGCGAAGTCGGAATTTCTTGCCAACATGTCGCATGAGCTTCGCACGCCGCTCAATGCCATTCTCGGCTTCTCCGAAATGCTGCTGAACCACATGTTTGGCCCGCTCGGCTCGGAAAAATACGACGAATATGCTCAGGACATTTTCGACAGCGGCAAGCATCTGCTCAATGTCATCAACGACATTCTCGACATGTCGAAGATCGAGGCGGGCCATATCAAGATCGAGCGGGAGCCGGTCGATCTGGCGCCGCTGATCGAGGAGGCCGTGCGCTGCATGGCAGTTACCGCCGAATGCAAGGCGATCCATATCGACCGCGAGGTCTGCGACGGATTGATGTTGTCCGCCGACCGACGGGCCATCAAGCAGGTGCTGCTCAACCTTCTGTCGAATGCCGTGAAGTTCACGGGGCATGGCGGAACTGTATCGCTGCGGGCGCGCAAACATGACGGCGCGGTGACTCTGTCGATCAGCGACACCGGTATCGGCATCCCGCGCGACGCGCTGAAGAAGATCGGCCAGCCATTCGAGCAGGTGCAGAGCCAGTATGCCAAGAGCCAGGGCGGTTCCGGCCTCGGCCTTGCCATCTCCAAATCCCTGATCACGCTGCATGGCGGCCGCATCCGGGTCTTCTCGCGCGAGGGCCGCGGCACGACGATCTCCCTGCGCATTCCAGCGCCGAAGGCCCCTGTGATCGTCGAGATCGCGCCGGAACCAGTCAAGCTCTCAGCCTGACGCCTTCATCAAGAACTGGAAGGTCTTTCGCACGGCGCGTGTGCGAGCCTTCAGATCAGCCTCCAGAAACCTGATGTCGGGCGCATTCGCAACGCGACAAACGAGGTCGACGAGCCCTGCGGGGGCCTCTTTCGGATCGAACCCGCCATCGATGCAGAGACGGATCACCTGCGACAGCTCGCCGAGAAGCGCGAACGTCGTCGTGACGACTTCCATCTCGTCCTGAGACAGCGCCTGCGGCCCCAGGCGCTGCAGCACCTCGCCCGTCGGCGTGCCGGCTTCGATCCCGCCTTGCGCCATCATCGCCAGAAACTGCGCGATGAATTCCATGTCGATGAGGCCGCCAGGGATCAGCTTGAAATCAAAGGCGCCGGATGGCGGCTTTTCCTGATCTATCAGGCTGCGCATTTCCGCGACGTCCCTGGCGATCTTGGTCCGGTCGCGCTTCATTGCGAGGATCTCGCCGATGATCGCTTCCGCCTCCTGCATCAGGCTCCCATCGCCGGCAATAGGCCGGGCGCGGGTGAGCGCCATATGCTCCCAGGTCCAGGCCTCCTCGCGCTGGTAGCGGGCAAAGGCATTGATGCGGGTCGCAACCGGACCCTTGTTGCCGGAGGGCCTGAGCCGCATGTCCACTTCGTAAAGCACGCCTTCGGCCGTGGGCGCCGAGAGTGCCGCAATCAACCGCTGCGTCAGACGACCGAAGTAGCGGTTCGCGTCGAGCGGCTTCGGACCGTCGGACTCGAGGGCATCATCGTCATAGTCATAGAGCAGGATGAGATCGACGTCCGAGCCGGCGGTGAGTTCCCGGCTGCCAAGCTTGCCCATGCCGACAATTGCGACACGGCCGCCGCGGAAACGGCCATGAGCTGCAGCAATCTCGGCCTCGACGGCCTGAAGGGCCCGCTCTAGCGTCAGATCGGCGAGATCGGAAAAGGCCGCGGCGGCGCGCGCACCGGTAATGGCGCCGGTCAGCAGGCGGATACCGATCAGGAACCGCTGTTCCGCCGCAAAGACCCGCAGGCTGTCCAGCACGTCCTCGAAGTTGCGGGCAGAGGCAAGTGCTTGCCCCAGCCGCTCTGCAAGATAAGTGCGCTCCGGAATACGCGTCAGGAGCGTCGGGTCGAGCATGCCGTCAAAGACATGCGGACGCGCGGCGATAATGCCGGCGAGCCGGGGGGCCGACGCCATGATCGTGACAATGAGATCGAGAAGCGGCGAATTGTTGCCGAGCAGCGAAAACAGCTGGATGCCGGCCGGCAGGCCCGCCATGAAGCGGTCGAAATGCATGAGCGCATCATCGGCGCGGGAACTTGCGCCAAAGGCCGCGAGAAGCTTCGGCATCATTTCCGTCAGCCGCTCGCGCGCTTCCACGGAATGGGTGGCGCGGTAGCGGCCAGAATGCCATGTCCGGATCACGCGGGAGATGTCGGCCGCGCGCCGGAAGCCAAGGCTTTCAAGCGTCTTCAACGTGTCTGGATCGTCCTTCGTGCCGGTGAAAACGAGATTGCCGGACCCGCCGGAGAGTTCTGCGGCCTGTTCGAAGAGCTTGGCGTAACAATCCTCAACAGTCCGAAGAACCGTAACAAGCCGCACCGAGAAGGACTTCACATCGCGAAATCCCATCATCAGCGCAATGCGCTTCAATTCGGCTTCCTTGTCAGGAAGGATATGGGTCTGCTCGTCGCGCACCATCTGAATGCGGTGTTCGACGTCACGCAGGAACCAATAGGCCGCCGTCAGCGTCTCGGCCGTCTCGGCTCCGATCCAGTTGGCGCGCGCAAGTCCGGCGAGCGCGTCATCGGTGCGGCGTGAACGCAGTTCTGGAATGCGGCCGCCCGCAATCAGCTGCTGGGTCTGCGCAAAGAACTCGATCTCGCGGATGCCGCCGCGACCGAGCTTGACGTTGTGGCTCTTCACGGCGATCTCGTCGAAACCCTTGTGCAGGTGGATCTGCCGCTTGATCGAATGGATATCGGCAATGGCCGCATAATCGAGATACTTGCGGAAGATGAAGGGCTGGAGCTCCTTCAGGAATCCTTCGCCTGCCGCTATGTCGCCCGCAACGGGTCGGGCCTTGATGAAAGCCGCGCGCTCCCAGTTCTGCCCTCTTCCCTCGTAGTAGATCAACGCGGCCTCGACGGGGATGGCGAGCGGTGTAGAGCCCGGATCGGGGCGCAGCCGCAGGTCGATGCGGAAAACATAGCCGTAGGCGGTGCGCTCCTGCATGATGCGCACCAGCCGGCGGCAGAGCCGCGCGAAGGTCTCCGAGGCCTCATCGGGATCGGCGAGGATGCCGCGGTCCGTCTCGAAGAAAACCACCACGTCGATGTCAGAGGAGTAATTCAGCTCCGACGCGCCGAGCTTGCCCATGCCGAGCACGATCAGGCCGGAGCCCTGCGATGGATTTTCAGGATGCGGAAGCTTGAGCTTGCCCTGCTCATGGAGCGAGAGAAGCAGGAAGTCGACGGCTGACGACAGGCAGGCCTCTGCCAAACGGCTGAGCCATAAGGTCGTCTCCGGCGCCTCGAAGTAGCGGGCAAGATCGGCGAAGGCGAGGAGAAAGGCAACCTTTCGCTTGGCGAGGCGCAATCGGTTCATGAACGCTGTTTCTGCGCTTGTTCCAGCCTCCTCTGCCGCAGACCAGCATGTCCGCGCCGCGCGGACTTCGGCTTCGATCTCTGCCTCTACGTCTCCGAACAGGGCGATATCGAGCAGCGATGGAGCAATGCGGGCAACGTCTGCGAGATGGGGTGAGAGCGAAAGAACGGCCACGGCAAAGTCATGCAGTGCGCCTTCGGACGCGGCGAGCCTCTTCAGACGCTCGCAATCGCGGCCCGCGTCACGAAGCGCCTGCAGCGCCTCCTTGGCGGCTGTCTTGCTCTGCGGTTCAATCGGGCTCATCGCCAAAAAATCGGCGAGCGTTGCGGGTCTTGCCATTTGCATCCTCCCCCGCCCGAAGCCGGAGAGATGGCGGATCAGGCGGCAACCAGCGGGAACAGCATCCTGACGGTGAGTCCCTTGTTTTCCGCAGTCTCGTCTTTTGTCGACGCCAATTCAAGCGAACCGCCATGCAGCGCGGTCACGGCCTCCACCATGGACAGGCCGAGGCCGGTTCCCGGTTTGGAGCGGCTTTCATCAATGCGGACAAAGCGCTGCACGGCATCCTCGTAGCGATGGGTCGGAATCCCCGGCCCCTCGTCAGCCACTGTCAGGAGGGCCTTGTCGCCGTGTCTGGAAAGGGCAACGGTGATGCTGGCACCCTCGACGTCGCCTGCATATTTGACCGCGTTGTCGAGAAGGTTGAAAAGTGCCTGCCCCACGAGTTCGCGATTGCCGTGAATGTGAATGTCGGGCGCGATCTCCATCTTCAGCTTGAGGCCGGCCTCCTCAATCACCGGCTCATAGAGTTCGGCGCTGTCGGCCGCGATGGCGCTGAGGTCGATGTCGTTCATCTCGGCCGTCGACGATCCGGCCTCGACGCGGGAGATCATCAAGAGCGCGTTGAATGTCCGGATCAACTGGTCGGACTCGGCGATGATCCCCTCGAGCGAGTGGCGATACTCATCCTCGTTGCTCGAATGGGACAGCCCGTCGGTCGCCTTGTTGCGGATGCGTGTCAGCGGGGTCTTCAGGTCGTGGGCGATGTTGTCCGAGACCTGCTTCAATCCCTCGTTCAATTTCTCGATCCGTCCGAGCATGCTGTTCAGGGAGACGGACATGCGGTCGAATTCGTCGCCGGATCCTACGACCGGCAGGCGCTGCGACAGGTCGCCAGCCATGATCTTGGCGCTGGCATCCGACATGCGGGCGATCCGGTTCAATGCATTGCGACCAATGAAGAACCAGATGACGAGCGCCCCAATGCCCATGACGCCGAGCGCAACCACCAGAGCCTGGCGGACCAGGACCTTGAAATGTTCCGGTTCACCGAGATCTCGCCCCACCAGAACGCGCAGGCCATTGGGAAGCACGAAGACGTTTGCCAGCGCCATGTGAGGTTGCAGCTTGGCCTTGTCCTTGTTCTCATCGCCGAAGCGTTCATAGCGGAACGGCGTGTCGGTCCAGCCGGGATCGCCCATGATGCCGGGCTGGATCGCGGCGACGTTGCCGGCGAGGAAATCGCCCGAGGGGCCGGCAATCACGTAGAGATTGGCGCCGGGCTGACGCGAACGACGCTCCAGCGTCTTCACCAGACCGTTCATTCCGGCTGCTTCGTAGATATGGCTGATCTCTTCCACTTCCTGCGCAATCGCATTCTGCGTCTGCTCACGCAGGAAGTTGGCCGACATGCCCGCGACATAGATCACGAGGAATGCGGCGCAGAAGGCGAAGAGGAGAATGTAAAGAGCCGACAACCGGACGGCTGTGCTCTTCATCAGGATGCGGAGCTGATGAAGCATCTGGATCAGGCTTCGTCTTTGATCATGTAGCCCGCGCCGCGCACAGTCTTCAGAAGCGGACGCTCCGTCTCACGCTCGATCTTGGAGCGAAGACGGGAAACGTGGACGTCAATGACATTGGTCTGCGGATCGAAATGATAGTCCCAGACGTTTTCGAGCAACATCGTCCGGGTGACGACCTGCCCGGCGTTCTTCATCAAATATTCAAGCAGGCGGAACTCACGCGGCTGCAGCAGAATTTCCTTGCCGCCGCGCTTCACCTCGTGAGCCAGTCGGTCAAGCTCGAGATCTCCCACGCGATAAACCATGTCCTTGTCCGGCGCGCCCTTGCGGCGACCGAGAACCTCGACGCGGGCCAGAAGCTCGGAGAATGCATAGGGCTTCGGCAGATAGTCGTCGCCACCGGCGCGCAGTCCCTCGACACGGTCATCGACCTGGCCCAGGGCGGACAGGATGAGAACCGGCGTCTCGATGCTGCGGGTACGCAATTCGGTGATCAACGAAATGCCGTCCCGGCGCGGCAGCATGCGATCAACCACCAAAACATCATAGGCATTCTCGGAGGCCATGAAGAGGCCGCTTTCACCGTCGCTTGCGTGGTCAGCGACAATGCCTGTTTCACGGAAAGCCTTCGAGAGGTAGGCCGCAGCCTCTAGGTCATCTTCAACAATCAGAATCTTCATACGCATGATGATAGCCTCTCCAGCGGAAAATGGCGACATGAGGATGTGCGGCGCCGGATTTCTCCAGCGCCGCGCGTTCATGACGACCTGACGGGATCAACCCTTGTCAGTCGGCAGGGCGACGAAGCGGCTGCCGTTGTCTGTTTCCACCTGGAAGAGCGCCTTGGTGCGACCTTCCTTCTTGGCGGCGTCAAGCTGGCTCGTGATTTCGTTGCCGGAGCTCACGTCCTTGTTGTTGACGGCCGCGATGCGGTCGCCCTGCTTGATGCCGGCATCGGCAGCAGCCGAATTCGGATCGACGGAGATAACCGCGACGCCCTTGCCGTCATCGGTCGGACCGACGGTGATGCCGAGCGACGACAGCGAGGTCTGCTTCTGATCACCCTGATCCTGCTGGTTGTTACCGTCCTTCGAGGCCATCTTCTGTTCCGGCGGCAGCGTGCCGACCGTCAGCTGGAGAGTCTGGGACTTCCCGTTGCGCCAGATGGTGATGTCGGTCTTCGTGCCGGGACGCAGTGCCCCGATCCGCTTGGCAAGGTCACGGGCATCCTTGACCGGCTCACCATTGACGGCGGTGACGACGTCACCCGTCTTGATGCCGGCCTTCATACCGGGGCTGTCCTCCTGCGGCTGCACGACAAGCGCGCCCTGCGCTTCGGACAGGCCCAGAGATTCTGCGATGTCCTTGGTAACTGGCTGGATCTGCACGCCGAGCCAGCCGCGTTCGATCTTGCCCGACTTGATCAGTTCGGCAACAACGGTCTGCGCCGTGGACGCCGGGATATCGAAGGCGATGCCGACGCTACCGCCGGACGGCGAGAAGATCGCGGTATTGATACCCACCACTTCGCCGTTGAGGTTGAAGGTCGGGCCACCGGAATTGCCACGGTTCACCGCAGCATCGATCTGGATGAAGTCGTCATATGGCCCCGAATTGATGTCGCGACCCATGGCCGATACGATACCGGACGTCACCGTACCACCGAGGCCGAAGGGGTTGCCAACGGCCACGACCCAGTCGCCGACATTCACCTTGGCATCGTCAGCCCATTTGACATAGGTGAACTTGCGGTCCTTGGCCTCGACCTTGAGGACGGCGAGGTCGGTGCGCGGATCGGTGCCGATGAGCTTGGCAGGCAGCTCGGTCCCATCGTTCATGACAACAACATAGGCGCTGCCATCGGATACGACGTGGTTGTTGGTGACGATATAACCGTCTTCAGAGATGAAGAAGCCCGAGCCCTGGGCGACCGGACGCAGCGGGCCCTTTTCGCCAGGCTTCTTCTCACCGTGCTGACCACCCTTCTGGCCATCAGGTCCGCCGAACTGCTTGAAGAAACGCTTCAGCGGGCTGTTGTCGGGAAGCTGATCGAAACCGGGGCCGAAATCAAAGCTGAAGCCGCTGGAATCGTCGGACACGGGCTGGACACGGGACTCGACACGAACCGAAACAACCGCCGGAGACACAGCCTTTACGATGTTGGCGAAACCCGTCATCTGCGGGGCATCGAGATGAACCGGCTCTGCAAAAGCGCTGGTGATGCGTGCCGGAAGACCGGACGACAGAAGAACGGCGGCAAGACCTGCCACAGCCGTCGACTTGAGGATCACCTTATAGGACTGACCACGATTGGAATTCGAAGAAGACATAGATCTACCACCCTTTTTCAGTTGTCAGGACCGTTCGTCGCGGCCCGATCAGTTGATGGACAAGAGATAGACCAGAAGACCTTACTGTGAAGTGGCTAGGGAATGAATTTTTCGTAATGTTGTATAAAACGATAAGTGAAGCATAGTTATTCTTTGAGAATTGCTTCGACGCGCGCTTTTTCTTCATCCGTCAAAACAGCTGTTTTTCTGCGCGTCGTACGCGACGCCGCGAAGAACCCTAGCGCCATGATCCCGACGATGGCGAGCACCGCCGGCGCACCCCACAGAAACAGCGTATGTTCCGAAAGCCGTGGCTTCAGGAGCACGAATTCGCCGTAGCGCGAAACGAGATAATCGTAGACCTGCTGGTCGGACGCGCCGGCTTTCAGCCTTTCTCGAACCAAGAGGCGCAAGTCACGTGCGAGTTCCGCGTTGGAATCGTCGATAGACTGGTTCTGGCAGACAAGACACCGCAGATGCGAGGAAATTTCACGCGCCCTTGCCTCCAGCTTCGGATCGGCGAGGACTTCATCCGGATTGACGGCATGGGCCGGCAGGGCAGACAGCAGCAGAAACAGCGCGAAAGCCAGCCGACGGATCATTCGGCTGCCTCCAGCGCTGGCGCGGCCGCCTTTTTCATGCGCCGCGCGGGCGCGCCGACGCGCAACCGGCGATCCGAGAGCGACACGAAGCCGGCAAACATCATGATCAGCGCGCCAAACCAGATGCAGACGATGAATGGCTTCCACCAGACGCGCACGACAATGCCCCCATCCGGCATGACGTCGCCCAGCGCGATATAGAACTGGCTGAGGCCGAATGTGCGGATTCCAGCTTCCGTCGTCGGCATCTGGCGCGCCATGTAGACACGCTTGGCAGAGGAAATCTGGCCGAGGGCGGCGCCATCTTTCGTCAGGGTGAATGTTCCGCGGTCCTCGGTGAAGTTCGGCCCCTGGCCGCGCTCCATGCCTTCAAATTTCAACACGTAGCCCCCGGCATCAACGGTCTGGCCCGGTTTCATTTCCAACACGTTTTCGGTCTGGAAGGCGCTGACGGCGATAATGCCGAGCACGCTCACGCCGAGGCCGAAATGGGCTATCGCAGTACCGATCGCAGAACGCGGCAGCCCCGCGAGCCGCCGCAGCGCCGTCGCCAACGGAACCTTGCCGAAACCGCCGCGCAGCCAGAGATCGGTCAGCGCGCCGACCATAAGATAGAAGGCGAGCGCCATGCCGAGAACGGCAAGAACCGGCCCGCCTCTTTCGAAATACCAGATGGTGATCGCCATGATGAAGCCGGCGGCGACCGCAAAGAAAAGCCGCTGTGCCGCGCCCAGCAGATCGGCGCGCTTCCAGGCAAGGAGCGGACCGAAGGGGACGGCGAGCAGCAAAGGCAGCATGAGGAGGCCGAAGGTCAGGTTGAAGAAGGGCGCGCCGACGGAAATCTTCTCGCCCGTCAGCGATTCCAGCGCCATCGGATAGAGCGTGCCGATGAGGACGGTGGCGGTCGAGACGGTCAGGATCAGGTTGTTCAGCACCAGTGCCCCTTCCCGCGAGACGGGCGCGAAGAGACCGCCCGCCGTCAGGCTGCCGGCCCGCAGCGCGAAGAGTGTCAGCGCGCCGCCGATGAAGAGGACGAGGATCGCGAGAATGAAGACGCCGCGTGACGGGTCGCTGGCAAAGGCATGGACAGACGTCAGCACACCGGAGCGAACGAGGAACGTGCCGAGCAGCGACAGAGAGAAGGTGAGGATCGCCAGAAGCACGGTCCAGATCTTCAGAGCCTCTCGCTTCTCCATCACCAGCGCGGAGTGGAGCAGCGCCGTGCCGGCAAGCCAGGGCATGAAGGAGGCGTTTTCGACCGGATCCCAAAACCACCAGCCACCCCAGCCGAGTTCGTAATAGGCCCAGTAGGAGCCCATGGCGATGCCGGCGGTGAGGAAGGTCCAGGCGGCAAGCGCCCAGGGTCGCACCCAGCGCGCCCAGGCGGCGTCGATGCGGCCTTCCATCAGCGCGGCCACTGCGAAGGAGAAACAGACCGAGAAGCCGACATAGCCGAGATAGAGAAGCGGCGGATGGATGGCGAGGCCCACGTCCTGAAGGACCGGGTTCAGGTCGCGCCCTTCCGGCGGCGGCGGGAAAATCCTCGTGAACGGGTTGGAGGTCAGCACGATGAAAAGGATGAAGGCGGTGGAAATCCAGCCCTGCACCGCGAGCACATTGGCCTTCAGCGAGGCAGGCAGGTTGCCGCCGAAGAGGGCGACGAGCGCGCTGAACAGCGACAGGATGAACAGCCAGAGCATCATCGAGCCTTCGTGATTGCCCCAGACGCCGGAGACCTTGTAGAGCGTCGGGATCAGCGAATGCGAATTTTCCCAGACATTGGCAACGGAGAAATCCGACACCAGATGTGCGTGCATGAGGACGCCAAAGGAAATCGCCACCAGCACGAACTGGCCAAGCGCGGCGACGGGAGCGACCGCCATGAGGTTTGCATCGCCTCGACGCGCCCCAACCACCGGCAGCACAGACAGAACGACCGCCGTCGCAAGCGACAGGACAAGCGCATAAAGGCCGAATTCGACGATCACTTGATCTTCTCCTTGCCGCTGAGCTGGACGCCTTGCGCCTTCAGCCGGTCCGCCACATCCTTGGGCATATATGTCTCGTCATGCTTGGCGAGCACGGTATCGGCCACGAAGACCGGGCTGCCCGCCACAAACGCACCCTCGGCCACCACCCCCTGCCCTTCCCTGAACAGATCCGGCAGGATCCCGGTATAGGTGACCTTGACCGTCGAGATCGTGTCCGTCACTTCGAAAGTAGACGTGGTGCCCTCGCCGCGCACCCAGGACCCTGCCTTGACGAGGCCGCCGAGACGGATGCGCGTCCCCGGCTTGACATCAGCCTTGGCGAGATCGCCCGGAACGTAGAAATAGGACACCGACTGGCTGAAGGCGAACATCACGAGCAGAACGGCCACCACGATGAAGCCGACGCCGCCGGAAATGATGGCCAGGCGCTTCTGTTTGCGGGTCATCGGCTTGCCTCCGGAGCCTTGATACCGAGCTGGCTGGCGAGCGCCACGAGCTGCTTGCCTTGCTCTCCCTCGGCCGGGAAAGCCTTCAGCGCGCGGGCCAACGCATCGCCGGCCTTGTCTGGCTGCTTCAGCATGGCATAGGAGCGCACGAGGCGCATCCAGCCCTCGAAATTATCGGGATTGGCCTTGAGCTTTTCATCGAGGCCCGAGACCATGTTCTCAATCATCTTCTGCCGGTCGCCGGCACTCATGTCCTGTGCGGCGGCCATATCGGCGGCAGTCGGGTTGCCCGGGGCATCCGGGGCGGGTTTCGCCTCGGCCGGCCCCTTCTGCAGCGTCGCTATGTGCTGCGCGACGATCGGCTGCCAGGGTGCATCCGGCGGCGAAGACTTGGCGAGCGCCTGGAAGGCGGCAAGCGCCTCCATGCTGCGCCCCTCCTGCTCCAGCCCGAAAGCAAGGTAGAATTCGGATCGCGCATCGTTCGGGTCAAGTTTCAGCGCCTTGCGGAAGGCGTCCGTGGCTTCGGAATTGATCAGGCCCTGATTCGAGGCCACGATCGATTCTCCCAGTCCGGAAAGACGCTCCGCGCTCTCTCCGCGGATGCGGATCGCCTGGCGATAGGCATTCGCCGCATCGGAGGGGCGCCGGTTGCGCAGGTAGATCGGCGCGACCAGATCCCAGCCGGCGCCATCGTCCGGGTTCTGGATCAGGTGATTTTCCGCCTTGGCCAGAAGAAGCCCGACATCATTGCCGGGATTGGCCAGACGCGCGGCAAGCGGTGCATCCGGCATCCCGGGATTGCCGGTCATGAGGTAGAGGGTGATGCCGATCGCCGGCAGGAGAAGGATGATGAACGCCTGGGCCAGCGGATGGCGACCGGATTTCGCGTTCGCGCTCGATCCGCCTGCCTCGCGGTTTGCCTTCTCGGCGGAAGCCAGCAGCCGGCGTCCGATCTCGGCGCGCGCATATTCGGCCTCATCGGCCGAAATCAACCCTGCGGCTGCGTCGCGATCGACCTCTGCCATCTGGTCGCGATAGACCTCGACGTCGTGGCTGTGCTCGCCGCCAGCCGTTGCTGAGCGACGCAGGAGCGGCGCGAGAAGTGCGGCCGCCAGAAGCGCGGTGACGCAGGAGACAATGATCCAGAATAGCATGCCGCTCAATTACCCGAAGGCCAAAGGGTTTCCAACTGACAAAAGGCAATACACGGCAATTTGACGCGGGCGTTTGACCTCGCTCAAATGGTTGCGGGCATCAATTCTTTGTGAGGTGAACCCTTCGGCATCAGGCTTTGCGAAAATCGGGTGCGATTTTCCCGCAGACGGATCAGGTCAGCGGCGTCCAGGTGCCGTTGGAATTGCGGCAGGCGGCGCCGCGCGCCACCATGGCGCGTCCGTCGACATTCACCGTCTGGGTGTATTGCCGGCAATTCTGGGTGCCCACCTGATAGGGTGTTGCGGCAACCACGGTGCCGTTCACGCCGGTGGCGCCCGACCATGGAACAGCCTGCCCGCCCGGAGCATCTTCAAGCGCCTTGTATTCGGCCTGCAGCGCCAGCTTGCGGTCTTCCGTTCCGAGATTTGCGCCCTGGATCTTCGATACGAGGCCGCCATCAAGCGCGCGAACAAAGGCATCGCCGGAGGAATAGGATGTTTGCGGAGCAGCGAAGGCCAACGGCACGGCGGACTGCCTTGATGCGCTTGCGCAACCAGACATGATCAGCGACGCCGCCAACATGGCGCAAGTCCCCGTCAGCTTCACGAGTTGCGTGGTCACCCCGACTGTCATATCCCCGTTGCCCCGTCTGTCTTCGCTACCAGAACGGGCCGCAACTGATCACCATGATGCGCCCGTTTCACTTGTCCACATTAATTATGGGGAACAAGCGCCTCAGAATCAACCACGTTTGGCTTTTTCCTGCGTCACAGTCGGCAAAATAAGCGAAGCGCGCAGGCCGCCGGACGAACAGCGCGACAGGCTGAAGCGTCCGGAATACTCCGAAACGATCTCGCTGACGATCGACAAGCCGAGGCCTGAACCGGGCCGGCTTTCATCGAGCCGCCTGCCCCGCTTCATCGCCTCCTTGATCTCGTCCGGATCCAGGCCCGGGCCATCGTCCTCGATGATCAGCTCGACCATGTCGCGCCCCTCCTGCTGGTCCAGTTCGACCAGCGAGACGGAAATGGTCGATCGCGCGAAGCGGGCGGCATTTTCCAGAAGATTGCCGAGGATTTCCTCGATGTCCTGCTGTTCCATCGCCAGGACGGTGCCCCGCGCCCTGTCCTCCGTCTTGAAATCGATCTCGCGATTGAGCTTCTGCATGACGCGGACGATGCGGTCGAGCACAGGACGCGCTTCGGTCCGCGCCAGCACCGTTTCGCGCTGAGCAGCGATGCGCGCGCGGTTGAGATAGGACTGCACCTGCGACTGCATGGCCTCCGCCTGCTGGGTGACGAGCGTCCCGTGAGACGGCGTCATGGCGCGCGCCTCGTTGAGAAGCACGGCGATCGGCGTCTTCAGCGAATGGGCCAGGTTGCCGACCTGCATGCGCGCGCGCTCGACGATGCGGCGGTTGTTATCGATGAGGGCGTTGACCTCGTTGGCGAGCGGCCGGATTTCACTCGGGAAACGACCCTCCAGGCGCTCGGCGCGGCCTGCGCGAATGTTCTCAAGCGCATTGCGCACGCGGTCGAGCGGGCGCAAGCCGATCAGGATGGCCAGCGCATTTGCCAACAGGCTTCCGGCGCCGAAAATCGTCAGCGCGAGATAGAGGCTGCGATTGAAGGCGGCGACACTGGCCTCCACCACCGACTTATTGCCTGTGACGCGGAAACGGACGATGTCGCCCTGATCGTCGAGTTCGACTTCGGTTTCGGCGACGGACACGTTGTTTCCCACCGCATCCTTCATGTCGTAGAAGCGCTGGAAACGGATGTCGAAGGGGACCTCGCTCGCCGGCTTTTCCGGCAGTGGCGTCGCCCCCAGCGAGGGAGAGACAAGAGGCGTCGTCTTGTACTGACCGACCCCCTCGGCAATCCAGTACCATCCGGTTCCCGGTTGCGAGAATTGCAGGTCACCCAGTTCGGGCCTTCCAGTCAATTGCCGGTTTTCATTGATGGAAACAGAGTTGACCACATTGAAGAGATGGGCGCGCAGAAGATCGCGGAAGCTTTTTTCGGCGTCGCGCCGGTAGAGCGTCGAAATCGCGATGGCAATCACGACCAGACCGGCGATGGCCCAGATCGAAACCGACAGGACCACGCGGAGCGTCAGCGATTGTGCGCCAAACCCGATTCTCATGGCTCGGGCCTCATTCGACGCGCCTCATTTTGCGGGTGCCTGCATGCGATATCCCAGTCCGCGAACCGTCTCGATCATGTCGACGCCCATCTTCTTGCGCAGCCGACCGACAAAAACCTCGATCGTGTTCGAGTCGCGGTCGAAATCCTGATCATAGAGGTGTTCGGTCAGTTCGGTGCGCGACACCACCTCGCCCATGTGGTGCATGAGATAGGAAAGCAGGCGGAATTCGTGGCTGGTCAGCTTCAGCGTCACGCCATCGACGGTTGCCTTGGAGCTCTTCGTATCGAGACGGACCGGGCCGCAGATGAGATCGGAGGAGGCATGGCCGGCGGCGCGGCGGATGAGCGCGCGAAGGCGGGCCAGAACTTCCTCGATATGGAAGGGCTTGGCCACATAATCGTCCGCGCCGGCATCGATGCCGGCCACCTTGTCGGACCAGCGGTCGCGGGCGGTCAGGATCAGCACGGGCATGACACGCCCCGCGGCGCGCCATTTTTCCAGCACCGTGATGCCGTCCATTTCCGGAAGGCCGATATCGAGAACGACGGCGTCATAGGGCTCGGTGTCGCCGAGAAAATGGCCCTCCTCGCCGTCAAAGGCCTGATCAACGACATAGCCCGCCTCCTTGAGCGATTCGCTCAGCTGACGGTTCAGGTTTTCGTCGTCTTCCACGACCAGTATGCGCATTCGTAGGATCCCGTTTTTTCGTGCCGTCCCTGCCGGCGCTCGTTACATCGGCTTGTGCACGACCTTTTTCTTCGGCCGTTCGCCGTTGTTCTGCACCAATATCGTGATGACGCATTCGTTGCCAACGGGTTCCACGGACAGAAGCGTCCCGCCGTTTTCCGACAGCGCCTCGCGCGCGGCTGCCGAACAATCGCCACGAACGGCGATAAGGTTCTTGTTGGCCGGCTCTCCCACCATACCAAGTCCGAGGGCCGCCACGGCCAAAATCAGATGCGATCCCATTGCCTTGCTTTCATGAGCTTTGGATGTCTCAAATCGAGCCCATTCATACAGATGCGCATCTGAATGACAAATGAACATGTGCCGAAAACTCGTCTCCGCGCAAGCGGACACAGCCATTGGAAAAGCGTCGTCCCCGTTCTTTCACCCCGGCCATCGAAGTGTCCGATCGCGCCTCAGTGCGGTCCGCGTCACTTGCGGAATCGAGAACCAGGCCCGTCGAAATCATAGGCAACAAAGGCGAAGCAGCCGAGGGCAACGACGAGGGGAAACAGGGTCCAGAACAGAAGATTGAAAATCATTTGAACATCCCAAGAAGCCGAGATCCGAATCACCTGAGAATAGCGTACCGGGCGCGTCCCGCACCCCCGAAATGCCGGGGATGCGGGACAATCGGCGAACGCGCCAGCTTCACGCAACCTTGACTGTAGCCTTCATGCGGCCCCAGATGGCAATCAGCCCGCCGAGCGTGCCGGCAAGCGACAATGCCGCATCCGCCAGTTGCCCCTGATCGGCCACCGACAGGTTATAGCCGCCCGCATGCGCCAGCGAGGCGGAAATGGCGATGATCGCACCCCAGATGGTGCGGGACTGATACCAGGTCTTGAAGTCTTCCATGCGTCTTCTCCTTCGGGTTGATGAGGGTCATGCATTCACAGCGGGAGCGTTGCTTCGGCAACAACACCGGAGGCGACGCTCCAGCCGATCTGGCGGACGCGGTAGCGGATCGTTGACGGCAGCGCACCGAAATCGCCCAGGACATCGGGCGCGGGATAGGCGAAGGCCGGAGCGGTCACCTCCGCATGGCGTATGCTGACGCCGGCGGCATCGAGGACCTCAACCAGATAGCGCTCCTCCGGCTCGTCAAACGGAATGTCATAAGCATCCCAGTTGTCGCCATCAATCCGGCCGGATCGTGTCCAGGAGAGGCGGAGATCGCCCGTCGCCAGCAGCGCTGCCGACAGGTGAACAGGTGCAAGCGGCGTCGCGGCGCGTCGGCCACCGGCAAAGACGAAAGGCCCCACGCTCGTCACGCCCGCTTCGGCGCGCCAATTGAGCGCCAGTCCCGCCTCGCTCGGATCCAGTCCCAGCGAGACGATGGCATCGTCGAGAAGGACGACATCCGCCCCGGTCGCGGCGCCTGCCATCATGGCGTCGACGGTCCCGAACTGGCCACGCAACAGGCTCGTGAGCCGCCAACGACCCGCTGCCATTTCCTGCGCCGTCTGGAAGCTGACGATCTCGAAGACGCCGTTACCGGCGCGGACGGCCAGACGGTTCGAGCCGTTCAGCAACTCGGCCCGGCTCACCGAAGCGAAGCTGCCGAAGCCGAGTTCCACGTCCAGCACGCCCACCCTGTCGACGCGTCCCGAGACCCCCGGGACGAGCGGGCTCGCGAGCCTGCCCATCGTTGCCGGCCGTGTCGCGACCGCGCGCGTGCGATAGCCTTCGGTGCCGCTCGACGCGGAGAGCCCGACGGTGCGCCACGGTCGACAAAGAAGCGCAGCACTGGCATAGGTTTCGGGCGATCCGGACCCCAGTCGGGGCAGGTCGAGAAAGACAACTTCGGGCGCGAAGGCCGGCGAGGCCCCACCCGAACCCGCCCTCGTGACGCTCTGCCCATAGGCGTGCGCGCCGACCGGCGGGGCATATTCCACCGCCTCTATCGCGCGTGCCACGCCATCCTCGATGCGGGCGATGCGAAAGCGGCCTGCAAGCCCGGGAAGCGTGACGGCATCGCCCGGCTCCAGGTCCATCCGGAATGGCGCCACACCGAGTTTCAGCGAGCGGCGTGCCAGGCGCTGATCGCGCAGGATTTCCTCCGCGGCGGCCGCGGCTGTTGCCTCCGGCAAGACGCCGGCGACGGCAGCCGAGGCGACGCGGTCATTGCCTGCGGCCATGCGGCGCGAACGCGCGACCGCGCTCTCGTAATCGCCGGCCTCGTCATCGTAGTTCAGCGTCGCCTGCGCCGCCACGTCGCTTTCCTGCGCCCGCGTCTCGCTCCACAGGGGCTGATCCGCAAGATCTGCCAGCACATCGAGCACAACGGCCGGGGCGGAGAGTTTCGCACGCGACGAAAAGACCAGCCTGCCGCCGCTCTCGCGGCAATCGATCTGGAAGGCGGCCATCAGCGGCTCGATCATGGTGCGTGCGGAAACGACATCGCCCTGTACATAGCCGGTGAGATCGCCGGAAACCGCCGAGACGTCGAAATCGGTAAATCCATTGTCGGCGAGGATGGCGGCGATGACGTCGGCCAGCGTTCCCGCGCCCAGCCTGCCGTTCAGCCAATGACCCGTCTGCCAGTTGCCACCATCGGCAAACAGGGTGGTATCATAGGGAAAGGCCGGGAGCGGTCGCGCGTCCCAGGTCCAGACCGTGATATCGCCTGCCGAGAGCATGCCGGGCGGTGCGTTTGCCCCCTTCCAGTGACCGTAATGCGCCTCGAGAACGCGGCGCTGCATGGCGTCGCTGCGCTGACCGGAAGAAAAATGCGGCAACGCGCTTTCCGCCGATTTCGGGTCGGGAAAGACATTCGGCTGGTTCGCCCCACGCTCGACGGCCGGGCAGCCGAGTTCGGTGAACCAGATGGGCTTCATCCCCGGCAGCCAGGCGGTCGGACTGGAAAGTTCAGCTCCGCCGCGCCTGTCGTAATGCGGGTTCGCCCACCAGCCGGCAATATCCTTGGCGCGATAGACCCAGGGCTTGCCGGCCGCGCCGTCGCTAATGGCAGTGCGGCTGCGGTTCGCCCGCGCCGCATCGTCGACATAGTACCAGTCGAAATATTCCCCGCTCGTGATGGCGCGCGCCATCGCATCGCGATCGTCCGCCGTTCTCGCGCCATCGGGGTTTTCGGCCAGCAGGTCCTCGTCACGCCAGTCGGCCAGCGGCAGATAATTGTCGATGCCCACCGCGTCGATGAAGGGGCTAGCCCAGAGCGGATCGAGGTTGAAGAGGAGATCGCCGGAACCGTCGTCGGGATGAAAGCCCGCATATTCGCTCCAGTCGGCGGCATAGGTGAGCTTGACGTCCGCACCCAGAATGCCGCGCACATCGTCCGCCAGAGCCATCAGCGCCTCGACGAAGGGAAACGCCCCCGACGCGTCGCGAAGCCTTGTCAGACCGCGCATTTCGGAGCCGATGATGAAGGAATGCACCCCGCCGGCCATCGCGGCGAGATGTGCATAATGCAGGATCATGCGGCGATAGCCCTCGCCCGCCCCGACATAGCGCACCGCATTGCCCGTGATCGTGAAATCGCCCGGCTGCGCATCGCCGCAAAAGGCATTGACGGCAGCGCGGGTCGCGGCGTTCCGGTCGGCCAAGGCCGTGATGCGACCACGCCAGGGATAGGTCGCCTGGCGGCTCGCCCCATAGGGGTCGGCAAGCGTGTTGTCGGCCGGGATATCCATCATCATCAGCGGGTAGAGCGTCACGGCGAGCCCGCGCGCCTTGAGATCGGCGATCGCGGCGAGAACGGCAGCATCGTCGGGCGTGCCGCCAAAGGCCGGGCCGCCATTGACGCGCGAGACGAGATGCGCCGCACCGCGCGACACGCCGGAGACCTCCCAGGGCGCAGTCTCCTGCGTGCGGCTCTCCACCTCGACGCCCGGCACGACGCGGCACTGTTCGGCGCGAAGGTCCGTGCCGAACCAAGAGACGACCAGCGACACGCGCCCGAGGTTCGGGCACAGCGCCTGCAGCTCGTCGAGCGAAGCCTGCCAGTCGGTTGCGGCATAGCCGACATTGCGGTTGATGATGCGGGACGCGCCGGGGCCCGTCACCTCGCTCACCTGATCGGGCGCATAGCCATGCTCGGTCGCGCCGGGAATGATGGTGACCGCCTCGATCTCCCTTTCCAGCGTTCCCACGGGGCGTACGACCTCGAACTGGAGAACGGGAATACGATTGCCGAAATCGCCGAGCGGCAGGCGCTCGAAGACGACATAGGCGGTGTTGCGATAGGCCGGCGTGTTGCCCGCCCCCTGCTTCGCCTCGATCAGCGGGTCGGGCATCTGATCGGCCGTGCCGTGATAGAGGCGCATCTCGACGCCGGCGAGATCGAGCACCTGGCCATCGGCCCAGACGCGGCGGATCGTGGCGATCTCGCCTTCGCAGAGCCCGACCGCGAAATTCGCGAAATATCTGTAGCTCGTGGTGGCGACGCCGCCACCCAGCGCCTTTCCGCCGGAGCGCTCGGCCGTCACCTCCTCCTCGAAGCGGGTAGCCCAGAAGAGCGTGCCGCCGATGCGTGCCGTGCCGTAAACGCGAGTGATCGGCGTGCCTTCGTCGGCACCCGGAATGCGCGCCGTGGCGAGCCGGGCACCGGTGACGGTGGAGCCGGAACCGATCAGCGCGCGGTCGATCGAGGCGCCGGCCAGAGCCCCCACCGCCTGGCCGAGTGCAGAGCCGACGGGCCCGAAGACGGAACCGAGCGCCGCGCCCGCCACCTGCAACAGCAATGTCGCCATGAGATCTACCTCGATTGTTCAGGGAAGCGATGGACGGCAACGATGCGGCGCGCCCAGGAAGGAACCAGTGGCGAGGAGACCACGCCGGCCTGTTCATAGGCGTGAATGAAGCGGCCCTCGTCCGCCAGGATGCCGAGATGCTTGGCCGCAGCGCCAGGCCTGAAGCGAAAGAGAAGGACATCGCCCGGCTGCATGTCGGTCCGGTCAATCGGCGGGCCGAAATGGCGGAGCGCCGCCTCGGCCAGCCGCTCGCGGCCGCCGCGCTCGGCCCAGTCGGGCGCGTAAGGCTCCGGCTCTTCCGGCTCCTCGCCGTAAAGCTCGCGCCAGACGCCACGAACGAGGCCCAGGCAATCGCAGCCGACGCCCTTCATCGAGGCCTGATGCCGATAGGGTGTCCCGATCCACCCGGCGGCGATATTAAGCATAAGGACCGAAGTTTTCACCGGGTTCATGTCCAGTTCAGGTAGGTTCGTGTAAATAATTCGTTAACGATGCGGCTCGAGGGGGAACTTCCGCCGGCCATCGCGATTACAGAGAGTATCGAGTCTGTATTTTGGGGATCGCACATGTCGTTGCAGACACTCATCATCGTTAGTCTGGTCTTTGCCGGCTTCTTTCTGATTTCCGCGCCGGAGCGCACGTCGCTGCTGAATAAGCTCGGTTTTCGCCAGAAGGCCGGTCGCTGACGTTCACGCCTCCTCTCCCACACGCGGAGAGGACATCAAGTCACCAGCACCGACCCGTCATGGGTCGTCGCGCCGCTGACGTAGCTATAGGCGAAGTCGGACCCCGGCATGTGGGGGAAGCCCCGGAAATTCAGGGCATTGGCGAACTTGGCCCTGCAGGTGGCAAACGCCTTGTCGCAGCCGGCGACGATGTGGAATGCATCTCCCGGCGCGGGACTTTCCGGCAGCGGCAGCCAGAAAGTGAGCCGCGCGGGATCTCCCGCCTGATGGCCGGCTATTTCGACGACGCGACCCGCCAGTGTCCCGTTTGAGAATGTCAGCACGCCATGACTGAACCAGCCGGCCGCAAATCCCGACAGCCCTGACACGCTCGCCTGCAGCGCATCGGCAGCAACGACGGTTCCACTTGCCCTGAAGGCCGAGAGATCGACCCCGCATAGCCCATCGCCGAGGCGCGCATCGCAGCGTCGGCCATAGACGCGGCCGGTCGGCTGGTCGAGCCGGGCAGCCAGTCCGCGCAGTTCGGCGCGGAAGCTGTTGTCGGTCCGCGTCACCTCGCCGATCTCCCGGACATGTTCGAGCAGGACTTGCGTCGGATCGGCCCAATTCACCAGCAGTACCTCGACCCGCGCACCGTCATAGCGTCCGCGTTCCAGGTCGGCGGCCGCAATCGACTCCGAGGAAAACGCCCCGGCCACCTCGCCATTGGGCGCGGCAAGCCCCAGCGCCGTTTCGGCCTCGCTCGCCGAAAATCCACTGGCGGCAAGAAAGCGTGTTCCATCTGCCGTCAGATCGGCATCATGCTCGGTAAAGCCCAGTACGTCGCCATCACGCAGCCTCACCCGCCAGCAGCGGCAAAGCGTCGTCGCGCCGGTGTCGATATGCGCCTTCAGGGCGGCGGGAAGCATTCTCATGGCAGAACCTCGATCAGCGGAATGGTGGGGATGCGCCCGGCATTGAAGGCGGAAAGGTCGATGTCGATCCGGCTCACCGCAAAGCGCACCGGCACGTCGAACTCGAAACCCGCCTGCACGATGGCGCCGGCCGGGGGGATATGCGAATGATCGAAGGTGACGCGGCCGGTCACCGTATCCACCGTGAAGTCCGAAGCCGCCTGTTCAGCGCCATTGACCGCAACCCGAACGGAACCCGCCACGGGCTTGGTGATCGTGCGCACGGTCGAGGCTGCGGCATCGGCATAGGTCTTGACGAGCGGAAAGGTCGCCGTGACGCCGTCGCCCGCGCCGATCACCTGATCCGTCGCGCCGATCGCCTGCCCTGGCGGGCCTGACTGGTGATCGACGGGATCGCGAAACCGGAACCCGTAAAGTTCGCCCGACCGCGCCTCGAAGAACGCCAGAACCGCGTAGAGATCAGCCACCGAGCGGATGCCCGAGCCGGCATCGTAACTCCGCCTGGAATTGCGCCAGCGCGCATTGCGCGCCTCGCGCCCGTTGGAAAGATTGACAATATCCGTCATCCGCTCCGGTCCCCCACTGACGCCAAGCGCCAGCCGGAGCGGAAAGCGGACCTCATGGAAGGAGGTCATGGGTGGTGTCCTTTCCTCCTCTCCCCTGTGGGAGAGGATAGCCTGCCCCAAGAGCCGAAGGCGATGGGCGAGGCAGGCTTGGTGAGGGGTGTATTAAAGGTTGCATCCCTGAAGATTCGGAAGGCAATCCCAAGTCTCGGAGAGGTCTTTTTCATGCATCACCATGAGCCAGCGGAGCAGCATCGGCGATACGGACGGTCAATGCGCAAGGATGGCACGAAGGGAGAAGCAATCCTTTGGAATCAGCTCAAAGATCGCCGCACGGGCGGTGTAAAATTTCGCCGCCAGGTTCCGCTTAAAGGTTACATACCAGACTTCATTTCCTTCGAGGCGCGGCTGATTATCGAGGTTGATGGCAGCCAGCACGCAGAGAATGTAGCGGATGGAGTTCGAGACAAGGCCTTTGCAGCAGATGGCTTCGTGACGTTGCGCTTCTGGAATGGTGAGGTCGCGCAGGCTATCCTCTCCCACAAGGGGAGAAGAGGAGGACAACTCACACGCCCCTTCTCCCCCTTGCCGTCGCGCGCGTCAGCATCGCAGAGATCTGCGCTTCCGATTTGCGGAAGCTGCCGGCGTCGGGGGTGGAGACGTTGAAAACGATGGTCTGGCCGGTACCTCCATCCATTCCCGCCGCAACGCCGAGGCGGCCGTCGGGCCCGCGTTTCAGCGGGAGGATGGCCTCCGAGCCGGCCTCCCCCATCAGGCCGAGTCCGCCGCCCATGGGGAAGTAGGTGGGCGCGGAAACGATGCCGCCGGTGGCGAAAGGCTGGATCGCGCCGGGAACGCCGCCCTTGGCAAAGCCGAGGAGGCTGGAGAGGCTGCCGGTCAGGCTGGATGCCAGGCTGGATGTCACGCTGCCGGCGGCGCTGTTCATCAGGTTTTCCAGGGGCTTCATGCCGGCGGATAGCGCGATGTCGGTCAGCCGGTTGGCGAGGCCTTTCAGCACATCCTCAAGGCTTTTGCCGTCGACGCTCGCGGACTTGAGCGCGGAGGAAAGCGCCGCGCCGAAGGATTTCGAGCGGGCTTCGAGCTGTGTCATCGCCTGGTCGAGGGCGGCCGTATCAAGGCTGCCGGGTCCGCCAAGGCTTGTCGGATCAATCATGGAAAAGGCTCCTTTTCATCGGGAAAGCGCGCCATCAGGTCTTTGAGCGGCAGGTCGAAACGCGGCGAAAGCCCGCCGGTCATGGCGTGAAATTCCAGGGGCGTGAGCGTCCAGAAGTCGCGCGGGGCAAGCCGCAGCAGGAACAGGCCGGCATGGATCGCCTCGCGCCAGGGGAACGCGCGTGGGGCCGGCATGGAACCTGCTACGGCTGGAGAGGGTCCAGCGCGACGGCGCCACCCTGCCCCGCCTCGCCCTGTGGCCCGAAGGCCGAGAGCAGCAGTTCCGCCACGATGCGCGCTGCCCCCGCCAGCCCGCCCTCGATCTCCATCTCCGCCACATCCTCGTCCGAGAGGAGATTGCCGCCGCCGCGGAGCCCCGCCCCGATGATGCGGATCATGTCCGCCGCCCTCAGCCGGCCGGTCGAGAAACGGGCTGCGAGGTCATGCAGGCTTTCCGCGCCGAAGGCTGTCTCCAGCTCGGCAAGCCCGCCCAGCGTCAGGCAGAGCACGCGTCGTTCACCACCGATCACCGCCTCGATCTCGCCGCGCCGGCGGTTGGCGCGGCCCTTGCCAATACGCTCCATCAGAGTACTCCGAAGGTCAGTTGCCCGGCCGATTCCAGCGAGAGGTCGAACAGAACCTCGCCATTATACTGGCCGGAATATTCGAGTGCGGCGATCTGGAACGGCCCGGTCACCGTGCCGAAATCCGGAATCACGACCTGCCAGTTGAGGATCGCGCCGGAGAAGAAGGCGCTGCGCACCAGCTCGTCGGAAGCGGCATCCTTGAAGAGGCCCGAGCCCGAAAGCGACGCGCGATTGACGCCTGCGCCGGCCAGCAATTCCCGCCAGCGCCCGGCGCTCTCGGCATCCGTCACGTCCACCTGGGCCGCATTGAAGGCCAGCTTGCGGCTGCGCAGGCCCGCCACGGTGACGTAAGACGAGGACGTCGCATTGAAGACTTTCAGAAGCAGGTCGCGGCCTTTTTGCGCGGTCATGGGATAATCCTTTCCGGGTGGGTCGATTGCGGTTCACTTGCAGCCGCGACTGTGGTTTTGTGCGGCGGTTCTCACCTCACGCGGCATTGCCCTTGTCTCCCTTGTCTCCCTCGCCTCCCACCGCTTCGCATGCGAAGCTTCGCCTCATCTCAATCCTGTCGGCCTCCCAGCTTCTGGGCTGGGGCACGACATTCGACATGCCGTCCGTGCTCGGGCGGCCGATGGCGCGCGATCTCGGCCTTCCCTTCGAAACGATTTTCGCGGGGCTTTCGGTGATGATGATCATGGTGGCGCTCGGCAGTCCGCGTATCGGCCGACTGCTGGTGAGCATAGGGGCCGCGCGTGTTCTGGCGGTGGGTTCGGGCATTCTGGCGGCCGGGCTTGCCGGGCTCGCCTCGGCGCAGGGGCCGGTCAGCTATTTCGCCGCCTGGGTGGTGATCGGGCTTGGCGGAGCCTTCGCGCTGACCGTTCCCGCCAATACGGCCATCGTCGAGCGCGAAGGTCTCGGCTCGAAGAAGACCATGTCCACCATGTCGGTCTTCACCGGGCTGTCCTCCGCCATCTTCTGGCCCGTGTTTTCCTTTGGCGATGCGGCCTTCGGCTGGCGCATTTCACTTTATCTGGCCGCAGCCGTGCATCTTTTCGTCATGCTGCCGATCCATCTCCGGGCCCTGCCGCCGCGGCGTATCGAGGCGGCAGAGACGGGCGCAACGGACACTGCGGAAGGCCCGCCGCTTCTGGGCCGTCGAAGGGCTATCGCGCTCGCGATGATCGCGGCTGGCTCCAGCCTGATCGCGCTGCTGACGTTCGGCATCTCGCCCTCGCTGATCGAACTGCTGAAACAATCCGGCGCGACACCGGAGCTTGCACTGGCGCTCGGATCGCTGCGCGCCGTCATCGGCATTTCCGCGCGGCTGGGCAGCACGGTGCTGATCGAGCGCGTTTCCACCGTCACGTCGGGACTTGTCGGAAGCGTCATCCTGCTTGCGAGCTTTGGCATGCTGACGCTGTTTGCGCCGTCACTGGCAGCACCTGCGGGCTTTGTCCTGCTCTACGGCGCCGGCGCGGGCATCGTCACCATCGTGCGAACGCTGCTGCCGCTCGCCTTCTTCTCGCGCGCCGAATTCGCGCTGATCTCCAGCCGCGTGGCGCTCGCACAGTACACCGCCACCGCCGTGGCCCCCTTCCTCTTCGCCGCCATCCTCGAAAATCTGGGGCTGAAAGGCGTGTTGACCGTTTCCATCGGGATCGCACTCGTGTTTCTCGGAACAATGATCGGGCTGGCGCGATTGCAGCGCGCCGGAGTGGCCAGCGGTCCGATAGCTTAACTTCCGCTCCCCACCGTCACCGCCCGGAACACCATTTCCGCCACATGGGCGTCCGTCTTTGCCTCGCGCCGCGTGCGGGTCTTCACATGCAGGAGGCTGACCAGCGTCACGCCGCCTGCCAGCGTCAATCGCGCATTGTCGAGGCTCTGGCGGACGAGGCCGGCGATCGCCTGCGCCTCGCGATGGCCGGACGTGGACGACCAGGCATCGAGCGCGATCTGGTGTTCGAGCCCGCCGTCATTGTCGGCGCCCCATTCAGTGGAGGTGATCTCGCGCAGCACGACATAGGGCATGGCCGCCCTGGTGAGCAGGCGGTCGTGGACGGCATTCGCCCCGATGATCGCGGCCAGCGCCGCATTGTCGTTCAACGCCGCGACGATGGAGGTGGAGAGAGCCGATTGCGGGTCGGTCATAGCGCGCCCTCCTCGCACAGGCAGACGAGATAGCGTCCGCTCTCGTCCGGGTCGCGCACCGCGCGGATGGTGAAGACGCGTGCCCCTTTCCGGAAGCGCATGCCTTCGCTGACGCCGTCGCGGGCGCGGATCCAGATGCGATGCGTCAATTGCCCACGCATCTGGCCCGCCACCTCGTTGAAGCTGAAGCTGGACGGTTCGATGCGGGCCCAGAGCGAGGCGGCGGCGGTCCAGGCGAGCGCCGCGCCGCCCTGCCCGTCCGGCGTCGGCGTGGCGGCTTCGAGATCGAGCCGGGCAGTGAACTGACCGGGGTCGAGAAAGGTCATGTTCATGGCGTCAAAGCCTCACCGGTCGGAAGGGCGCGACCAGCCGGTCGTAGCCGGCGGGCACGGCAGCGGGCTGCATGTCGGACGGGATCGCGCCGCGCAGTTCGTACATCAGCGCCACATGCATCAGCATGGCCCGTGTCAGCGTGTCGGGCACATCGGCCCCGGTATTGCCGAAGCCTGCGGTGACATCGATCTCGATACCGTTGAGCGGCCGGCTGGTCGGCGGCTGGGTGGCCAGGAAGAGCCGCGCAGGGCTTGCGGCGGCATCCAGCACATGGCCGGTCAGCGCCACGGCCTGCGAGTTGCCGGCTGCATCGTAAACCGTCACGCTTTCAAGGCTTTGCAGCGGCGCGATGGGAAGTTGAATCAAGCCATCCTGCGGCCAATCATCGAAGTAGAAGCGAAGCCGCTGGGTGATGAGGGCGAGGCCGGTCGTCGCCTCCAGATATTGCCGGGCGGCGGCGATCAGGCTCGTCAGCAGCGTGTCGTCCGCGTTGTCGTCGAGGCGAAGATGCGCTTTGACCTGCGCGAGCGTCAGCGGCTCGGCGGCGGGTGGCGCGATGATGGCGTGGGTCATGGGTGGCCTCGTGGATTTGGATATTGCGGTTGGGTCAGCGAGAGGGGCGAAAGACCCCTCCCCACCCTCCCCACAAGGGGGAGGGAGACCGGGCTGCGCCGGTTTCCTGCTTCAATTCATGCCTGTGGCAGAAGCACAGATGAGATTGAAAAGGTTGCGATATGCGATGACGGCGCAGCTATCCGTCTCCCCCCTTGTGGGGGAGATGGCGGCAGCCAGAGGGGGTCTTTGCTACGGTAGCCCCCTCTCTTGCGACTTCTGATGTTTAGCCTTCGGCTAAGCCATCGAAATCGCTTTCTCCCCCACCAGGGGGGAGATTGGGAGAATGCCGCGCCAGCTTGCTCCAATCTCCCCTGGGTGGGGGAGAAAGGAATTTCAGCATCTTAGCGGAACGCTAAATGCTAGAAATTCCAAGAGAGGGGGTACTACCGGTGACTACACCCCTCACGCCGTGCCGAACTTCACCAGCTTGATCGCCTCGAAGTTCTGCACCCCGCCGCCGACGCGCTTGGTCGTGTAGAAGAGCACATAGGGCTTGGCGGAATAGGGATCGCGCAGGACACGGACGCCCAGGCGATCGACCACGAGATAGCCGGCGCGGAAGTCGCCGATGGCGATTGCGAAGCTGTCGGCGGCGATATTCGGCATGTCTTCGGCTTCCACCACCGGATAGCCCATGAGGCTCGCCGGCTGGCCCGGGCCGGTCGGCGGCAGCCAGAGATAGTTGCCGTTGGCGTCCTTGAAGCGGCGGATCTGGTTCTGCGTCTTGCGGTTCATCACCACCGTCGCATTCTGGCGATAGCCGGCCTTCAGCGCATAGACCGTGTCGATCAGCACATCCGAGGGGCCGGAGGAGGCGAAACCGCCCGACACACCGGTCGCCACATAGCCGAGCTTGCCCCAGCTCCAGCTCGCATCCGCGACCTTGTTTGCTGTGAGGAAGCCGGACGGCTGGGTCACGCCATCGCCATTGACGAAGGCCGCACCTTCCTGCTCGGCAAAGGCAATCTCGATTTCGGAGGACATCCAGGCTTCGATGTCCACCGCGCTGTCATCGAGCAGCGCCTGGGTGGCGGCCGGCATGGCGTAAAGCTCCATCACCGGAAAGGCGAGCTCGGCGAGCTGCGCGCTCGAGGTCTGCGGCCGCGCCGCCGTTTCACCGGCCCAGCCGGTGGCCATGCCGGAGGTCGCGAAGGGCTTCTTCAGCACGGCCGTGGAAACCTGACGCACCGTCGCCAGCGCCCGGATCGGCGAGACGACCGAGAGGCGACGACCGATCTCGGCATCCAGTTCCGGCGTGACCGTATAGCCGCCATCCGCGCCCGTGCCGATCGCCATCGCCTTGGCTTCGATGGCGCGCAGGTTCGTCTCGTCGCCGCGGCGGATATAGGCCTCGAAGGCCGCCTTGTGCTCCAGCGCGTCGGCCGCCGAAGCGCCCGGCCGGCCGAGCGGCGGGCGCGCGCCCTTCAGCGCCAGGCGATCGAGAAGCTTCTTCTGCTCGTCCATCGCCTTGTCGATGCGGCCGAGCTTTTCGACGGTCAGCGCATCGGCGACCTGCTTCTTCTCCATCTCGGCCAGCCGCCGGTCATTCGTCTCCTTGAAGGCCTCGAAGCCTTCCATGAAGGTATCGAAAGCCGCATTCACATCATCCGGCGCCGCCTTGATTTCCGGCGCGGTGGTCAGTGTCTCTTGGGTCATCAGCATTTCCCTTTTCAGGCAACAAAAAAGGGGCCGCGATAGCGACCCCTCGGGCGAAACCGGAACGCGAGTTGCGAGCCGGGCATTACGTTGTTTCAACCCCGCATCACCCCCGCCGCGTGCCGGAGCTTCGCAGCGAGCAGCGCGCCGCCGCTCATCTCCTTCACCTCGCTGACGCGGGCAGACGGCAGCATGGGGAAGGTGACGACGGAGATTTCCCAGAGGTCGGCTTCGAGGATGTGGCGGATGCCGGTCTTGGCGTCGCGTTTCGCCCGCACCGTGCGGAAGCCGATGGAGAGGCCGTCGAGCGCGCGGGCCTTCATCAGGCGGCGCACCTCGTCGGCTTTGGCAACGCCGGAGGCGAACTGGCCCTCGACATAGAGCCCCCGCGCATCCTCCTTCAGCGTCACCCAGCGGCCGAGCGGGCTTGCCGGATCGTGCTGGAAGAGCATGCGGATGCCGGCAATGCCGCGTTCGGACAGCGAACGCGAAAACGCCCCGCGCTCGATCACGTCCTTGCCGAGATCCGGCTCGCCGAACAGGCTCGCATAGCCGGAGAACCGGCCCTCGGCGCTCAGGCCCTTGAATTCGAGGGGCAGGAATTTGTGTTCGCAATCGGCGGTCAGCATTGGTGGGGTTTCCTTGTTGTCTGGCGTCAGTTGACCTCCTTCACGCCGTGCTCGATCCGGGATGACGGAGGAAATTGAAGTTGTGTTGAGCCAAGTCCCCCTCTGGCTGCCGCCATCTCCCCCACAAGGGGGGAGACGAGAGCGGCACCCCTCTGTGGTCACTGTTGGGCGAAGCCGACGCGGCACGGTCTCCCTCCCCCTTGTGGGGAGGGTGGGGAGGGGCTTCTCTCGTTATGATCCCCTCACCGCCCCCACCGTTCCGCCACCCTCTTCAGCGCGCCCAGCGCCCACCAGGCTGTGAGGCTGACCGCGGCGGAGCCGGAGAGAACGATTTCGGGGGCCGAGAGCGTGGCAAGCAGGTCGAGCTTCTCGGCCCCGATCAGGCCGGCGGCCGGGCCGAAGACGAGGCCGGCGACAAGACCGGTAGCAAGACGCGTTGCCGCCTCCCGCCGTCCATGCGGCAGCATGTAGATGAGCGAGATCGCCACGCCGGCCACCGAGCCGGCGATGCGCGCCGCCATGATCTGGGAATCGCCGACGATATAAGTCATCGTTAAACCCTCGCTGTTAGACTGCATTCATTCCGGCTGCGCGTGACCGCATCGTTTCCCGCGCCGGCGAAGCCTTGACGTTGAGTCAGGCTGCCGGATTTTCCCGAATCATTTGAATCCCCTGGCGCGGCCTCTTCAGGTGTCGGGTTGGCCTGCAGACACCCGTTCGCACAAAACGAATCCGCCAGCTTTTACAAGCCTCTGATAAGGCTTAGAGAATTCAATATCAGACGGTCGTTTTCACGGCTTGAAACACGCCTGAGGTGCTGGACAGCGCGTCTGAAACGCGAAACAGTCCTCTGCCACACAGGAGCCCGCCCTTGCCGACGACAACCTCATCCGATTTCGCCGTCTTCGATCTTGCCGCTTTCGAATCCGCCACTGGCGGGTCACGCGCCACACTCGCCCGCGAACTCGACCGCATCTGCCGCGAGACGGGGTTTCTCGCGATTTCCGGCCACGGCATCGCGCCGGAGGTCATTGCGAACCTCAGCGCCACGGCCCGCGCCTTCTTCGATCTGCCGCCGGAGGTGAAGCATCGCGCCGCGCCGCCCTATGCGGGCTATCCGTATGGCTATCTCGGCCCAGGCGTCGAGGCGCTGGCGAAGTCCCGCGGCGTCGAGTCCCCGCCGGACCTGAAGGAGAGCTTCAACGCCGGCCCGCTTTCCACCCCGCCGGGAATGACGGACGAGGACGCACTCTCCTTCTGCTTTGCCGACAATATCTGGCCCGATGGGCCGGAAGGTTTCCGCCCCGCCTGGGAGGCCTATTTCACGGCGATGACGGATCTGGCCAAGCGCATCATGCGCGCCTTTGCCGAAGCTCTGGAGCTTGAGACGCATTTCTTCGATCCGTTCCTGAAGAACCCGATCAGCGCCATGCGGGCGCTGAACTATCCCCAACTCGACCGCGCGCCGCCGGAAGGGCAGCTGCGCGCCGGCGCGCATACTGACTATGGCAGCCTGACGATCCTCTTGCCCGATGCCGGCTCGCGCGGGCTCGAGATCATGACGCCGGAGGGCGCCTGGCGCGAAATCCCGCCGGTCGACGGCGCCTTCGTCATCAATATCGGCGACCTGATGGCGCGCTGGACCAACGACCGCTGGGTCTCCACCCTCCACCGCGTCGTCAACGTTTCGCCCGAACAGGGCGGCCTCAACCGCCGCCAGTCCATCGCCTTCTTCCACCAGCCGGACTGGCATGCGGAGATCGCGACGCTGCCGTCTTGTGTGGGCGCGGGCGAAGCGGGCAAGTATGAGCCGGTGCTGTCGGGGCCGCATCTAATGGGGAAATTCAAGAAGACGGTGATGTGAGGGGATGGCGGTAACGGCACTACCCCCTCTCTTGCGATTTCTAACGCTTAGCTGACGCTAAATGTTGAAATCGCTTTTTCCCCCACCAAGGGGGAGATTGGAGCAAGCGGCGGCGGCATCCTCCCCGTCTCCCCCCTGGTGGGGGAGAAAGCAAAATCACGGTCTTAGCCGCAGGCTAAGTCGTAGATTTTGCAAGAGAGGGGGTCCGCGACCTCAACCGCTCACTCCCACCCCACCGCCTCGCGCTTCTCGGTATCACTCAAGAACCCCGCAGCCCCCACCCTCGCCCACAATTCCCCGCGCTCGGCGGAAAGCCCCGCCACCTGGTCGAGATCAAACCCCAGCTTCACCTCCGGATACACGCCCGACAGCCAGCCCGTCATCGCCTCGGCCGTGCGGAAGATGAGCGGCAGCACGGTGAGGCGCCAGAAGGCGCGGTTGGCCTCGGCATAGTTCGCATAGGTGTTGTCGCCCGGAATGCCGATCAGCATGGGCGGGACGCCGAAGGCGAGCGCGATGTCGCGGGCGGCACCGTTCTTGGCCTCGGCAAAATCCATTTCGCGCGGGCTAAGCCCCATCGATTTCCAGTCGAGACCGCCTTCAAGCAGCATGGGGCGACCGGCGCGGGCGGGGCCGGAATAGCCTTCCGCCAATTCTGCCTTGAGCCGCTCATACTGGCTGACGGAAAGATTGCCGCCCTCCTTCGGCTGGTAGACCAGCGCGCCGGAGGGCCGGGCCGAATTGTCGAGCAGCGCCTTGTTCCAGCTGGCGGAAGCATTGGAGAGGTCGAGCGCCTTGGCCGCCGCCTCCAGCGGCGCAAAGCCCATGTGGTCGTCGAGCGGGTGGAAAAGCCTCAGGTGCAACAGGCCCGGCTCGGCCTCCACCGAGAAGCGCCGGACGGTCGAGCCGACACGATATTCATAGGCGCTCGGCCAGCCATCCGCGCCTTCGATGACGCGAATGCGGTCGGGACGGAGCAGATGCAGTTCGCGCAAGGTGCCACCCACCTCGACTGGCTCGACGAAGGCATTGCCGGAAAGCAGCAGGTGGCCGTAAAGCGCCTCCATGAACTCCGCCCCGCCCTGGCGGGCATTCGGCCGGGAAAGCAGCGCTTTCAGCGCATGGTCCGGCGCTTCCGCCCCGTCCTCGGACACGATCCACGGCACGGAGGCGGCGGCCTCGGCAATCATCCGCACGGCGCGGTAGGCAACCGGATTGCGCATGAAGCCCTCGCGGGCGAGGCTCTGGTAGGAGCGCTGCGACCAATGCGCCGGGCCGGAGGTGGCAAGCGCGAAGAGCGTGGAGAGGCCGGTCGATTTGGTCTCGGCGGGGGTGGTGCGGGGAGTGAGGAAGGGGATGCGCATTGGGGTCCTTTCGGGTGGCGGGCAAGCGGCCGTCCTCTCCCCCTGTGGGAGAGGACGGCCTGCCCCAAGAGGCGTCAGCCGATTGTCTTGGCAGGCTTGGTGAGGGGTGAATGGCGTGGCACCCCCTCTCTTGCAAAATCTACGACTTAGGCTTCGCCTAAGACCGTGATTTTGCTTTCTCCCCCACCAGGGGGGAGATGAGGAGGATGCCGAAGCCGCGCGCTCCAATCTCCCCCCTTGTGGGGGAGAAAGCGATTTCAACACCTTAGCGTCAGCTAAGTGTTAGAAATCGCAAGAGAGGGGGTGCGCGGACAGGAGAAACGGTGCGCTACCGGGAGTCCGCCCTCAACCCCTCCCAAAACACCCGCCCATAGCCCGCCACCAGTTCCGCCTTGTCGCGGCCATTGACGATGGCGCGGGCCTTCACCCAGTCCTCGCGGCCAGGGCGGAAATAGTCGGAAAGCTTTGCGCCGGAAAAGGCGCCGCTGACCATGCCGTTGATGAGAATTCGGGTGGCAATCGACGGGTCAAGCGCCTTGTCGGGCGCACCCTCGATGCCGAAGCAGCGATAGTTGCGCCGGCCGGTGATCTGGACGAGGCCGCGCCCGCGAAAGCGCCAGCCATCGCCACTCGCCTCGTCGCCATTGCCCATGCGGCTGGCATAGACGCGATTGGCGATGCGCTCCGGCTGGCGGGCATAGGCCTTTGCCTCGTCTGCGGAAAAGCGGTTCGGAAAGGTCGTCAGCAGCCCCCGCGCCGAATAGTTCAGGTTCTCCGTCACCGGCTGCAGGCGCGCGCCTGTCTCATGCCAGGCGGTGGCGAGGATATAGGCCTGATGGCGCAGATCGAAGAGATCGCGCCGCGCAGCGAAGGCATCGAGAAGGCGTGTGAGGCCGTCGACTTGCGCGGGCGAGAGCGCGCCGCGTGCGAGCGTGACGCGGACATGGGTGAAGAAGCCGGTGCGGTCGGTCATGGGGCTCTGCTTGTGATATTGATGGTGGGCTTGGCTTGCGATGCCGGGCGAGGCGCGGCATCCGTTGACGAGGAGAAGACCCCCTCTCTTGCAAAATCTATGACTTAGCCTTTGGCTAAGATCATGATTTTGCTTTCTCCCCCACCAGGGGGGAGATGGGGAGAATGCCGATCCCGCAATCTCCAATCTCCCCCCTGGTGGGGGAGAAAGCGATTTCAACATCTTAGCTTCAGCTAAGTGTTAGAAATCGCAAGAGAGGGGGTCCGCTCAGGCACACACTTTGCCTTGTCACACCCCCCGCACCCGCGGCTCGCCCTGCCCCTCCAGCATCAGCGCCGTCAGCGCCCAGACCAGCGCATCGAGCCGGTCCGGCGAGCGGCCGGAGGAGAGGCCGTCGGGGCCAAAGTCGCACATCTGGTCTTCGAGGCTCGCGAAACGGCCTGCATGGGTGACGCGGCCCTGTTCGTAGAGAGCGGCCACGGGTTCGGCGCGAGCGACCTTGCCGCGGGCGGCGCGGACCGTGGTGATCGGCAGGTTCTCGTCGATACCGCGCAGCGTGGAGACGACCATATCGCCGCCCTGGTTGATTTCGGCGACGACGCGGTCCGCCTCGAAGCGGCGATAGGCGCGCGCGACCGCCAGCGCCCAGCCGGCCGGCGTTGCGGCCTCCACTGAAGCATCCGCCAGCACCACCGCCCTGCCCTTGCCATCGATGCCCGCCACCACGATACCGCAGCAGCTTGCCGCGCCATGACCGGCGGGCGGATCGACGCCGACGACAATGCGGGTAAGCGGGCCGATTTCGCCGAGAGAAGCGACCGGAATGGCATCGCGCCGCCAAAGCGCGTCCTCGCGATCCTCGATCAGCTCGCCATCGAGTTCCTGCCGTCCGAGCCGCGTGCCGCCATAGCGCGCCTCAAGGGCGGCGATGAAGCCGGGCGCCAGATTGCCGGCATTCGACAGCGTGGCGATGCGTGTCAGCGCCGTGCCTGGGTCCGCCATCAGGCGCTTGAGCAGCGGCAGCGGGCGCGGCGTCGTCGTGACCAGCTGCCGCGGATCGTCGCCGAGGCGCAGGCCGAACTGTAGCATGTCGAAGGTTTCCTCAGCGTGTTTCCATTTGGCCAGCTCGTCGCACCAGGCGGCGTGAAATTGCGGGCCGCGCAGGCTTTCGGGGTCTTCCGAGGAAAAGAGATAGGCTGTAGAGCCATTCGGCCAGACGAGCCTTCGGCGCGAGATTTCGAAGACCGGGCGCTCGCGCCCGGCAATGCGCATGATCCCGGATTGGCCGTCGATCATCACCTCGCGGGCGTCCGCAAAGGTTTCAGCCACGAGCGCAATGCGCAGGCCTGCATTCCTTCTTGCCAACCCATGCACCCATTCCGCCCCTGCCCGCGTCTTGCCCGAGCCACGCCCGCCGATCAGAAGCCAGGTTCGCCAGTCGCCGGGCGGCGGCCGCTGTTCGGGGCGGGAAAGGATGCGCCAGTCGCGCGAGGCGGCGAGGAGTTCGGCATCGGTGAGACGATGCGGGCCGATGCGCCAGCGGGGGATGGCATGGGGACTACCCCCACCACCTTCGGCCTTTCGAGAAATCGACGCCGTCCCCTCCTCTCCGTCATGCCGGAGATGATCCGGCATCCAGTCAGCCCGCGCCTGCGGGCGGGAAGACTCGTTCAAGGGAGAAGAGTCCTCTCGCGCCATGTCCATGGCGCAGCTGGATCCCGGCTCAAGGCCGGGATGACGGAGGGGGGAGGATGGCGCGGCGATGGGAGTATCGGCGGCCGCCTCCCTCTTCTTCCCTTGGGGAGAAGATGTCCGAAGGACAGATGAGGGATTTTGCTCTGAAGCAGACTCGGCGGGAAGACCCCCTCTGGCCTGTCGGCCATCTCCCCCACAAGGGGGGAGACGACCCGTGGCTGCCGCCTGCCCCGATGTCTGAATATCGGGTGCGGCATCCAGCTCCGGTCCCGCATCAAAGGAAACCGGCGCCGCACGGTCTCCCTCCCCCTTGTGGGGAGGGTGGGGAGGGGTTTTTCTCCCATCCTCGATCTCCGCCGACAACGCCGCAGTATTGGTGAGCAGCTTCATCCGTGCGACCGCAATCCTGTCGATCTTTCGTTCGTGTCGAGCCAGCAGCCTGAGAAGCTGGACCAGCCGCCCCGTCGCCTCATCCGGGCGCATCGTCGGGAGGCCGTTCTTCCGGAGTGGAGCCATCGGCAATCCGAGACCGGGCAAGCGCCTCGGCCCGCTCGACGATATGGCGGTTGAGGTTTTCGCAGAGGCGGTCCAGCGTTTCATCGTCGACATGCCGCGCCCGGTCCGCCTCGCCCGCATCGTCGATCTTCCTCTGCAATTCGTCGGTCTTGTCGAGCGTGCGCACGATCAGCGAAATGGCATCGGTCGCGGCCTTCAGATCGGCGCGGGCGAGCTTTTGGTCGCCATCGGGGTCGTCCAGCAGGTCGGCCGCCTGGCGACGCAGGCGCTGGAACAGGTGCAGCTGCTCCTTCAGCTCCTCGGTCACCTCGTTCATGAGGGACCGCAGCCCCGAACCTGCAGCCAGCGCTTCCGCCGACTTGATTTCCAGCGTCAGTTCACGGGACAGATCGCGCGCCGCCCGCGCCAAGCCAGGCTCGGGAACGGAGGGCGAGCCGGCGCGACCGCAATAGCCGCCCTCGCCCCAGGCGCCATAAAGGCCGGGATCAATGTCGTCGAATGTCATGATGGTCTCCAGCCGAAAGGAGCCGAGAATGGTGTCCCGGAGCAGCCGGGACAATGAGGGAAATGCGCGACTTGTCTCGCGCCCCTTCTCCTCTTGGGGAGACGTCCCGAATGCAGTGCGGGGATGCGGGATTCTCATCTTGGTCAGCGGTAAAAGGAACCTCTCATCCAGCCCCTCTGGCCACCATGTTCCCAAGGGGAGAAGAGAGTGAGAGTGAGAGTGAGAACAGCACCCGCGTCCGCAAACCCTTCCCATGGAACCGCTCCGGGGCAAGCGGGTCACGATAACAAAATAACGCGGCCCCTGACCCGTCACTCGAAAACGCCGACGGGCGGCCGGATCAAGGAATAAATTCCTGAGTGATCCGGAGCCGCCCGTCATCTCTTGCGCGTTCAACCCGCATGACCCACGCTGCAGCTTTCATCAGAAAGCCAGCGATTCTAGGCCCGGGACGGGAAATCGGGGTTTCCCTCTAGCGCAGCCACAATTCTGTGACTGTGCCTTGTTTGTACCAAACGACCGTCACGCCGTCAAGGCTTATTTTCCTATTTTTGTCGATTTCGGCTAACCGTCTCTCGGAAAAGCGGAATTTCTCACGCCCTGTCCGCTCTCAGACGGTGGTGATGCCTTGTGCGGCCGAGAACTGCTCGAAGGCGGCGACGGCATCCGCGGCATACATGAGCGACGGGCCGCCGCCGAGATAGACGGTCATGCCGAGCACTTCGTTGAACTCCTCGAAGGTGCAACCGAGCTTCACCAGCGCCTCGACGTGATAGCCGATGCAGCCATCGCAGCGGGTGGCGATTGCGATGGCCACCGCAATCATTTCCTTGGTTTTCGCCGAGAGCGCCCCATCCTTGCTGGCCTCTCGCGCCAATTGCGAGAAGCCGGCCATGGTGTCGGGGATGGTCTTGCGGATCTTGCGGGAATTCAAGGAAATGCCCTTGATGATCTCGGGATAGTTCTTGGTCATGGTCATGTCTCCTGTGATGCAATAGATATAATATTTCATATCTATCATCGCAAGAGCCGTTGCGCCTTGCTTTATGTCAAGAGCGCGGCCGGATGACGCAATCGGGCGGGCGGATCACCCTTCCCGGTTGATCGGCCAGTCGACGAGATAGTCCTCGTAATCGTCGATATCGATGCCGTCTTCGCTGATCGTCTGGCCGCGCACGGAAATGCCGGCCTCGTGCACCGTGTCGGGATTGCCGGAGACGAGCGGGTGCCACCATTTCAGGTCTTCGCCGTCGCGGACGAGGCGATAGGCGCAGGTGGGCGGCAGCCAGGTGATCTCGTTGACGGATTGCACCGTCAGGCGAATGCAGTCCGGCACCGTCTTCTGGCGATTCTCGTAATCCTTGCAACGGCATGTGTCGCCGTCGAGCAGCGTGCAGCGGATCGAGGTCCAGGCGATTTCGCCCGTGTCCCAGTCCTCCAGCTTGTTGAGACAACAGAGGCCACAGCCGTCGCACAGGCTCTCCCATTCGGTGTCCGACATTTCAAGAAGCGTCTTCTCTTTCCAGAAGGGGACTGCGGTCATGATATCGCCTGCATTCTTTTCTTGTGATTTTCGTTCAAATCAACCAAATCTGGCTCTATACGACAGGTGTCCCGAAAGGGGACGTTCCTGCGACCCAACCCAAGCGCTGCCGCCATGACCGATCCGAACGACCCTTCAAAGAACGAAAAGCCGCGCGTCCGCAAGCGGTTTTTCTTTCTGCAGCTCGATGCGGCGCTGGATTCGGCGCTGTGGACACTGGGCGACCGTCTGGCTTCCAGCTGGCAGTCGATCACCATCTTCTTCCAGCGTTTTCGCGCGCGGGGCCTTTGGAAGGCGTTGTTCGAGGTTGCCGGCGAGGCGATGACGCTCGGCGCCGTGGGCTTCGTGCTCATGCTGGCGCTCGCCCAGCCGGCCTTCCAGGAAACCAAGGACGACTGGCGCAAGCGCGGCGACTATGCCGTGACATTCCTCGACCGCTACGGCAACCAGATCGGCCACCGTGGCGTCATTCACGAGACCTCCGTCCCGGTCGATGACCTGCCGGATTATTTCGTGAAATCCGTGCTTTCCACGGAAGACCGCCGCTTCTTCGACCATTTCGGCATCGACGTGATCGGCCTGTTCCGCGCGCTGTCCACGAATGCGCGCGCCGGCGGCGTCGTTCAGGGCGGCTCGACGCTGACGCAGCAGCTGGCCAAGAACCTCTTCCTCAACAACGAGCGTTCCATCGAGCGCAAGATCAAGGAAGCCTTCCTGGCGCTGTGGCTCGAATCGCACCTGACGAAAAAGGAAATCCTGCGCCTCTATCTCGACCGCACCTATATGGGCGCCGGCACGTTCGGTGCGGAAGCGGCGGCACAGTATTATTTCGGCAAGGACATCACCGATATCAATCTCGCGGAGGCCGCGATGCTGGCCGGCCTGTTCAAGGCCCCGACCAAGTATTCGCCGGCCGTCAACCTGCCCGCCGCCCGCGCCCGCGCCAACGAGGTGCTGACCAATCTCGTGCAATCCGGCTTCATGACGGAGGGACAGGTGGTGGCGGCACGGCGCAATCCCGCCAGCGTCGTCGATCGGGCGACTTCACAGTCGCCGGATTACTTCCTCGACTGGGCCTTCGACGAGGCCAAGCGCCTTGCCGGGCCGAAGTCCTCGCATACGCTGATCGTCAAGACGACCTTCGATCCGCAATTGCAGCAGGCGGCGGACGAGTCCATGCAGTCGACGCTCCGGCAATATGGCGAAAGCGCCCATATCGGCCAGGGCGCGCTGGTGCTGATCGAAAATGGCGGCGCGGTGCGGGCCATGGTCGGTGGGCGCGACTATGGCGAAAGCCAGTTCAATCGCGCGACGCGGGCGCTGCGCCAGCCGGGCTCATCCTTCAAGGTCTATACCTATGCGCTGGCCATGGAGAACGGCTTCACGCCCGAATCCACCATCGTGGATGCGCCGATTTCCTGGGGCAACTGGTCGCCGCAGAATTACGAGCGCAACTACGAGGGCCGTGTCACGCTGATGACGGGGCTTGCCAAGTCGATCAACACGATCCCCGTGCGCCTTGCCAAGGAGCATTTCGGCATCGCGCCGATCATCAAGATGGCGCATGCCATGGGCGTTGAAACGCCGATCAAGAACGACGTGACCATCCCGATCGGCACGTCGGAAGTCACGGTGATGGACCAGGCCACGGCCTATGGCGTGTTCATGTCTGGCGGCATGCAGACCCGCCGCCACGGCATCACGCAGATCACTGACGACAGCGGCAAGATCGTCTATGACTTCAACCGGGACGAACCAGCGGCCAAACGAGTGCTTTCGGAAAAGGCGACGACGTCGATGAACCGCATCCTCGTCACCATTCCGGTCAACGGGACTGCGCGGCGCGCGGCGCTGGACAACGGCATTCCGACCGCCGGCAAGACCGGTACCACGCAGGCCTATCGTGATGCCTGGTTCGTGGGTTTCACCGGCAATTTCACCTGCGCGGTCTGGCTCGGCAACGACGACTTTTCGCCGACCAACCGCATCACCGGCGGCTCGCTGCCGGCCGCGACCTTCAAGAAGCTCATGGATTATGCGCATGAAGGGATACCGCTCAGGCCCATCCCCGGCATCGATAATCCGACGCCCGCGATCGTCGCCAACAATGTCGCGAGCGAAAAGAAATCCGGTTCGGAGGAGACGCGGCTTTCGATCGAGCGTCCGCGCATGCTGAGCCCCGCCTCCACCAAGCTCATCGAGAGCATCGGAAAGGCGCTGTCCGACGCAGCCCCCCTGACCGACGCCTCGGCAGCTCCAACCCGGCCGATGCAGATCGGCAGCAATTGACGCGAGGCCGGACGATCTTCCTCGGCGTGAGGGTCCGGTCCCGCTTGGATACGAAGAGACAGAGCAATTCGAGCGCAAGCCGCCACCGGTCTTGCGCCCGGAATCGCCTCAAAACAATGGCATAGAGCATTTCAGGTGACCGATATGTCTTCCGAAATGCTCTGGAACGAGAGAGAAGCAAGCCAGTACATGTTCCGGGTTCCCTTTCTCGTTGCCGTCGCGCTCGCTATCGCCTTTGGCGTCGGCATCCTGATCACGAAGAGCGTCATCAGTCGCTCCTCCGGCTTCAGTGCCCTCGTGCTCGGCGCCTGGCAGGCCTATCCGAAGGCCCAGACCTCCGAGGCCGACCCCTATGCCCGCAACCACCGCGCCAAGGCCTCGGGCCTGCTTCTCGGCAGCGCCGAGGGGCTTGTCTTCTATGCCGACAATGACGACGCCGGCGATGCGTTGACCGGGGGCTGCACCTACCGCATTTCCGGCAAGGTGCCACAGGCGCGGTTCTGGACGCTGTCGACAAGCGACATGGCCAACAAGCCCCTGCAGATGCTGCCCGGTCTGCCCTCGGCGCTGAATGCCCAATCCGTGCTCTATGACAATGACGGCACGCTGACTGTCTCGGTGTCGCAGACGCCGCAGCCGGGCAATTGGCTGGCGGTTCCGGCGGTCGGCCATTACCGGCTTGCCTTCACCCTGTTCGACACACCGGTGGCGGGCAGTTCCGGGCTGATCGAACAGTCCATGCCCCATATCGTTCGGGAGGGCTGCGGCAATGCGTAGCCTTTTCTATGCCATCGGCGTCGGCCTGCTCGGCGCGCTTGTCCTGCATATCACCGTCATCCTGGCCACGCCCGTCTATACGGGGGCGGACATCTATGCCCGCGTTCTGGACCTGGGCGCCGACGGCGAATTCCGCCCGCTGCCCGAAAGCTCCAGGGATGGCGGCCTGGCCGTCAGCGGTCCGTTCCTGAAAGAGGCCGTGTGCGCCTTTTCGGTGGATGACGGTCCCGTCAACCTGACGGCGGAAGGCAAGGTGCCGTTCTGGTCCGCGGCCATCTACGACAGCCGCTCGAACGAGATCTTCAGCATGAGCGACCGCACCTCGGTCAAGGGAACGCTGGACATCATCGCCGGAACGGACGCGCAGATCACCGCGCTCAAGAACAGCGGCGCGAACGCCACTGAAAATCATATCCTCGTCACCATGCCCTCCAACGACGCCTATATCGTGCTGCGCGCCGTCATGCCGGAAGCGAGCATGGCCGCGTCGACACAGGCGTTTCTGGACAGTGCGAGTTGCGAAGGGATGTGAGGGATACGCCGAGGCACCCCCCTCTCCTGCGATTTCTAACACTTAGCTAAGGCTAAGATGTTGAAATCGCTTTCTCCCCCACCCAAGGGGAGATTGGAGCAAGCGGACGCGGCATGCTCCCCATCTCCCCCCTTGGTGGGGGAGAAAGCAAAATCACGGTCTTAGCCGCAGGCTAAGTCGTAGATTTTGCAAGAGAGGGGGTCGGCCACCGAAGCCGCCGCAATCTGTTATTCCAACGTTTAAGAACTCAATGCTTGACCGGCTCGCCGCGATCGTCCAGTTCGACCCGTTCGGGGATCTGCCCGAAACGCTCGTATCGTACGCCGGTGAAAAGCAGAATCTGCGCGTCCGTCGCGGCCGGATCGGCCCGGCGCGGATTGCGCGGCAAGCGCTCACGAATGCTGATGACCTGTGCCATGCTCGTCTCCCCAAACTTCGAGACGGATGAACGAAGAACCAAAATTCACCCTGTCCGCCTGTCGTTTGCGGACCAGCGCAATTTCCGGGTGACGCAGGAGGACATTCTCCTGCCCATGCCGGGACATCTGCGCTTTCTCATCACCTGTCTGCGGCCCTTCCGGGCCGCCTGCCAAACGATGCTTTCCGCAGAGGTTTAACGCTCCACGGCGCAAGCGGTTCCTGCCGCCTGCGTGAGATCATCAAGCCATACGATAGTTAATGGGTTGTAAACGCTTTTCCCTTAAATTGCGTAGATATGGGACAGGCAGCAACTACGGCGCGTTTTAGCCGGCCCGTCCGGTATTGTATTGCGTAGCGTCAGGTGTACCCGTGTTGGACAGGTTCAGAGAGTTGGAGAAGCCGCACTCCATTCGCAGGCGAGATGTGGTCCTGCTGGCGACCGTCACCAGTTTCGAAGCGCTGAGCAAACCGTCCCGGATCGAACTGAAGCAGTTCGCCGAACTCTTCCGCCCGCTCTACGAACATTCCAGCCACGAGGCCCGCCGGCAGGCGGTTGCCGCCCTCTCCCGCCTCGAAACGCTGCCGCAGGCCGTCTGCTTTTTCGTCGGCTCGCAGCCGATCAACATCGCCGCGATCTTCCTGTCGCAGTCGCCGGCGATTTCCGATGCCACCCTGATCGACGTCGCCCGCAGCCAGGGCGAAGCGCATGCGCATGCGATTGCCACGCGCGCCAACCTCTCCCCCATTGTCGTCGATGCACTGGCCGCCCTGCATGACGGCAGCAGCTATCGCCGCAACAGGCCCGTCGCGGCCGAGCCCGATATGGGCGAGGATATCGACAGCGAAACCGGCTCCGCCTCCAGCGCGACGCGCGTTTCCGGTCCCACTGCGGAGGCCCGCGACGCGCGGGCCACGACAGGCGGGCAGGAAGCCGCACGGCTCGCCCGCGAAGAGGCGCTGCGCAACGAACTTCGGCTGATGGTTGCGGTGCGGGCTCCCGAAGACGCGCCCGCGCCCGTCATGCTGCGCGCCGCCGACGAGATGCAGACGGCGCTTTTTGCCCGCTTCGCCCGCGCCAGGCAGATGCCGCTCTTCGCGCGCGTGCTGACCGAGACGCTCGACGCCTCCGCGGCGCTTTCGGAGCGGATCCTTCTCGACGTCTCGGGACAGCAGCTGGCCACGACGCTGGTCGCGCTCGGCTGCCGCGCCTCGGACATCCGTCAGATCCTGACATCGATCTATCCGCATCTGGCGCAGATCGTCGATGGCCGCAACCGCGCCTACCAGCTCGTGCGCGCCCTCGACCCGGCCGATTGCGTGGCCCGCGTCATTGCCTGGCGGCGCGCCGACATCTACACCCGCACCGGCCGCTACGAGGATGTGGAAGCCGACATGGCAGCCCAGGCTGAAGCCGCTGCCGCTGCAGCCGGCAACAGCAATGCCGCACCCTCCGGCAAGCGGGCGCTGCGCGGCTAGTTCGTTTCGATGTTTCATGGAAACGCTGAAACGATCTATCTCTTTGTTTTTGCGCAATTGCGGACGCGAAACCGGTCTCCACTTTCGCTGGAATTGCTCTAGTTGTCGGCAAGGTCGATATAGTCGCCCAGGGGCTTCTCCGTCTCGACCTCGACGACCCAGAGATCCGGGTCGAAGCGAATTTCGCGCGAGAGTGCCTCGCGCACGCTGTCCTCCTCCGCCCGCTCGCGGCGCTGCTCGAACTTGCGCCCCCTCTCTTCGCCATCATCGAAGGCGGTTTGCGGCGCCGGAGCAAACAACGATACCGTGCCGTCTCGAAAGCGCTGCGTGACAAAGATCGCGCCCGCCTGCTCCTCGCCCTTGCGCTCGACAGCGGCAAAACCGCCATCGGCGAAGATGCGGCGCACAAGGGCAGAAACGACGAATTCGGTTTTCAGGCGCATGCCAGGCACTCCTCGGGCTCTGTGGGTGATGACGGAGAAAGGCGCGCAAGGCAAGTGCGGCAATCGGTCCGCACCCGCCACAATTGACCGAACGCAAGTCTCGCGATAGCGCTTTCCCCGGAGAGTGGGACGCCGGAGCAAGCGGAGCATGGCTGGCGGCGAAAGCTGCGCCGAATTTGCGCTGCGTCAAAGATCGCAAGCCGTTCCTGACGCAAGAAGTCCCAGGCATTCCTGCCGGGCAATTCTTGCCGGGGTGTCGGATCGGGGACAGGTTTCATGCCGCAAAGGCTGAACATATGCGTGCGGATGATGATCGTCGTCGCCCTGACGATGATCGGCTTCGCGCACAAGCCGGTGATGGCGGGCGAGGTTCCCGCCTCGGTCCTTTATGCCGCCTATACGCTGCCCGATGGCACGCTGCCGGTCCTCTGCATCACCGTCACCGGGGACGAGGACAAGGCGAGCGCGCCGAAGGGGACGATGCGCGATTACGGCTGCGACGCCTGCCGGCTGGCGGCCTCGATCCTCACCGCGGAGCCACCGGTACTCGAGGGCAGCGCCATCGAATTTCCGCACCGGCGCTGCGCGCATTGCCGGGATATTCCAAAGCCGCAGGGGGCCGCCGTCTCGCGCGCCCTGCCCCGCGCCCCGCCCCATGCCTGATTTCGAGCCCCGGCCGGAGCCTCATGCTGCCGGGCCCGGGGCATCGTGAGCAGCCCGAAACTTCTCCAACAACACGGACGGCCGGACGCCTTGGATCGACGCGCGCAGCGCGCACGGGCCTGCCGCCATCCGAACCGACTGCAAGGAACATCCATGTCCAGATTTCTCACCTCCACGCTCGCCCTGACACTTGCCTGCATCATCGCCGGTCCCGCGCTTGCGCATGTCACGCTGGAAAAGCAGGAAGCCACCGTCGGCGGCGGCTACAAGGCCGTCTTCCGCGTGCCGCATGGCTGCAAGGGTCAGGCCACAAGCTCCATCCGCGTCCAGATCCCCGAAGGGGTCGTCAACGCCAAGCCGATGCCGAAGGCCGGCTGGACGCTGGAGAAGGTGAAGGGCAAATATGCCAATACCTACAAGCCCTACGGTCACGAGGTTTCCGAAGGCGTGAAGGAAATCGAGTGGAAGGGCGGCAACCTGCCCGACGACGAGTATGACGAATTCACCGTCTCCACCTATCTCGACGCCAGCCTCAAGGCAGGCACGACGCTCTATTTTCCCGTCGTGCAGACCTGCGTCGACGGATCGGTCACGCGCTGGATCGAAATCCCTGTCGACGGCAAGGCCGAACCGGAATCGCCCGCACCGGGCGTCAAGCTGATCGAGAAGAAGTAAGCATGGCCGCACCGTTCTCCATCTCCGGCGCGCCCAGTCAGTTCCACCTCTGGCTGCCGCCCTCTCCGTCAAAAGCGGGGAGACGGATGGGGCACGGCAGTCACGCGCCCTCCCCCTTGCGGGGAGGGTTGGGGTGGGGTCTCTTCAACCTCACTCACACGCTCTTCCGGACGCTTGGGGTCGTTCTCGGCGTCCTTCTCCTGCCCACGCTGGCGCTCGCCCATGCGCAGCTCGTGTCCTCCGCGCCGGCCGATGGCGCGGTCGTGGCAACCGCCCCCTCCAGCCTCACCCTGACTTTTAACGAGCCGGTCTCGCCGATCACGGTCAAGCTGGCGCGGCCGGATGGCGAAGTGACGCTCATCGAGGCGGTCAAGATCGACGGCGCGGGGCTTGCGGTCACGCCGCCTGCCCGGCTCGCGAACGGCACCTACGCGCTCAGCTATCGCGTCATCTCCGAAGACGGGCACCCCGTCGGCGGCACGGTCATGTTTTCCATCGGCGCGGCGAGCGCCGGGGCGGTTCCCGTGACCGGCGACGCGACGCCACGGGCGAGCCGGCTGCTGATCCTTGCCCAGCGGGTCGCGCTCTATCTCGGGCTCTTCCTCGGTGTCGGCGGGGTCTTCGCGCTCCACTGGTTTGGCCGTCAGGCGCGCGATGGCATCGGTGCGATCCGGGGTCTGCTGGCGCTCGGTCTCCTCTCGGCCGGGCTCGGCATTGGGCTGCAGGGCCTCGACATGCTGGCCGTCTCGCCCTCGGCTCTTCTGCGCACCGCGCCCTGGCTGCAGGGTGTGACGGCGACCTATGCGCTGACGCTGGCGCTCTCGGCTGTGGCGATGGCCGTCGCCTTGTGCGCCACGAGGACGACGGGGCCGCTGGCCAAGGGTTTCGCGCTGCTGGCACTCCTCCTCACCGGGCTTGCGGTCGCCGCAAGCGGGCATGCCAGCGCGGCCGCACCGCAGGGACTGATGCGGCCGGCGGTCTTTCTCCACGCGGTCTGCGTCGCCATCTGGATCGGCGCGCTTCTGCCGCTCCTCCTCGCGCTGCGACGCGGCCAGGCGGAGGGTGCGGCCATGCTCGCACGCTTCTCGCGCCACATCCTGCCTGTCGTCGCCCTGTTGCTCGCCACCGGCGTCGTGCTGGCAGCGGTGCAGGCGCGCCAGGTGGAGGCCCTGTGGACGACGGCCTATGGCGTCGTGCTGGTGGTCAAGCTCGCGCTCCTGGTCGCACTGTTTGCAGCGGCGGCGGTCAACCGGGCGCTCCTGACGGCACCGGCGGTCAACGCGCTGGAAGCGGGAGAGGCGAGGACCAGCCCCCTCTTCTTCTCCATCATCTTAGAAATCCTGCTGGTGCTCGCGATCCTCGTCACGGTTGCCAACTGGCGCTTCACCATCCCGCCGCGCGCCCTGCAATTGGCCGCACGACAGGCGGTCGCGACCGAGCTGATGTCGGACCGCGCCATGGTCGAGGTCCGGATATTCCCGGCATCTGCCGGGCCGGTGACGGTCACGCTGGCGCCCATGGCACATGGGACGGCCGATCTGACCGTCAAGGAAATCTCCGTCACCCTCGCAAACCCCGCCGCCGGCATCGAGCCGATCCGGCGCAAGGCGCAGATGAATGACGATGGTGATTACGTCGTTGAAGGCCTTCGGCTTCCGGTTCCCGGCCGCTGGCATATCCGCGTCGAAATCCTGATTTCCGATTTCGAGATGACGGCGCCGGAGGGGGAGATCACGATCGGACCTTGACGATCAGTCCGCTCCGCTCCGTCCCGCCTCGCGCAGCAGAAAGTGGCGCAGCGTCCCGACTTCCGGCCGAGCCAGCGACGTGGGCGGATAGACGAGGAAATAGGCGAGCGCATTGGCCACGCCTTGCGGAAAGGGGGCGACAAGCGTTTCCGCCTCCAGCTCGCGCGCCACCAGAGAGCGCCGGGCAAGTGCCACGCCATGGCCCGCCCTGGCCGCGTCGATCGCGCCATTGCTGCCGGTAAAGATCGGCCCCGATCCGGCCTCCACGCTCTCGGCGCCCACCGCCGCGAGCCAGAGCCGCCAGTCGTCGCGGCTTTCATCATGCAGCAGCGTGTGTCCCGCCAGCGCTTCGGCCGAGACGAGGACGTCAGCCAAAGCGGGCGCCGCGACGGGCGTCAGCTCATCATCCAGCAGACGCTCGGCCACCAGTCCGTCATAGCGGCCCAGTCCATGACGGATCGCCAGATCCACGGCATCGCGGCTGAAATCGACCAGCCGATGCGAGATACTGATGCGGACATCGATTCCGGGATGATCCGCCTCGAAACGTCCGAGCCTCGGCACCAGCCATTGCACGGCCATTGTTGACGTGCAGCTCACCGTGACCACGCGGGCGCGGGCCGTCTTCTGAAGCGCTTCGGTCGCCTCCCGCAGCATGCGAAAGGCGACCTTCAGGCTGGCGAAATAGGCCTGCCCCTCCGGCGTCAGCGCCAGTGCGCGCGGCTTGCGGACGAAGAGCTTCAACCCCAGCAGTGTTTCCAGCTCCTTCACTTGCAGGCTGACGGCGCCCGGGGTTACGCAAAGCTCTTCCGCCGCAAGGCTCATGCTCATATGCCGCGCGGCGGCCTCGAAGGCGCGCAGGCCGGCGAGCGGGGGAAGCAAGGGGGCCATGGTTTAGCAAAACTCAATCATGAACAGAAAAGGACTCGTTTGCAAGAAACGGGTGGATCGCCGATTTTGAGGAGAAAATAATGGCTCCACCGCAGGCCGACAACAGGAATCAGCTTTAGCTGACAAAACATGAAAAGGGTCAGATCATGAGTGTACGCAGAACCATGGGAGCGGCGGAATGGGCCATGCTGATTGCGCTGTCCCTGTTGTGGGGCGGATCGTTCTTCTTCAATGGCGTGGCGGTGAAGGCCTTGCCGCCGCTGACGCTGGTGTTTCTGCGGGTGGCGATGGCGGCACTGACGTTGAATGCCCTGCTCATTGTGCGCGGAACGCCGCTGCCCCTGGACCGGCGCATCTGGAGCGCTTTTTTCGGCATGGGGCTTCTGAACAATGTGTTGCCGTTCACGCTGATCGTCTGGGGGCAGACGCATATCGCCAGCGGCGTTGCCTCCATTCTGAACGCCACGACGCCGCTCTTTGCCGTGATCGCCGCGCATCTTCTGACGGCCGACGAGAAGATGTCGGCCAACCGGGTCTTCGGCGTTCTGGCGGGCTTTTCCGGCGTCGTGCTCATGATCGGGTCAACCGCGCTGTCGGGCGCGACGGTGAACCTATGGGCACAATGCGCGGTGCTGGGGGCTGCGATCTCCTATTCGCTGGCGGGCATTTTCGGCCGGCGCTTCAAGGTCCTTGGGGTTTCGCCGCTCGCCACCGCGACGGGACAGGTCACGGCCTCCGCCATCCTTCTGGCGCCCGTGGCCGCCGTTGTCGACATGCCCTGGCGGCTCGGCTTTCCGACCGCCGATGTCTGGCTTTCCGTCGCCGGCATCGCGCTGCTTTCGACCGCGCTCGCCTATATCCTCTATTTCCGCATCCTGTCCTCGGCGGGGGCCACGAACATCGCGCTCGTCACCTTGCTGATCCCCGTCAGCGCCATCCTGCTCGGGGCGCTGTTTCTCGGCGAACGGCTGATGCCGCGCCACATCGGCGGGCTGGCCCTCATTGCCGTCGGGCTTGCCGCCATCGACGGGCGGCCGTTGACGGCGCTGCGCAGGCTGGCGCGCGGCAAGCGAAGCGATCCGGGTGTCTACATGGGGCGCGATATCTGAAAATCACACCTTCGCCGCAAGCCGTACGCCGCCCCAATGCCGGCCATTGACGATGATGGGGGCGGAGATGTCCTTCATGATGATGAAGTGTCCGCCGCCCATGTCGCGACGGTAGGTCTGCACGAGGAAGGGCTGCGTGTTGCGGCCTGCGCCGAGGCCGGTGCGATCGTTGAAGATCCGGCGATTGCGGCTGTTGGCCGTGTTCCAATCCACCTCGCCCGGCCGCTGCGCCTGGGAGAATTTCAGGTTATGCGTCGGCAGGTAGCCGTTTTCGTCCACGCAGGCGCAGAAGGCGAGCGAGGGATCGGCCTCGATGACACCTTCCTGGATGGGCGTGAGCACCCGGTCGGCGAAATCGATATAGCGGGTGGAGAACTGTTTCGGGTCGGTGCCGGGGATTTCGCGGTAGCTGCGGTCAAAGAGATCGGCCATGGAAATGCGGCCTGATGCAATGCCGGCCTCGAAGGCGGCGGAGACGGTGGCCGCAACCTCCTGCACCTTGACGATATAGCGATGATCGGGCGTTTCGATCCCGGCCGTGGCGGCAACCTGGATGATGCGCTCGGACATGTCGACGAGACCGTCCACCCGCTCGGCAGCGCCCTGCAGATGCTTGTTGGAGGCCAGCATCTCGTCAAGCGCCGATTCCAATTGGGTCACGAAGCCGGTGCAGCGTGTCTCGACGCCGGCCGTGGTGCTGGAAAGCTGTTGAGAATTGTCGAGAATGCTGGTGAAAACCTCCTCCATCAGGCGGAAGGACGCATCCATCGCGGTGGTGATTTCCTTGATCTCGCCCGCCGAACGGGCAGCGCCCTCGCCCGCCTCGCCCAGGCGCAGGATGCGGCTGCGAATGTCGGAAAGCGTCTTCTGGATCGTTGCCGTCACCGTCGAGGTCTGGAGGGACAGCGCACGGATTTCGGCCGCGACCACGGCAAAACCCTTGCCGGCCTCGCCGGCGCGCGCCGCCTCGATGGCCGCATTGAGCGCGAGCAGATTGGTCTGGCGGGCGATAGAGCCGATTTCGCCGGCGAACTTGTCGACATCGTTGAGCGAGACCGCGAATTGCGAGATTTCTCCGGTAATGTCACCGCTGACCTCGACCATGGCGTCGATGCCGGCAGAAGATCGCACCAGGTCTCCTGCGGATCGCTTCAATGCATCGCGCGCACGCCCCGCCATGTGATCGGTGCCGCGCAGCGCGTCCGCAATGCTGCGATTGGCATCGGCAATTTCATGCGCCGTGCCGGTCAATTGGCGGAAGACATTGGAATGCTTGGCCGATGAGGCCGCCACCGTCTGGATGGCGCCTGCGATGTCGACAAGGTCGATCCCGAGACGGGAGGCATCCTGCGACAAGCGGACAATCACCTCCCGCAGAAGCTCCGGTGCGGGCGGCGCGTTCGGCGCAGGCTCAGCATCCAGCGGTTCTTCAGGCATGCGATAGGCAGCCGTGTTCATCTTACCCCCCTTTGTCCGGTTAATGGAGGGTGACGGAACGAAGTAAATAAACCTCTAACATAGCCCCCGGGCTTCCGCCGCCGGTGCTGCAGTTGCTTCACTTTTGCAACATATCCGAAGCCGGGAGCGGGAATTCGCTGCCGGTCCCAGGATCAGGATCTGCTGGTCAGAGAGCGCCTATCTTCTTCAGCTTTTCCAGAACCGCTTCGTTCGGTTCGCCGGTCACGGGAAGCCGGTAGTGCTTTTCGAAGTGGCGGATCGCCTCGCGCGTCTGCTCGCCGGGGACCCCGTCGACCGTGACGTCGCGATAGGCCAGGTTGGCGAGACCCTTCTGGATCGCCATCGTCAGGTTGGAGGGCGTGGCCGCATCGGCGGCTCTGCCGGGCATCTCCATTTTTGCCGGCGTAGCGGCCGGGCGCGCGGTTGCCGCACCGATCTTCTGGGCCACGGGCTTTTCACGCTGAGCCTTCAGCCTTTCCTTCTCCAGCGCCTTCTCGCGGGCAGCCTTTTCGGCGGCCTTGGGCGAGGGCTTGGCTGGCGCCTTTGCAGTGGCATTGGGGATCGGGGCGGGCGGCACGGGGGGGGCGACCGCAGGCCGTGCTGTCCTTGCGGTTTCGGCCGGCGCCTGCGGACGCGGCGCTTTCGCAATCAGCGCAGCGACAGGATCGACCGCCTTCTGCGCAGGCTTGTCGGCGGGCTTCTGCGGTGCCTTCGCAGCGATGGCGCCGGTGACGTCGGAGGGCCGATCGGGCGGCACGACGTTGAATTCGGCATTGTCCTTTTTCAGAAGATCGAGCACGGCCGCATCCGCAGAGCCCGTCTGCGGGAGGCCGCGCGTTTCCTGATAGAACATGATTGCGGCTTCGGTCTTGGCGCCCATGACTCCGTCGACCGGGCCTTCATAAAGGCCGCGCCTGGCGAGATTGGCCTGGATCTGGCTCACCAGATCGTCCGCCACGGCATTTGCCGCCGGGGCCGGGTCGTCATGCACGACGACGCCGTCAACGGGTTTAGGTGCTCCTCTTGCCACGGTCGCATCCGGCTGCGCGGTGGCGTCGCGTTCGACGCGGTAGGTCGTCTCGGGCTGCGCGCCGGGATGCATGGCCTGGGCCGCATAGTCGCGGAAGGCATCGCGCGTGTCGAGCCACGGATGCGGATGGGAGCTGGGCTGATACCAGAGCGCGTTGGCGGCCACGAAGGCAAAGACGATGGCAAAGGCCGTCGTCCCACCGGTCGCGACGGGATTGCGCATGGCTGCTTGACCGATCATCGCCGCGCCGCCCGCCATCATCCGCGAGACGCGCCCGGCCTGCCTCTTAGGCGGTCTGCGCTTTCGCGTGGTCATGGGCATTTTCCTTCTTGTCATTCATGCTTTTCGCTGCGGCCGGGAGGCGCGGCGGAAATTCGTGTCTGGCGTCGAGGGCGACGACCTGGGCGGCAGCGGCCGGCGCTGCCTGGGTGGTGGTGGTTTCGGGTCCGGCTTCGGGGAAGCTGACGGAGACGACGGTGCCCTCGCCCAGCCGGCTGGAGATGGCCACTCGGCCGCCATGCAGCTCCACCAGGCCCTTGACGAGCGAGAGGCCGAGGCCAGTGCCTTCATATTTGCGGGCGTAATCGTTCTGCACCTGCATGAACGGGCGGCCGAGCAGCGCGATCTTGTCTTGCGGAATACCGATGCCAGTGTCGCTGACGGTGAAGACGAGATCGCCGGCCTTGCGCTCCACATCGAGCGAGACGACGCCGCCGGCATCGGTGAATTTCAGCGCGTTGCCGACGAGATTGATCAGAACCTGCTGCACGGCGCGGCGGTCGGCGACGAGATCGCCGGCGTCGCGGGCGATGCGGGTGGTCAGCGTCACGCCCTTGTTCTTCGCCTGCAGCGCCAGCATCTGTTCGCAGGCCGAGACAGCCTCGGAGGCGGCAAAGTCCTCGCATTGGAGTTCATAACGGCCGGCTTCAATCTTGCTCATGTCGAGCATGGTGTTGACGACCGCGAGCAGGTGATTGCCCGACTGGTTGATGAGGGCGACATATTCGCGCTGGCGATCATTCTCGAGCTTGCCGAAATATTCACCTGCGAGAATGTCGGAGAAGCCGAGAATGGCATTCAGCGGCGTGCGCAATTCATGGCTGACGGCCGCCAGGAAGCGCGTCTTCGCCTCGTTGGCGTTGTTTGCCTCGTCGGCCCTGGCGGAGAGGGCGCGGGTCATCGCCTCCTCCTCGGCATTGTCGAGCATCTGCGAGAGGAAGCCGGCAAACTCGCCGCCCGGAGCAAAGATGGCGCTGAGCAGCAGGCGGCGGTGAACGAACTGGCTGCGGGCGTCTTCGTCGGTGGTGCGCGTTTCGAAGCGGAGGTCGATCGAGGAGCCCGTGCCGCCCTGGCGCATGGCATCGACGGCCTGCAGGAAGAGGATGCGGTCGGAAACGTGGATCTGGTCAAGGAAGCCCTTGGCGTCCAGCGCGCGCAGATCGCGCATCAACATCGCGCGGTCGCGGCCACGCATGCGGGTGACGAGCCCGCGTTCGTTGTGAAGGGTGACGAGGCCCGGCATGAGATCCAGCAGCGGGTCTTCGGCATGCCGGGCAATGACGTCTTCGGCGACGATGTCGGCAGCAGCGGACTGTTCGCGCGGCTCCCGGGAAAGCCAGGCGGCAGCGGCAAGCGTCAGCGCGGCCACACCGCCAGCGCCGGCCGGCAGCGCGACGGCGGGGCTTGTCACCAGGGAAAGGGCCGCCGGGGCGACCATCATGCCGTAAATGCCGAAAGCGGCCGCACGCTCGAGCCGGCGGGCGGCGCCGGGATCGGCGGCGGCAAGGCCGGGTGCCCATGCGTTCGCCAGCCGTGTCGGCAGCGACGATATCTTTCCGGCCATGTTACGCAGAACTCGCAACGCGATTACCCTGTGACTCATATTCTTATATGGGACGACATTGGCGCAGCCGGCTTAAGGAAAGTCTAAAAACCGGACCCGCAGACTTGCGTTTTTCCGTCGCAATCCTGTTTTGGAACGATTTCGGCGGGGCTTTGGAGATTGTGGTTAACGGGGCGTAAGCGCCTGAAAAAGCTCGATTTGCCGCAAGCGTTAACATTTGCCCGGGGCGTGCTGCCCGCAAAGCCCTGCCGGACCTGAACTTTGAAAAGACCAGCATTAACGAAGATCGGTCAAATGCGGCGCAAATCGTTCGAAAAGGAAAATCGATAAAATTTGAGACAAAATTGTCTCGAAGGCGCGGATTTTTTGAAAAGCCGCCTTTGGAACTTCGCGTCTAATCTCCTCTCAAGCCGGAAGGAAACACGAACCGGCGGCCACAAACCGGCAAGAAGACCGGACAAGAAAAACAAAAGACAGGAACCTGAACCATGGGCATGCTGATCAAAGGAACCTTCTGGTTTTGCGTCGTGCTCGTCGTGCTGCCCTTCTTCGACGGCGAGGCACAGAAGAAGCTGGAAGGCGCGCCGCAGGTCGAAGCAGCAGACGCCGTGAGCGCCGCGACAGGCGCACTCTCTTATATCGGAGAAATGTGCGCCCAGCGTCCGGACGTCTGCATCAAGGGAGCCGAGACCGTCTCGGCGCTCGGCAACCGGGCCAAGGAAGGCGCGCTTGTCGCCTACAAGCTGCTCGACAAGAATTTCTCCGACAAGCCCTCAGCCGCCGCCGCGACAGCCGAAACCCCGGCCGGCCCGAGCGTGGCAGAGGCAACCCAATCCATTCCCGCCGCCGCCGAGCAGCCGCTGCCCGACGCGGTCGTCACGGGAACCGTCATCCCCGTGCCGTCGGCCCGCCCCAAACATTGAAAGACCGACTGCCCGATATCGCCATTCTCTGATCCTGCCTGAACTCGCGATTTTCGCGAACGCCGCAAGCCCCGTGCCTGCGGCGTTTTCTTTTGTCCAGACAGAACAGGTTTCATTGGGCGGCTTTGAATTTGCGTCAACGCAATTCCGGAGGCAAAACCGGTTTCCACTTTCGCTGGAATTGCTCTATATCCGGGCCTGACAAGAAAACAGACAGGCATGACATGGCGACCATCGAGCAGATCATCGAGGACTTTTCCTTTCTCGACGAGTGGGAAGACCGCTATCGCTATGTGATCGAGCTGGGCAAGGCGCTGCCGGACCTGCCGGAGAGCGACAAGTCTCTGGAGAACAAGGTGCAGGGCTGCGCCAGCCAGGTCTGGCTCGTCAGCCACAAGGGCGAAGGTCCGGACCCGGTGATGACGTTCGAAGGCGACAGCGACGCCCATATCGTGCGCGGCCTCGTCGCCATCGTGCTGACCATCTATTCAGGCCACAAGGCCTCCGAGATCGTGGCAACGGACGCCATCGACACGTTCAATCAGATTGGTCTGGTGGAGCATCTGTCGTCGCAGCGGGCGAACGGGTTGAGGTCGATGATCAAGCGGATCAGGGCCGAGGCGGCGGCGGCGGCCTAATGTCTCGTTCGCGTAGGCGGGTTTGAGGAGACCCCTCCCCACCCTCCCCACAAGGGGGAGGGAGACCGTGAGGCACCGATTTCCCGCCTCACAAGCGATACGCACGAGGCGATGCATGGCGACTCCTCAAAGCCGGCCGGCTCACGGAAACATCACATTTGAGAAATCGTGAGCAGCGTTGGCGGCGTCGCTGTCGGACTGGGCGGCGCCTCTATCCGTCTCCCCCCTTGTGGGGGAGATGGCGGCAGCCAGAGGGGGACTTTTTGACACCCCCTCACATCTCCGGCCGGAAACCCTCCTCGCCCCATTGCCGCATCTCGCGCCGTGCCGGGGGCGTATAGTGGCGGTGGAGCGCCATGAGCGCCGTCTTCAGCATCAGTTTCGCCGAGCGCGGCGGCCATTGGCGTTCGCGTTCGACCGTTTCCAGTCCCTTCATGAAACAGCAGACGTCGAGTGCCACGCCGGAGAGGTCGGGGCCGAGGGCAGCGAGCGCGCGGTTGACGCGGAGCCGTGCGGCCATGGCTGAGTCGGAGAGATCGGCGACGCCGCCGCGTGCGCCCTTGACGCTCGTTCCCAACCTGGGTTCGAAGCGCATGGTGATCTGCGGCTGCAGCTGTCCGCGGGTGAAATCGGCATGCAGTCGCTCGCCGGCGGCCATGGCCTCGCGGGGGAAATAGGTCTCGCCTGCCCTGCCCTTCAGGCGTTCGAGCGCCGAAAGCGGGGATTCTGACAGGTTGCGGGTGACGCGCGCGGTCTCGCCCTCCATGGCGATGGTCGCTTCCGTCAGGTCGCGATGCGGGCGGGCGAAGTCGGGTTCCGGCGTTTCGTGGCGCGTGATGAACGTCTTGGCTTCCGGCAGCGGACGGATGCGCGTGCCTTCGCGGGCGATCAGTCCGTGACGGGCGGCGAGGAGCAGGATGGCGGGCGCGACGCGGAGCCGCGCTGACGGGGTCTGCAGTTCAAGCGTTGCGACCGATGCACCGGCCTTCGGCGCGGACGTAGCGCAAATCTGCGCACCGGCGGGCGGCAGGGATTTGAGGAAGCGCAACAGCAGAGATATTGTCTTCGTCGCGGTCTCAGTCATGAGCGACCTCGCTGACATGACCAAAGGCGAGAAGGGCGATACGTTCGATGGCTGCGACGAATTCGTCGAAGTCGCGGTCGTCGCGGCGGTCCTCGACGACGGCACAGGCATGCGCCACCGTGGAACGGTCGCGGCCGAAGCCCTCGCCGATCGTTGTCATGCGCATCTGCAATGCGACGTGACAGACATACATGGCGATCTGGCGGACATGGCAGGCAAGACGTCGGCGCTCGCGGCGCATGCCGATGCGGTCACCGGAGACGAAGAGAAATTCCGCCGTCATCAGCCTGACGGACTGGCAAATGACGCGTTCGGGGCGGTTCTCGCGAAAGGTTGTCAGGGGTGGACGAAAATCCGGAGCACGGTCTGCGCCGCGCCCTACACGCGCCTCCCGCTCCTGGTTCTTGCTGGCAATCATGAAAGCCTCCTATGGAATAGGAATTTATTCATACACCCTAGAGGGATTTTGTGGATGTTTGGAAGCGATCCTTGGCAATCTATGATTGTTTTTTCTTAAGTTTTCGCAAATTTCTTCACCAATTATGGGATTTTTTTCCTCGTTCACCAGAAGCATGCATCAAGCAAAAGGGCGGGCCCCGCAGGACCCGCCCTTCTTGTCACGATCGATTGACGACACCGGCTCAGGCGAAGTTCAGCCGGCCCAGTTCGGTGAAGCGCGCGAGCGCGCCGGAATTGCGCCAGGTCTTCATGATCGTCACCGTGGTAAAGGTGATCAGCGCCTCAAGGCCGAACACAGGCATGTAGGCGAGCGCCCAGCGGCCCCAATCCACGAGAGCGAAGCTGTCGTTGGAGATCATCAGCCAGAAGGCCACCATGGCGGAGACGCCGGCATAATAGACCGCATCGATACGCAGCACGCGGGCGAAGCTGAAGCGCTCTGCCGCGTTCGTCGCAAAGAGCCGCTTGCCGAAGGTCTCGTGCACCGCCACCATCGGCAGCATGAGGGACAGCGAATTGACGCCGAGATGGACGAGATCCTGCGGCTCGAAGAAGAAGCCCTGCAGGAAGAGGCCGAGCGCAAAACCCACCATGGCCGGCGCGAAGCCGAAGAGCAGATAGACGGTCGTCGCCCCGATCAGATGCAGTTCGGACGGGCCAACGGCGAGATGCCAGGACTGCATGAGCACGGAGAAGACGATGGCCGCGAGGCCGGCTTTGACGATGTTGAGCGGCGCGCGGACGAGCGCCGGAAGCTGCGTTGCGACAACGGCGAGTGCCACGGCATTGGCGGCCGTCACGCGCAGGGGATCGATGATTCCAGGTTCAATATGCATGTTCGTTTCCTTTTTTAGCGCCCACCGCGCAAAAGGTGTTTGTCGAACCGCAGCCTTCAGGCCGCGGCGGTCCATGGCAGGTCTCCTGGCTTGCGGGTCGTCGCCTTTTCCTTCGCCTTATCGGTCATTTTTCTGGCCTGTCACGATCGACAGGCCTCAGACCAATGGCATTCGAAGGAAGGCTCTCCGCTCACAGTTGCGGGGGCAGCCACGGTTTCGGGTCCTGATGGATACGCCTCACCGTGTTCCCTTTTAATCCTCGCGCCTGGGGCGCGATGGAACCACTGGGACAATTGCTAGATGGTTTGGTGACCGTGGGCAAGCGGGTGAGCGCCACAGACTTGTGGAGTTGCGCCAGCGCAAAGTCTTCGCGCGCGATCTCGTGTATCCGGTGGGATGAAGAATGAAGAATCACATGCCCGACGGGCAAGAATGCCGCATTGACGTTTGAGCCCTTGCGGCCTATCCGTGGTGCAGGACGAGGGAATTTTACTGGCTATGCAGCCGAGACGGGCGACAATGATGGGGATCGTGACGCGCATCTTCTGCGCGGTCGCCCTCCTGTCGCTTGCGCTTTCCGCCCCGGCGGAGGCCAATTCCCGCGCGCTGTCTTCCGAGGAAATCGCGGCCTTCATGCTGCCGGACGGCTCGCTGCCGTCTCTCTGCGTCACCATTCCCGATGGCTCCGGCCAGGGCAAGATCGTCAAGCTCGGAGCAGACGGCCTCGGGCTTCATCATCATGACGTGATGCTGCCCATGCCTGCCGAAGCCGCGGGTGCGCGCCTCGTCATCGTGGCCGAACGGCTGGATCCTGCGCGACCGGACGCGCTTCGCCACCTTCTCTATCCGCCAGGTGCCGGCCCGCGCGCACCACCCCATTCCGCCTGACAGACCGAACCGGCGTCGCGGCCCTGTGTCCGACGTCCTCTGTCATGCGCGGAAAGCGACCGGCCCATCGCGGCGCGGCGCATCCGCCAGCCAAGCGGATATCACCCATGCTGCACATCAACGCACGGCAGAATGCCTTGCCGCATCCTGTTCTCATTCATCCGGCACTCAGGCCGGTCCCGGCGGACAAGCCCTTCCTGCAGCTCGTTGCGCCCGGCGCCGACCTCGGCGAGGCCGACACGAGCCCGCGGCTCTATCGCGTCGTCGATGGCTGCCTTGCCGTCTATCAGCTGCTCGCCGACGGCCGGCGGCAGATCACCGACATTCTGGGGCCCGGCCGGGCAATCACCCATCAGCTCAAGTCTGACGGCGGGCGGGCAATCAGGGCGCTGACCTTCACCGAGGTGGAGGTTCTCGACCCCACGGGCCATTGCGAACTCGCCGCCGAAACCGCGCTCGCGGCGCTCGCCCGGCTGACCCGGCATGCCACGCTGCTCGGCCGGATGAATGCCGCAGAAAAGGTGGCGAACGGGCTCCTCGACCTTGCCGAACAATTTCCCCGCAAGCTGCGCCAGGGCCGGCCGGTGTTGACGCTCTACCTGACGCGTGGCGATCTCGCCGACTGGCTGGGCCTGACCGTCGAAACGGTGAGCCGCACGCTCAACCAGTTCAAGCGCGACGGCCTGATCGATTACACCCATGCCGAAATCGTGACGCTGAGCCAGCCCGAGCGACTGAAGGAAATCGCCTCGGGAAGCAGCCCATCGGTCACGACCCGCAGCAGCAGGGGAAGCGCCCAATGAAGGTCTTCAAGACACTGGCGCTTTCGGCCGCCGCCCTTCTTCTCGGCACGACTGTCGGATTCTCCGCCACGATCACCGACATTCTCGATCGCAAGGTGGAGGTGGCCAGCCCGCCGCAGCGCATCCTGCTCGGTTTCAATTTCGAGGACTTCATGGCGGTGGGCGGTCCCGGCGTCATGGATCGCGTCGTGGCCATCTCCGCGCCCGTGTGGCGCGACTGGCGGCCGGCGCAATATGCGACCTATGTGAAGGCGATCCCCTCCATTGCCGACAAGGTGGATGTGGGCGACACCGAGGCCGGGACCTTCTCGATCGAAAAGGCGATTTCGGCGCGGCCCGATCTCGTCCTCCTTGCCGCCTGGCAATTCAAGTCGCTGGGCGAGACGGTGAAGCAGTTCGAGGCGGCGGGCGTTCCGGTCGTCGTCATCGACTACAATGCGCAGACGGTTGAGAAGCATCTGCGCTCGACCACCATTCTTGGCGAGGTGCTGGGGCAGCCGGAGCGCGCGCGGAAGCTCGGCGACTTCTACAAGGCCTCCGTCGAGGACACGATCGCCCGCGTCAAGGCGGCGCAGAAGACCGAAAGCGGGCCACCGAAGAAGGTCTATGTGGAACTGGCCCAGAAGGGCCCGGGCGAGTTCGGCAATTCCTATGGCGACACGATGTGGGCCGGCGTGATCGACATGGCCGGCGGCGCGAATATCGCCAAGGGCCAGGTGGGCAACTGGGGGCCGCTGCGTCCTGAATATGTGCTCTCCGCAGCCCCTGATGCGATCTTTCTGGCGGGCTCGGAATGGCTGAACAAGCCGCAGGCCGTTTCTGTCGGCTTCGGCGCGGATCCGGCCGTCGTCAACCAGCGCATCGCCGCCTATCTGAAGCGGCCCGGCTGGGATCAGCTGCCGGCGGTGAAGGCGGGCGAAGTCCACGCCGTCTATCACGGCGGAACGCGCACGCTCTCCGACTTCGTCTATGTGCGCTACATGGCGAAGGTCCTGCATCCCCAGGCCTTCGAGGATGTCGATCCGAATGCGGAAATCCGCGCCTTCTACAAGGCGTGGTTGCCGATCGAGGCCAATGGCGTCTTCATCCAGCAGTACAAGGCTGCGGCGCAATGAGCGAGGCCGCCGTTCTCGCAAGCCCGGCTGCACGGGCTCAGCGGTCTGGCGCGACGGGGAAACTCGTCGCGCTCGGCCTCTGCGGCCTGGCGCTGATCGCAGCACTCGCCATCGATCTGTCAACCGGGCCGTCGGGTATGCCGCTCGAAGCACTCATCCCGACCCTGCTTGCCGGACCGCACGGGGCCGACCGCATGGCCGCCACGATCCTCTGGCAGCTTCGCATGCCGGAGGCGGCCATGGCGACCCTGGTCGGGGCCTGCCTTGGCCTTTCGGGATTGCAGATGCAGACGATCCTCGACAATCCGCTGGCGAGCCCGTTCACGTTGGGCTTTTCGGCCGCTGCCGGCTTTGGCGCGGCCGTCGCCATCCTGTTCGAGCTGAGCCTGCCATTGCCGGCCATCTATGCGATCCCGGTCGCCGCGTTCGCCATGACGCTGGTCGCGGCGGCCATCGTCTATCTGATTGCGCGCATCAGCGGCGCGAGCCCGGAAGTGCTGGTTCTGGCCGGGATCGCGGTTCTCTTCTTCTTCCAGTCGCTGCAATCCTTCCTGCAATACATGGCCTCGCCGGAAGTGCTGCAGCAGATCGTCTTCTGGCTGTTCGGCAGTCTGCAGAAGGCGACGTGGAGCGGGGTTCTGACAGTCTTCGTCATCCTTGTCTTCACGCTGCCCTTGATCATCCGCGACTGCTGGCAGCTGACGGCGCTGCGGCTCGGCGAGGACAATGCGGCGAGCCTGGGCGTCAAGACCTGGGCGCTGCGCCGGCGGACCTTCGTGCTCACAGCACTGCTGACGGCGGCGGCCGTCTCCTTTACCGGCACGATCGGCTTTATCGGCCTCATTGCGCCGCATGCGGGGCGCGCGCTGGTCGGCGAGGATCACCGCTTTGCGTTGCCGATGTCGGCGCTGGCGGGTGCGGCGATGCTTGCAGGAGCCTCCGCATTCGGCAAAACGGTTTCGCCCGGCGGGGTCATTCCCGTGGGGATCGTCACGGCGGTGATCGGCGTTCCGGTGCTTTTTGCGATCCTCGTCTTTTCCCGGAAAGGACGGCTGGCATGAGCCTCGAAGTTCGCGACATGAATGTCACCCGCGGGGCGAAGAAGACGCTTTGCGATGTCTCGCTGTCGCTTCCCGGCGGCGGGGTCACGGCCGTCGTCGGGCCGAACGGGGCCGGCAAATCCACCTTTCTCTCGGCGCTGGCCGGGCTGCTGCCGCATGACGGGGCGGTCACCTGGAAAGGCGAGGCCGTCGACCGCCGGGCGCTGGCCTACATGCCGCAGAACACCGATGTGCGCTCGGCGTTGACGGTGCTGGAGGTCATGCTGCTCGGACGGCTGGAGCGGCTCGGTGTGCGCGTCGGCGACGACGACATTGCCGATGCGATGGCGCTGCTTTCCCGTTTCGGTCTTGCCGACCTGGCGTCACGCGCCATGCCGACGCTGTCGGGCGGACAGCGGCAGCTTGTCATGCTGTCGCAACGGCTGATGCGGCGGCCGGAGTTGCTCATCATGGACGAGCCGACCAGCGCGCTCGACATCCGCCACCAGATGGAGGCGCTCGGCCATGTCGAGACGTACGCGCGCGAAAGCGGCGCGCTGGTTCTCGTCGCGCTGCATGACATCAACCTTGCCGCCCGCTTCTGCGGGCAGATGCTGCTCTTCGCGCGCGGCCGGCTGATTGGCGCCGGCGCGCATGAGGACGTGCTGACGGCAACCACCATTCGCGCGGCCTATGGCGTGGAGGCGGAATTCGTTGCCTCGCCCGCCGGCCACCGCGTCTTCATCCCCACCGGGCTCGCCCCGGCGGGCTTCTGACAACCCGAACCATCCAATCAACAAGGAGAACACCCATGAAAATGATCAGGACCCTCGGCCTCGCGCTCGCCGCCGGGCTTCTCGCCACCGCCGCCTTTGCCCATGAATACAAGGTCGGCGATCTCGAAATCGTCCATCCGGCCAGCCGCGCCATGGTTCCGGGGGCCGCCGTGGGCGGCGGCTTCATGGAGATCATCAATCGCGGCAAGAGCGATGACACGCTCGTCTCCATCACCTCCCCCGCCACGCCCAACGTTCAGCTGCACGAAATGGCTGTCACCGATGGGGTGATGAAGATGCGCCAGATGAAGGACGGCATTCCGGTTCCGGCCGGCAAGACGGTGGAGCTGAAGAAGGGCGGACTGCATGTCATGTTCATGGACGTGAAAACGCCCTTCAAGGAAGGCGACAAGGTGCCGGCCGTGCTGCACTTCCAGAAGGCCGGTGACGTGAAGGTCGAATTCGACGTCGGCCCGGCCAATGGCGGCGAGATGAAGCATGACATGAAGGACATGAAAGACATGAGCGGCCAGAAGCCGAAGATGTAATGCGAAACGCCTTTCATTCACCCTGGCAATGCGCCGGGGTGAATGGCTGCCGCCCCCCTGCGGCAGAATGCTGCATCGCGAATTATTTGCTTTACCGCAAATAACCTCGGCTTTACTGCGCTATGAATAATTTGACGAAGATCACAGGCAAGAAGATATAGCCGCCAGGCGGCACGATGTCTTCACCCATCTTGTTTTGCATTTCGTCAATTCTTGATCAAGCGCAAATCTCGGAAGCACCCGACTTCCGGAGAGCTGAAAGGACCGTGTCATGCAGGCTGTCATCTACAATATCCCCGTCTTTGGCTGGATGCTGCGCGAGGCCGCGCAGGGAACCGTGGCGGCGAAGCTGCTCTTCGTCATCAACTGCCTGCTCATCTGGGCGCTCGCGATCGTCATCTTCGGCTTTCCGGCGATCATCATTCCCGCTCTTGCGGCGGTCGCCGGCATGTTCATGATTCTCATCGTCCTCTCCTGGCCCTATCATGGCGATTGAGCCCGAAAGGCGCCTTGCGATGGATCAATCCGACGCTTGACAGAGATCAAGCAAAATCTTGATCTCAATCAATGCGGGGCAGGACGAAAAGGCAGAGTCTCCCCATCAAGACGGATGCATTGAAGCGAGGCCGCGTGGCCCCACGATGCATCTGCCGGATGGAGAGCGTCATGTTCAAGAAAATCATCGTCGCCGTGGATATGGCGCAGATCGACAAGGGTGCGAAGATCCTCAAGAAGGCCGAAGCGCTCGCCGACGACGGCGGCGAGATCGTGCTTCTGAATGTGGTCGAGGATATTCCCGGTTACCTGGCCATAGACGTGCCGGGCCATGTCATCGAGAAAAACCGCCAGCAGGCGCTGGAGACGCTCGACAAGCTGCGCGCCGAGATCAAGGTGCGCACGCGCGCCGAATTGCGCACGGGTCAGGCCGCCAGCAACATTCTGGCCGCCGCGCAGGCACATGCGGCAGACCTGATCATGGTCGCGTCTCACCGACCCGACATCTCCAACTACTTTCTCGGTTCCACCGCCGACCGCGTGGTGCGCCATGCCGACATCTCGGTGCTGGTCGACCGCTGAGTCTCAAAAAACCCCAATCCGGAGAGAGACCAATGAACGCCATGAGCCCCGACGTCGCCAGATTGATGGCCCGCAAGCAGGAGTTGACGCAGCGCCTCGGTAAGATCGAGACCGATCTGGACAGCACCCGCAATCCCGACAGCGAGGAGCGCGCCACGGAGCGGGAAAATGACGAAGTTCTGGAGGAACTCGGCCTGCAGGGACAGATCGAGCTGAAGGCCATAGAGGCGGCGTTGAAGCGCGTCGCCGACGGCACCTACGGCACCTGCGTGCGCTGCGGCGGCGAGATCAGCCGCGAACGGCTGGACGCCGTGCCGCACGCCGCCCTGTGCAGTGACTGCATGCGCTGAACCCAGCGCGCCGCACGGAAGAGGCATCCATCTCTTTCGGGCGGAAATGGAAAAACGATGCGCGGACCGTTCCGGGGGTGAGGCGGTTAAACCCTTTCTCCGCGCAACGTCGAGGCCGGGTGACAACGGGGGCCACCCGGCCTCATTGTTTTCAACACGGCCGGCGACACCGGAGCCCACTTTTCCTCGGAATTACGCTTTCTTCCATCGCATTCCGGACGGAAAACCGGGGCCCACTTTTCCTCGGAATGCTTTACTTATCCGGCGTGAAATTCATCGCCGTGCCGTTCAGGCAATAGCGCAGGCCAGTCGGCGGCGGCCCATCCGGGAAGACGTGGCCGAGATGGGCGTCGCAACGGGCGCAGCGGATTTCCGTGCGCACCATGAAATGCGAGCGATCCTCGATCTCGGTGATCGCATCCTCCGATACCGCCTTGAAAAAGCTCGGCCATCCGCAGCCGGCATCGAATTTCGTGTCCGACACGAAGAGCGGCGCGTCGCAGCAGACGCAGGAATAGGTGCCACGATCGAACGTGTTCCAGAAGGGGCCGGTGAAGGGCCGCTCCGTGCCATGCTCGCGGGTGACGTGATATTGTGCCGGCGTGAGCTGGTCGCGCCATTCTTCGTCCGACTTGGTGATGACGGGGACTATGCGTGCCATATGCGCCTCCATGCGACTTGCACCTCCCGCTTCAGAAACTGATTCAACTCAGAAACCGATTCAAGGGGCGGCATTCTGCCAATTGATTTCGTTGAAGTTACGCGACCTCAGATGGGGATGTCGAGCAGGATCGGCAATGGGGCGGGAGGTCAAGCGGGATCACCTTGGTGTGAGCGGCGCTCGAGCAGCCATCGCAAGCGGCTCAATCATGCACTGTCCCTTGCTCAGCCTGACCACCCTGGATAGGCTTCGCGCAGGCAAGCCTGGAGATCGTGTGCTCGCCGCAGACCATTTCCCTGGAACACGACCAGGGTTCAGAGGTAGACACCAGCTATGCGCGGAAAACTCATTCTCTCTACCTTCTTGTTCTCATGGTTGGCGACGGCCGCCGCTTCAGAAGCCGCGGCACCGATGATGTGCCTGGTTCGCGTGGCCAACAGCGAGCCCGGAGAGGCAGAAAACTTTGAAGCCTGGCGCATGGTGAATACCATGAAGACTTTCCCCGGTATTCCGATGCCCATTATCTACAACAATCGCGGAGGCGCTTTCACGATCAATGACGATGATTCACTCGTCAAAATCAGCGGAATGTTTCCGGAAAATGAGGTTCACGACGAATATGCAAGAGATCCCATTTCCGGCGTCGTCGTCGGCGTCAACCGAAATGGAATTTACAAGATAGCCCCAGGCGAACACTCATTCATCCCCTTGGCTGAAAAAGAGAAACTCCCGGGGAATCCCACCTCGATTGTCTTTATCAATCGCTGGAAGAGCTTCATCTTCCGGAGCGGCACGCATTTGTACAAGTTGAGCGAAGACTGGAAAATCAACGAATTGCCTCTGCGGAACTGGACGCCAGACGGTCCGGGACGTGTCTTTGATCTGCCGACGGTGGACGCCCTGTTGCTCGAGGACAAAAACGCCATCTATGTTTATCGGAAATCAGGCTCGGTCGAGAAGATTGCAGATCTCGAAAAATTCGATTTTGTCGATCAAGTCGCTTCCCTCTCTCAGAGCGAAATCCGTATTCAAACCCACCATTTCGAATACCTGCTCACGGTATCAAGCAACCCTGCGAAGGACGGGTCGGCGAAATTGGAGGTGTCGCCGAAGCGGAACAGGAAACGTGACTCGAATTCCACACGTTCCGATGACACGCGGATCATCGAAACAAGCTGGGGAGCAACCTATTCGTGGAGTACGCGTAGCCTCTCCGAACACAGAGGCAACGCGGTTCGGACAATTGCAACGTCCCAGCTTTTCGACCCAGCCAATCCCAAGGCACGAATTCAGGAGGTCATCGAGTTCCCGAGCGCTCATATTCTTGTGATACTGACGAGTGCGAGCGGCATATTCATGTTGAGTGACGACAACATCGTTTCCAAGATTCCCGGTAGCGAAAATATTGGCGTACCGTTCTTTAGAACCCAGGGAGTAATACCCGTCCGGCAAAGCATGCTGATTGTGGGTCAATCGGGCTTATATCTCCTTTCCAAGAGAATTGGCGCTCCCGGCGACAGATGCATCGCTGAAAATTGACACATGGATAATCATTATCGCAGGGCACACATCGGCTGCTTTCGACTTTGCTTGCCCTTATGCCGTCACTCCTGTTGAAATTGGGTGCTCTGTTTTGCCGGATTTCAATCATACGCAGCATTGCGTCCAATCTCCGGGCGAACGGCGAGAGCTCTAAACGTCAGTCCTACCCCGACATTCCCCAAAAAATCCTCTCCAAAGCTTGAGCCTGCCCCCACATTGCCCTATCCATCCTCCTCTCACGTGACGGAGACCTCATGGCGGCGAGCGACGCGCCCTACATCTTCCTGGCCCTGATCGCGCCGTTTCTTGCGGCGGCGGTTGCGCCTGTTCTGACGCGGCTCATGGGGCATTGGGCGTCCGTGCCGCTGGCGCTGGTGCCGGCCGGTATCTTCGCCTTCTTCTGCCGGGCGCTGCCCGACGTGCAGGGCGGGCAGGCGCTGACGGGCGGCTATGTCTGGGTTCCCTCCTTCAATGTCAGCTATTCCTGGCTGATCGACGGGCTGTCGCTGACCTTCGTTCTCCTGATCTCCGGGATCGGCGCACTGATCGTGCTCTATTCGGGCGGCTATCTGAAAGGGCATCCACAGCTCGGTCGGTTCTTCTCGTTCATCTTCCTGTTCATGGGCTCGATGCTGGGCGTCGTGGTGTCCGACAGTTTCCTGATGCTCTTCATCTACTGGGAACTGACCTCGATCACCTCCTTCCTGCTGATCGGCTTCGACCATTCGCGCGAGGCCTCGCGGCGGGCGGCGATCCAGGCGCTGGTCGTGACCGGCAGCGGCGGACTGGCGCTGCTCGCCGGCCTGATCCTTGTCTGGAACATGACCGGCGTCAGCACGATCTCGCTGCTGATCGAATATGCGCAGGCGGTGAAGGCGAGCCCCTATTTCTTCGCGGCGCTTCTCTTGATCCTGGGCGGCGCCTTCACGAAGTCGGCGCAGTTTCCGTTTCACTTCTGGCTGCCGAACGCGATGGAGGCCCCGACGCCCGTTTCGGCCTATCTGCATTCCGCAACCATGGTGAAGGCGGGCGTGTTCCTGCTGCTCAGGCTGCAACCGGTGTTTGGCGATACTGCTGCCTGGGAGACGATCCTTCCCGTTTTCGGGGCCGCGACGCTGCTTGCCGGCACGGTCATCGGTCTTCGGCAGACGGACCTGAAGCTGATGCTGGCCTATACGACCGTCGCCTCGCTCGGGCTCCTGGTCATGATGACGGGCTTCGGCACGCCGCATGCGATCGAGAGCGCGGTGCTCTACCTTCTGGCGCATGCGCTGTTCAAGGGCGCGCTGTTCATGGTGGCCGGCGCCGTCGACCACGAGGCGGGCACGCGCGACATCACGCGGCTGGGCGGGCTGTGGCGCGCCATGCCCCTCACCTTCGTCGCAGCCTTGCTGGCCGCGCTGTCCATGGGCGGGCTGCCGCCGTTTCTCGGCTTCCTCGCCAAGGAAGAGGTCTACGAGGCCCTGGCGGGCGACAATCCGCGCGCCATCGCCTTCACGCTGGCCGCCGTCATCGGCAACGGGCTGATGTTCGCACTGGCCTTCGCGGTGGCGCTGAAGCCCTTCATCGGGGCGGAACGGGCATTGCCGGGGCCGCACCATGGCTCGGCGCCCGCCTCTGCCGCGACCGGCAAGGTGGACGGCCCGCATATCCATGAAGCCCCCTTTCTCATGCTGGCAGGTCCGATCACGCTGGCACTGACGGGTCTGTTGGCCGGCCTCTTCTCCGACGCGTTCCACGCTGCCATCTCCTCCCCCATGGCCTCGGCGATCGCGCATGAGGCGCGCACGGTCACCATCTCGGCCATGCCGCATCTGTCGTTGCCCTTGCTGCTGTCGCTCGCCACCATTGCGCTCGGTGTCGTCGTCTATCTGCTGCTGGATCGCGCCCGCGATGCGGCGGCGGCGGCGCTCGAGTCGATCGGCTGGGGACCGGACCAGGGCTTCGACCAGGCCATGCGCGGGCTGGTGCGGGGTGCATTCCTGATCACGCGCGGCATCCAGACCGGACGGCTGGAAACCTATATCCTGGTGACCTTCATCGTGATCGCGGCATCCCTCCTCGTGCCCATGACGGTATTTTCCGAGTGGCCCGCGTTTCCGGCATGGCCGGCGGAGGCGGGCTTCCACGAATTAATGATTTTCGCCATCGCCGTCATCGGCCTGTTCGCCGTCGTCGTTGCCGCCGACCGTCTGACGGCGATCGTGTCGCTCGGCATTCAGGGCTTCTGCGTCGCCGTGATCTTCATGCTCTACGGCGCGCCGGATCTCGCCTTCACGCAGTTCATGGTGGAAACGCTGTCCGTCGTGATCCTGGCGCTGGTCATGACCCGGCTCGACCTGCAGCCGAGCGACCATCGCTACGGCTTCGAACGCATCAAGGATGCGGCGATCGCCGTCGCCTGCGGCGTGGGCTTCTCCGCGCTGCTCATGCGCGCGGTGCAGGCGCCCTTCAACAACGAGCTGACCGACTTCTTCAATGCCTGGTCGAAGGTGGTGGCGCACGGGACGAATGTCGTCAATGTCATCATCGTCGACTTCCGCGGCACCGACACGCTGGGCGAGATCGCGGTCGTGACGATGACCGGCCTTGCCATTCTCGCGCTGATCCGCATCCGCGTGCATGGGACGGTCAAGCCGGCGGACAATGATCCGGAAAGGAGCGCCTGATGGCAGAACGGGGCGGCATGCGGAGTCCCGCGCGCGGGATGGACACGCTGATCTTCGGCACGATGGCGCCCTATCTGACGGCGCTGATGGTGCTCTTCTCGGTCTTCGTGCTGCTGCGCGGGCATAACCAGCCCGGCGGCGGTTTCATCGGCGGGCTGATTGCGGCCTCGGCCTTCGCGATCCTCGGCATTGCCAATGGCGTGTCATCGGTACGGCGGGCGCTGTGGTTCGATCCGATCACGATTGCGGCGGCGGGACTGGCGGTGGCGGCGCTGGCCGGCCTCATGTCGCTGTTCGAAGACGTGCCGTTCATGACGGCGCTCTGGGTGTTTCCGAACGTGTTCGGCACGGAAGTGGCGCTCTCGACACCGATGATGTTCGATATCGGCGTCTATCTGGTCGTGACGGGCGCCATCACCACCATCGCGCTGGCGCTTGAAGAGCGGGAGGACGACTGAGCATGGAAGGCTTCATGGCGTTCATTGTCGGCATCTTCTTCGCCATCGCGATCTATCTGATGCTGTCGAAATACATCATTCGCATCCTGATCGGCGTCGCCATTCTCGGCAATGCGGTCAATATGCTGCTGTTCGTCGCCGGACGCGTGACGCGCGAAGTGCCGCCGATCATCGGCAAGGACATGGAGACGCTGCCGGCCAGCGCTGCCAATCCGCTGCCGCAGGCGCTGATCCTGACGGCCATCGTCATTTCGTTCTCCTTCTTCGCTTTCCTGCTGGTGCTCGCCTATCGTACCTATCAGGCGCTGAAGACCGACGACACGCATGAAATGCGTCTCGCCGAGCCGGAAGACGCATCGCCACCGCCGCTCGGCTACTGACGCGAAGGACAAGAACAGCAGATGGCCGCCAGCAGCATACCCATGGAAACGCTCGAGAAGTCGATGGTGCTCGCGCCGGTGCCGGGCGCCCATTGGCTCGTCATCGCGCCGCCCGTCTGGTGCATGCTCGTCGGCGCGATCCTCATCATGCTGCGCAAGCGCGATCGCCTGCAGGCATCGCTGGCGATCCCGGCGCTGGCGATCCTTGCCTTCATCGATGCCGCATTGCTGGTCGCGGTGATGCGCGAGGGCCCGATCACCATGGTCATGGGCCGCTGGCTGCCGCCCTTCGGCATCGCCTTCACCGTCGACCTGACCGGCGCGCTGTTTAACCTGGCGACCGGCCTCGCGGCGCTGGCCGGCGGGGTCCATGCGCTGGGCGATGTCGACAAGACGCGTCGCACCTACGGCTTCTTCCCCTTCCTGTTCCTGATGGTGGGTGGAGTTTCCGGGGCGTTCCTGACCGGCGATATCTTCAACCTCTATGTCTGGTTCGAAGTTCTGCTGATCTCCTCCTTCGGCCTCCTCATTCTCGGCTCGGAGCGGGAGCAACTCGACGGCGCGACGAAATACGCGATCCTCAACCTCATCGGCACGACGCTGTTCCTGATTGCGGTCGGGATACTCTATGCCGTCTTCGGCACGCTCAACATGGCCGATATCGCCGCGAAGGCGCCGAGGCTTGGCTCCACCGCGCCGATGATGACGCTCGGCCTCGTCTTCATCGCCGCCTTTTCGATGAAGGCTGCCGCCTTTCCGGTCAATTTCTGGCTTCCGGCCTCCTATCACACGCCGCGCATCGTCGTGGCCGGGCTCTTTGCCGGCCTGCTGACCAAGGTCGGCGTCTATGCGCTGGTCCGCGTCATGGTCATGATGTTTCCGGAGGAAGGAAACGCCTATGCGCTGCTGATCGGGGTTGTTGCCGTCGCCACCATGCTGACCGGCGCGCTCGGCGCACTCGCGCAGGCCGATCTGAGGCGGATGATGGGTTACATGGTGATCAGCGGCATCGGCATCATGCTGAGCGGCGTGTCGCTCGGCGGACAGACGGCGATTGCGGGCACCATCCTCTACGCACTCCATTCGATGATCGTGATGCTGGCGCTCTATCTGGTGGCCGGCGTGGCGGGCCGCATGGGCGGCTCGTTCTCGCTGCACGACCTTTCCGGACTGTATGCGCGAAGCCCGCTTTTCGCGGCCATCACGCTGGCGCTTTTCCTCTCCGTCTCGGGGCTGCCGCCCCTGTCCGGTTTCTGGCCGAAGGCCATGCTCGTCAAGGCAGCCTTCGATTTCGGTGCGTGGTGGCAGGGAACCGCGATCCTCGTTTCCGGCCTGCTGACGACGATTGCCGCCATGCGCGCCTTCGCGCTCGGCTGGTGGCGGATGCCGGCGTCCGGAGAGGCAGCGCCCATGCGGATGCAGGCCAGCGAACTGATCCCGCTTGCCGGGCTGACGCTTGCCTCGCTTGCCGTCGGGCTCTATCCGGAACCGCTTCTGGCGCTGGCGCAGGCGGCGGCGAACGGGCTCATGGATCCGACCGCCTATATCCATTCCGTCTTCCCGCATGGGGGTCAAACGCCATGACGCGACTGGTGGTGCTCATTTTCTTCACGCTGGCCTGGGCCGCGGTGACCGGCTCCTTCACGCTGCTGAACCTCGTCTTCGGGATGCTCCTGTCCGCCGTCGCGCTGTTTCTCATCCGGGAGGCCGTTCAACCCAGCAAGATCGCCATCCGACCGCTCGGCGTCCTGGCACTGACGCTTCTCTTCTTCAAGGAACTGGCGCTTTCCGCCTTCAAGGTGGCGGTGCTGGTGACCCGGCGCAGGATGGATATCAAGCCCGGCATCTTCGCCTTTCCGCTGAAGGTCGATCGCGATTTCGAAATCACGCTGCTGGCCAATCTCATCACGCTGACGCCGGGCACGCTCTCGGTCGACGTCTCGGACGACCGTCGATTCCTCTATGTGCATGCCCTCGACTGCGCCGACGCGGATGCGGCGATCCGTGACATTGCCGACGGGTTCGAGGCGAAAATCCTGGAGGCGTTCCGATGACGGCTGGCGACCAGATCCTTTACTGGGCGACCGGGTTCGCGCTGATCGCGCTGCCGATCGCCTTCCTCATGACGGCCATTCGCGTGATCGTGGGACCGAGCCTGCCCGACAGGGTGGTGGCGCTCGACATGCTGGTGGCGATCGCCATCGGCTTCATCGCGGTGATCGCCCTGAAGACGGGTTTTCATCTCTATATCGACATCGCCATGGCGCTCGGTCTGGTCGGCTTTCTGGCGACGATCGCCTTCGCGCGCTTCATCCTGACCACCGCGGGGAAGGCCAAGGCCGGCGTGCCGAAGCCCGGCGTCGCCGCCAAGGGCAAGGTGAAACGCAAAGCGGTGACGGGACGGAGGAAGACATGACGCTCTGGCTTGCCATTCCGGTCGGCATTCTTCTCGTCGGCGGGTCGCTTTTCGCGCTGCTGGCGGCGCTGGGTCTCCTGCGCCTGCCCGATGTCTATACGCGCATGCATGCCGCGTCCAAGGCGGGAACGGTGGGCTCGGGGCTGATGCTTTTGGCGGCCGGTCTCGGATCGCAGGATCCGGCCATCCTCGTGCGGGCTCTTGCGGGCTTCGTCTTCTTCATCCTGACGGCACCGGTGTCGGCCCATCTGCTGGCGCGCGCCGCACACCTGTCGCGCGTTCCTCTCGATCGCGCCAGCGTGCGCGACGATTACCGTCGTGACGAGGATCGCGCCCGGTTGAAATAGTTGCATGGGCGCTACAACTCGAAAGACAGAACGTTCTAATTCGGGACTTGGTTCAGCGATTGGTGAACATTCCGCGTGTTCTATTCCTGTATCGTTCAGGGCAATTGTTACGGATTGGTTAGAATTGGTAAATTCGCCTTACTGCCGTATGGACTTTTACTGAAACAGTGGTAATCACGACGACTGTAAAGGTTTTGCTTCGCCGGAAATTCCTCTCCATGCCTTTGTGCCAAGAGGATTATGCAGAAACTAAGTGGACATAGACTTCGATGCGTCCAAGGGTCGGCGTCGGCAAGACCATAGTTTTTTCACGACTGTCCGTCGCGCGATGGGCGGAACTAGCATTGTGAAAGGCGCGCTTCGGGCGCTTCTCACCATCTCTAGGAGAATAAGATGACAGAAAACGCAAAAACCCCGGATCAGGGACTACTCGTGGAACTGACCTCGGATATCGTGTCGGCCTATGTCGGCAACCATGTCGTTCCTGCGAGCGATCTTCCGAACCTGATTGCCGAGGTCTTCGGCGCCCTGTCGCATACCTCCTCCCCCGCCCCGGCGGCTGCCATTGTCGAAAAGCCGAAGCCGGCCGTGTCGGTTCGCCGCTCGGTGCAGGACGACCAGATAACATGCCTGGAATGCGGCGGCTCGTTCAAGTCGCTGAAGCGCCACCTCATGACACACCACAACCTCACCCCCGAGCAGTATCGCGAAAAGTGGGATCTGGCAGCAGACTATCCGATGGTCGCGCCGGCCTATGCGCAGGCCCGTTCGCGCCTCGCCAAGGAAATGGGCCTTGGCCAGAGCCGCAAGGGTCGCGGCCGCTAAGATCTGAACATGCCACGCAATGCCTTTCGGGGCTCTTGCGATCCGGACATGCGTTGACGACAATGAAGCGTGGATGCGATTCCAGGGGATCGCATCCACGCTTTTTTCTTTTCTTTTTTGCGTTGCGCCTGTCGCGTGGAGCCCGCGATGCCGGGGCGCGACACGCTTTGAACCTGGGGGCAGGACCGAATGCTGACGATCTATGGTGTCTATCTGTCGCGCGCGTCGCGGGTCTACTGGGCTGCCGAGGAGCTTGGCATTCCCTTCACGGCCGTGAAGGTCACACAGGCGCGATATCTGAAGGACCCCTTCGCCGAAGACGCGCCTTTCAACACCCGCTCCCCCGATTTCCTTGCCGTCAATCCGTTGGCGCAAATTCCCGCCATCGACGATGATGGTCTGGTTCTGACCGAGTCGCTTGCCATCACGCTCTATCTCGCCAAGAAGAATGGCGGCCCGCTCGCCCCGGCCAATATCGCCGAGGAGGGCGAGATGCTGCGCTGGACGCTCTGGGCCGCGACCGAGCTTGAGCCGCAGACGGTGCAGATCGTGCTCGTTCACGACGCGGGCCAGGAAACGAGCGAGGGCGGCCGCAAGGCGATTTCGGTTGCGAGCCGGATGCTGAAAATGCCGCTCGCCGCTCTGGAACTGCATCTGGCCGGGCGCGACTATCTCGTCGGCGACCGCTTCACCATCGCCGATCTCAACGTGGCGGAAGTGATGCGCTACGCCATGGGCGAGCCGAAGCTGTTCGAGGACAAGCCGAATATCCGCGCCTGGTACGAGACCTGCCATAACCGCCCGGCATTCGAAAAGATGATGGCAGGCCGGCGGGCGGAGGCGGAGGCGCTGAGCGCGGCGGGATAAAGAGCGACCCGCCAGCGAGGCGTCGCTTTCGCTGCGGCTTGCGGCACCCCCCTCACCTCACAGGAATGGTGCCTGCCGCGCCGGCAGGGCCTCGACGTCGATGTGATCGGGGGCGAGGCCGGCCCGCGCACGTTCCGCCATCATCTCATAGGCGCGTTCGAGATGGAGGGTGAAACGTTCGCTGTCGAAGAGCGGCTGGATGCGGGTGTTTTGCGCCAGTTTTGTCCGCAGGTCCGCCCGACGCTCCGGGTCGTCGTGCAGCGCCACGGCGAGGTCGGCATAAGCGGCGCGGTCGTGGACGGCGAGTTGCGGAAGTCCGATGGCGTGAAGCAGGCTTTCGGCGACGCGCGAGGTGAAGCTATTGCCGGACAGCGCCACCACCGGAACGCCAGCCCAGAGCGCATCGGAGGTCGTCGTGTGGCCGTTGCAGGGGAAGGTGTCGAGAGCAAGGTCCGCGAGCGCCATCCGGTCGACATGCTTTTCATAGGCGATCGCTTCGGCAAAGACGAGACGATCCGGCCCGATGCCGTCGCGGGCGAAGGCCGCCAGCAGGTTGGCGCGGGCGGAGACCGGCGCCAGACACCAGAAAATGCTGCCGGGCGTGCGCGCCAGGATCTGAGCCCACAAGCCGACCATTTCCCGATTGATCTTCATGACATTGTTGAAGGAGGCGAAGACGACGGCGCCTTCCGGCAGGCCATGATCGGCGCGACGGGCGGAACCCGGACGGGCTCGCGCCGCGCTGTCGTTGGCCTGATAGGTTTCCGGCAACCGGCAGAGCCTCTCCTCGTAGAAGGGCCGCGAACTGTCCGGCGTGACGATCGGGTCCGTGATGGCATAGTCGAGCCCGACGCCCGGCACCGAACCGGGAAAGCCGAGCCAGGTCGCCTTGACCGGAGCATCCGAGAGAGACACGATGCCCAGCCTGTGACCACCGGTAAAGCCCTTCAGGTCGACCAGGATATCGGCGCGCCATTCGGAGATCGCCCGTGCGGCGGCGGCGTCGTCGAGGTCGCGTAGCGGTATGATGGCCTGCCTGAGCACATCCGGCCAGGCTTCCTGCTCCGCCGAGTGATCGGCGGCGGTGTGGCAGAAGAGGCCGATCTCGAAGCGGGTGCGGTCATGCGCCATCAGCACTTCGCGCAGGAGTATCATCGTGGCGTGGCCGTAGAAGTCGCCGGAGAGATAGCCGACGCGTATTTTCTCGTGCGCCGCGCCAAAGCGCCGGCGGGCGGGTGTGTAGCCGTTGATCTGCCGGGACAAAAGGAAATGATCGAGACCGGGGCGCATATTGGCCGCCTCGTCATCCGACCACATGAGCCGGCGATGCATAGACTGTGCGGCGAACATGTTCTGCCCGGCATCGTCGCCCTCGTCCATGATGCGGCGCAGGCAATCGGCCTGGATATCGAAATCGCACAGATCGAGCGCGGCGTTGAAGCGCTCGGCATTGAGCATGCCGTCGGAGGGGAAATGCTGCAGCGCTGCATCCAGAAGCGGCAGCATCCGGTCAATGCTGTTGGCGCTGCGCAATACCGTCACGCCCAGCATGACCTGCGCCGGGTCTGCCGGGTCGAGCCGCGAGACGAAATCGGCGGCTTCCGCGCCACGACCGGCGCCCTGCAGGGCGCTCACGATGGCGCTGGCCAGAGCCGGGTCCTCTGTGACGGACTGCAGAATCTCGACACCAGCCTCGGCAAGACGCGTGGTCTCGCCGGCCTGATCCAGCATGCGCCCCGCCAGCCGCAGCAGTAGCGCCTTGTCGGCCCCGGGCATGCGGGCAGCGCGCAGGAAGGTTTCGCCGGCGGCGCGGGATTCGCCTCGCCGCGCGAAGATATTGGCCTTCAGCGCCAGCGCCTGCAGCGGCATGGCGGTGTCCGGCATATGCGACAGGAGCTGGAGCGCACGTTCGAAATCTCCCGCCTGATAGGCCGCGACTGCTTCGACCAGATATTGCTGCATGCGCCATTGTCCGTTTTGAGCTGCGCCGATCCTACCGGCCGCCGCTTGCCCGAAACGGGCGGCGCGCAGGGCTCAGAGCGTGACGGCCAGCGCAGCCTTGACCGCCGGGCGCTCGCTCATGCGCTTGAAATGGTCGTGCACGCGGGGGAAATTGGCGATGTCGACGCCATCGCCCTTCAGCCATGTGCAAAGCGTGAAGAGATAGGGATCGGCGATGGAATAATTATCTCCCATGACCCATGGCCCCTTGAACATGGTCGTTTCGATCAGGTTGAAGCACTCGGTCATATTGCCCGGCACGCGACGCTTCATGTCCTCGATCGAGCTTTCCTCATCCGCCCAGCGGCTGCCGCGGGGGCGATGGGCATGTGCGACATGGACGGTGGACGAGAGATAGGCGTTGAAGGCCTGGAGTTCGGCAAGGGCGAACGGATCGGCAAGCGGCGCGAGGCCGACCTGCGGGGCGATCTGGGCAAGATAGAGCAGAATGGCCGGTGTTTCGGTCAGGATGCCCTGATGGGACTTGAGCGCAGGGACCCTTCCCTTGGGATTGACGGCGAGGAATTCCGGCTTGCGTTGTTCACCTTCGGCAAAGTTCACGACATGCACCGTGTGGTCGATATCCGCCTCCTTCAACGTGATCAGCGAGGCAAGCGAACAGGTTCCGGGGGCGTGAAAGAGGGTCAGCATGCATGTCTCCGACGTTTCAGGTGATGCGGCGATCATGCTCAAAAACACCTTGCGAACAAGCCAGTTCCGCTGATCAAACGATCAAATGGCTTGAACGGAGCCTTCACGACGACGGGATGATGGCGAGTTCACCATGCGTGACATTGCGCTCGGCCGTCACATGCTCGGCGAAATGGCGGACCTCGTCGGCCGAGCCCTTCAGGATGCTGACCTCCAGACACCGGTCGTGATCGAGATGCACATGCATGCTGGCGACCGAGATATCATGATGGTCGTGGAAGGTGTTGGTCAGCCTGCGCGCGAGATCGCGGGCCTTGTGATCATAGGTATAGGAAAGTACGCCCACGCAGTGGGACATGTCGCCGGCCTCGACACGGGCCTGCTTCAACCCCGCGCGGGCAAGATCGCGAATCGCCTCGGAGCGGTTCTGGTAACCGCGCTCGGCCATGACGCGATCAAGCTCGGCCATCAGGTCGTCGTCCAGGGTCACGGTCACGCGCTGCATCAGGTCCTCTCCTTATCCGGAATTCCGGTCTCGAGATAGCATAGGGCCGTGCCGCATACGAGCCTGTGAAATGTCGAAATCGGTGATGACAAATTTTGAAAAAGATCATACTTTTCGTTCATCACAACACGCAGGACCCAAACAGGGCTGCTTACGGAGACTGAACCATGCACATCCCAGACGGATATCTTTCGCCCAGCACCTGCGCCGTGACCTTTGCGGCCGCAGCACCCTTCTGGTATGTCGCGTCGCGCAAGGTGGGGCGGATGCTCAACACGAAGGCAGTCCCGCTGATTTCGGTCGTTTCGGCCTTTTCCTTCACCGTCATGATGTTCAACCTGCCGCTTCCGGGCGGCACGACGGGTCATGCCGTTGGCATGGGGATTGCGGCGATCGTGCTCGGGCCCTGGGCGGCGATGCTGGCGATATCCATCGGTCTGCTGGTGCAGGCCATCTTCTTCGGCGACGGCGGGATCACGGCCTTCGGCGCGAATGCGCTCAACATGGCGATCGTCGGCTCGCTGGTCGCCTACGGTCTCTACAGACTGATCGCGGGCTCCTCGCCGCTGACGTCGGGACGACGCGTGGTGGCGGGCGCCATTGCCGGCTATGCGGCAATCAACGTGTCAGCGCTGCTGGCGGCCATCGAATTCGGCATCCAGCCCATGCTGTTCCACGACGCATCCGGGGCACCGCTCTATGCGCCCTACCCGCTTTCCATCGCCATCCCGGCGATGATGCTGGGCCACCTGACCTTTGCCGGACTGGCCGAGCTTCTGATTACCGGCGGCCTCGTCGCCTATCTGCAGCGCTATGATGTGGACCTGCTCAAGGCCAGTGCGCCCGGCGTTGCCCGAGGCACGGCCGCGACGTGGAAAGCGACCCGCAAGCTCTGGGCGGGACTGGCCGCGCTGATGATCGCAAGCCCGCTGGGGCTGCTGGCCGCCGGCACGGCCTGGGGCGAATGGGGCGTCGAGGCCTTCCAGGATCCGCAGGCACGCGCGGAAATTGCCGCCGCCTCGCACAATATCGCACCGCCGGACGGCGTTCCGGCCGGGCTTGAAAGGCTTTCGAGCTTCTGGACTGCGCCCTTCCCCGACTATGCGCCCGCCTTCCTGCATAGCCACGCCTTCGGCTACATCCTCTCCGCACTTCTGGGCGGTGGCCTGATCATCCTCATCTTCCTGGCGCTTTCGGCGCTGGCAAACCGCGCGCGGCACGAGACGCCGGACGCGGTGTGATGGGGGACGAAGGCACCTCGCTCTGGGCTGCCTCACGGCAAAAGTCCCACCGCAAACCACACCGCCGTCTCTTCCGCACGCCCTCCCATCTCCTCCATGCCCTCACCCACGCCATGGAGGCCGAGGATCTGGCGAACCGGAACGGGCTTCTCCAGAGCCTCGATCCACGCGCCAAGCTTGCGGGCGCGCTGCTGCTCATCATTGCCGTGACCATGCTGCATTCGCTGGTCTGGCTCGGCCTTCTCTTCGCGCTCGCCGTCGTTCTGGCACTCGGCTCCCGCATCCCCCTCATGCGGCTTTTCAAGCAGGTCTGGCTCGGCGTGCTCGCCTTTACCGGCGCGATCGCGCTGCCCTCGCCCTTTCTCGTGACAGGCAAGGTGGTTGCAACCCTCCCCCTGCTGCATTGGACGATCAGCGAACAGGGATTGCGCAGCGCCGCCTTCCTGATCGGGCGGGCCGAAACCGCTGCGACATTCGCGGCGCTTCTCGTTCTCACCACAAGCTGGCCGCATGTGATGAAGGCGATGCGGTCGTTGGGCGTGCCGGTGGCGGTGGTGGCCGTGCTCGGCATGACGCATCGCTACATTTTCGTGCTGATGACGACGGCGACGCAGATGATGGAGGCGCGGCGCGCGCGGCAACTCGGACCGCTGAAACCCGCGGACCAGCGCCGGCTGATTTCCGCCAGCGCCGGCGTGCTGCTCAGCAAGACGCTCGCCATGGCCGGCGATGTCCACATGGCCATGATCGCGCGCGGTTATCGCGGCGAAGTGCGGCTGATCGACGACTTCCGGTTCCGCACCCGCGATGGCTTGGCGCTTCTCCTGGCGGCGCTCGTGCCTGCCGGCATTTTCTGGATGCAACGATGACCGAAACCGTCTTTTCCCTCGCAGACATCGATTACGACTATCGCGACCAGCCGGCGCTCGCCGGACTGGGCCTGACGGTGACGTCCGGCGAACGCATTGCGCTGATCGGGCCTAACGGCTCCGGAAAATCGACCTTGCTACGGCTGCTGTCCGGCCTCGCCTTTGCCGCGCGCGGCGTGGCGCAGGCCTTTGGCGCGCCGCTCACCGAGGCGCGGTTTGAGGATGAGGATGCCCATTACGCCTTCCGCCGCCGCGTCGGGCTGGTGTTCCAGAATCCCGATATCCAGCTGTTCAACCCGACCGTCTTCGATGAGATCGCCTTCGGCCCGCTCCAGCTTGGCTGGGACAAGGCCCGTATCCGGGCGGCCATCGAGGAACAGCTGGAGCGCTTCGAACTCGCACATCTGAAGGACCGCGCGCCGCATAGGCTGTCGGGTGGCGAGAAGAAGCGCGTGGCGCTGGCGAGCGTTCTGGTCACGGAACCGGACGTGCTGCTGCTGGATGAACCGACGGCCGCGCTCGATCCGCAAAGCCGCGACAAGCTGGTGCATTTTCTCGCAGGCCATCTTGGGCAAGGCCGCACGGTGATCACCGCGACACATGACCTCGATATCCTCACCGCGATTGCCACCCGCGCCGTCGTCATGGCCGGCGGGCATGTGGTGGGCGATGGAGCCGTCACGGATATCCTGCAGGACACAGACCTGCTCCGCCGGGCACGCCTCACGCACGCCCATATCCACCATCACGCCAATGGCAGCCCGCATGCGCATCATCATGTGCATGCTCTGGATCGCGACGGGCATGTGCATGGGTGAACGGGTCCAGACGGACCATCAGCCGCGCTTCACAGACGCGCGAAATATCAATGCGTCGGCGGACCGTACAGCGCCGACGTGCCGGGCGGGCCGACGAAGATGCCACAGGGCACGAAAAGGCCCGTCTTGGCTCGCGTGAAACCGGACTTGTTGACGAGTTTCCAGCCCTTGGGCGCGAGATAATGGGCGAAGTGGCCTATATCGGTGCCCCATACCCATTTCCAGGGTCGATGTTCGGAATTGGGTGCAAAGGTGATATTGACGAGGATGCTGTTGCGGATGGAACTGCCGCTGGAGTCGTCCCTGCATTCGATTTTCACCGGTATCAACCGCTTGGCGTTCATCTCACGGGACCGACCAGGCAAGTCCCGCGAATCAACCCAGCCCGTCGACTGCTGCTCGCCAGCGGCCATCCCTGTCACAGGCGGGAGCGATATCGAAGCAAAAACGAGCACGGCTTGAATGATGGAGGTTTTGCGCATGCGAGCTCCCTGGGGCGGTTGCGGGCGAGGCCTTTCCCAAGCCGGAAAGCGAGAGATCGGCGGCACTTCTCAAGCTAACAGCCACGAGGCCTCCGCCGCAATCAGTGCGGGAAACCTGTCCGAAATTTAATCTTTGGCGCTACACCTTCCAGCAGGCTCAAGGATGAGCGCGCGAAGGCGATGATCGTTGCACGGCTGCTGCGGCTGGCGGAAGGCAATCCGGGCGATGTCGCGCCGGTTGGCGATGCCATCAGCGAGTTGCCCATCCATTACGGTCCCGGGTGCCAGAAAGGAGCGGTCGTCATCCTGCTCCTATGCGGTGGTGACAAGAGCTCGCAGACGAAAGACATCGCGACTGCCAAGGCCATCGCGAAACAGTGGAGTGACGAATTTGAGTGATAAGTTTCACGATTTCGACCCGGCCGATCTCCTGAAGAGCGACGAAGCGGTCGCTGTGTTTCTCTCCGAAGCGTTCGAAACCGGCAATGCCGGGCATATCGCAAATGCACTCGGCGTGGCAGCCCGGGCCAAGGGGATGTCCAAGGTGGCGCGCGAGACGGGACTGGCGCGCGAGCAGCTCTACAAGTCGCTGAGCGAAAACGGCAATCCGACGCTGGCGACCACGCTTGCCGTCCTGAAGGCCATCGGCTTCGAGATCACGAGCAAGCAGACGGCCGCCTGAATGTAAAAAGGGGCGCCCTTCGACGCCCCTCTTCGGTCACTCTTGGGAGTCAATTCTTCAGCTATCCAGTTCGCCCAGCAGCTCGGCCGCGCGGCCGGGATTGGTGCGGCGGATGTCGACTTCGTCACGGCGCTCGGACAACAGGCCGCTTGCCAGGATCTTGTCGGCGAGGTCGGCGGGGAGCGAGAGGATGACGCGCTCGGCCTCGTTGTTGAGGCCGCCGACGTCGCCGCGCTTGGCCGAAATCATGCCGCCGGCCACCGTGTTGTTGGTGTCCGGATCGATGAGGATGAAGGCGCCGGTCGTGCGGTTCAGCTCATAGGCGTCGAAGATCGCGGCTTCGTCGAAGGACAGATGGACCTTGCCGATGGCGTTCATCGGCAGCGCGCCGTCGTGGCGGTTCCACTTGCCGGACTTGAGGTCGAGCAGGCTGGAGGGCTGCACGGTCACGCGCTGGCGGCGCGAGCCGGATTTCAGCCAGTAGCGCTTGCCGGGCTCGATGCCGCCGGGCTGGAGGGCAACCAGCTGGGCATCGAAGGCCAGACCAACCTGCGGCTGGGCGTCGATGGTGGCGATCATGTCGCCGCGCGCAACGTCGACCTGACGGTCGAGGACGAGCGTGATCGCGTCGCCAGCAACGGCCGCATTGCGGACGAGGTCGAAGGTGACGATCTGCTTGACGTTGGCGACCATGCCGGAGGGCAGGATGACGACGCTGTCGCCCGGCTTGACGGCGCCGCCGGCGACCGTGCCCTGATAGCCGCGGAAGCTTTCACCCGGACGCGAGACGCGCTGGACGGGAAGACGGAAGCCGACGGTCTGGGCGGAACGGACGGTTGCCAGTTCCAGCACCTCGACCAGCGTCGGGCCTTCATACCACGGCATGGAGGCCTTGCCGTCATAGACGACGTTTTCGCCCTTCAGCGCCGAAACCGGGATCGCGGTCACCTGCTTGACGCCGAGCGAAAGCGCGATTTCCTTGAACTCGCGCGAAAGCTCGTCGAAGCGGGCCTTGTCGTAGTTGACGAGGTCGATCTTGTTGATCGCCAGCACGAACTGCTTGATGCCCATCAGGGTCGCGATGGTAGCATGGCGGCGGGTCTGCTCGAGAATGCCGGCGCGGGCATCGACCAGCAGGACGGCGAGATCGGCGGTCGAAGCGCCGGTTGCCATGTTGCGCGTGTACTGTTCGTGGCCGGGCGTGTCGGCGACGATGAAGGAGCGCTTGTCGGTGGCGAAATAGCGATAGGCCACGTCGATGGTGATGCCCTGCTCGCGCTCGGCCTGGAGGCCGTCGAGCAGCAGCGCGAAGTCGGGCAGGCCAAGATCGTTCTGCTTGCCGCTATCGCGGTTCAGCGCGGCGGCCTGGTCTTCCTTGACGGCCTTGGTGTCCCAGAGGAGACGACCGATCAGGGTGGACTTGCCGTCATCGACGGAGCCGCAGGTGATGAGGCGGAGCGGACGCGTGTCGCGAAGGGCGGGTGCTGCTTCTGCGGCGGGGGCGATAACGGCGGCGGTTGCTGTAGCAGTCATATCAGAAATATCCTTCGCGCTTCTTCTTCTCCATCGAACCGGCCTGGTCGCGGTCGATGGCGCGGCCCTGGCGTTCGGAGACGGTGGCGATTTCGAGTTCGGCAATCACGTCGTCGAGCGTGGTGGCATGGCTCCTGATGGCACCGGTCAGCGGCCAGCAGCCGAGGGTCCGGAAGCGGATGTAGTCTTCCTGTACCTGCTCGCCCGGCAGCGCCTCGAAGCGCTTGTCCTCGGCCCACATGAGCATGCCGTCGCGTTCGACGAACTTGCGCTTGGCGGCGTAGTAGAGCGGCGGCAGCGGGATGTTTTCCGCCTGGATGTAGCGCCAGATGTCGACTTCGGTCCAGTTGGACAGCGGGAAGGCGCGCACGCTTTCGCCGCGGCGGATCATGCCGTTATAAACGTTCCAAAGTTCCGGACGCTGGTTGCGCGGGTCCCACTTGTGGTCGGGCGTGCGGAAGGAGTAGATGCGCTCCTTGGCGCGGCTTGCCTCCTCGTCGCGGCGCGCGCCGCCGAAGGCCGCGTCATACTGGCCGGCGTCGAGCGCCTGGCGCAGCGCTTCCGTCTTCATGATGTCAGTGTGCAACGCCGAACCATGCGTGAAGGGCGAGATGTTTTCCTTGGCACCGCGCGGATTGGTGTGGACCACCAGATCGAGATCGAAGCGCTTGGCCATCTCGTCGCGGAAGGCGATCATCTCGGGGAACTTCCAGCCGGTGTCGATGTGCAGCAGCGGGAACGGGATGCGGCCGGGATAGAAAGCTTTGCGCGCCAGATGCAGCAGGACGGACGAATCCTTGCCGATCGAATAGAGCATGACCGGGCGCTCGAACTCGGCGGCCACTTCACGGAAGATGTGGATCGCCTCGTTTTCCAGCGCCTTCAGATGCGGATCGAGCGGCGGCTTGGCCTGCTTGTCCTGGGTATGGGCGTCGAATTCGGAAATGTGCATTTTGTCTTTCCTTGTGGGCGGTTGCCCGTCATTCGTTCAATTCGTTGCGCGAGGAAGAAGACCCCCTCTGGCTGCCGCCATCTCCCCCACAAGGGGGGAGACGAAAATGGCTCGACGGTCACTCCCCCTCCCCCTTGTGGGGAGGGTTGGGGAGGGGTCTTTATTTCATGCTCCGGCCGTCTGCTCGGGAAGCGCGGACGCCTCCGGCACATGCAGGCCGCATTCGCGCTTCTCGTCGTTTTCCCACCACCAGCGGCCGGCGCGCTCCGGTTCGCCGGGGCGGATGGCGCGGGTGCAGGGCTCGCAGCCGATCGAGGGATAGCCCTTGTCGTGCAGCGGGTTATAGGGGATTGCATCCGCCTTCACATGGGCGCGGATCTGATCGATGTCCCAGTCGGCCAGCGGGTTGATCTTGATGAGGCCGCGCTCGGCGTCGAACTCGGCGAACGGGGTCGTTGCGCGATTGCCGGACTGGCCACGGCGCAGGCCGGTGATCCAGAAGGATGCGCCTTCCAGCGCACGCGCCAGCGGCTTCAGCTTGCGCACACCGCAGCAGGCGTGACGGGCCTCCACGCTTTCGTAAAAGCCGTACTTGCCATACTGCGCGACATAGGCTTCCACGTCGGCCTCTTCCGGATGGAAGCGGCGGATTTCGATCCCATAACGTTCTTCGGTTTCGCCTATCAGATCGACGGTTTCCTTGAAGAGCATGCCGGTCTCAAGCGTCGCCACGTCGATCTGAGGACAGTGCGTGCCGATGGCGGCGGTGATCACCTGGTCCTCGATGCCGAGCGAGGTCGTGAAGACGGCGCGACCGCCCAGCGATGCGACGAGCTTCAGCCGTCCCGCGAGATCGAGCTTGGCGAGTTCGGCATCGAGCGATGATGCGGTTTCGACGCCGGGTGTGCTGCCGGAGATATTCAAGGTCATTGCGATGTCCCGAGGGGTGTTGCGATGTTGGGTTCAATATCGCAGCCGCAGAGGCGGAAAAACAGGAACAGGGATTTAAAGCGGCATCGGAACGGAAGAAATATCTCTCCGGAAAGCCGGTTTGGCGAAAAACATCCCCAAAGTGAGCTTCTGAATGTCCACTTTATCTGTAGATATTTAATCTTGAATTAGAAAAGAATTTGCAAGGGGGGTGCCTCTATCCGTCTCCCCTTGTGGGGGAGATGGCGGCAGCCAGAGGGGGAATTTCCAGCCCTGAGCAAGCGGATAGAAAGACCCCTCCCCACAAGGGGGAGGGAGAGTGACCGCCTGCCCTCAATCGGTGAATTCGATATACGTCACGGCATCCTTCAGCGCCGGGTCGGTGCGACCCACGATGGTCTCGCCATTGAAGACCGCCGTCACGCTTTCCGGCTTGTCGCCGGCCACCGGCACATTGGCACTGGCCACATGCGGCACCGGATCGTTGGGGTCGATGCCCGGCAGCACGAGGCCATTGGCGGTCGCCTGGTCGTCTGGGCCGAAATAGCCGCGCGGGCGCTTTACGAAGACGAAATTGCCCTGGGCGGGCGCCGGCTGCAGGCGCAAGTCCATGTAACGGAAAGAGCGCGGCAGCAGGCCCCGGAAATAGCGGGTTTCCGGATAGCCTTCCGCCTTGATGTCGAATTCATAGGTCTGGCTGGGCCGGGCGTGGAAATCACCCCAGACGCCATCAGCGCCGACTGTCTTTTCATAGACGGGCGGACCGAAGCGTTCTCCCGTCTTGGGATCTGTCGCGTAGATGGCAAGCTTCGCGCCCGGCACCGGCAGATTGGTCGGCGCGCCGTTTTCATAGCCGGTGATCATGCCGGACAAAACCGGGTTTTCTTCCGCCACGATCGCATGGGTGCCGGCCTTCTCGCCGGTGATCGCCTCATAGATGATCTCGAAGGCGAGCTTCGAATAGGCCGATTCACGGTGATCCGCGCCGGGAATGACGCGATTGTCCGCGCCTTTCAGTTCCTGTGACTCGTAATTGATGCCGGTCGACTTGCCGGCCATGCCGATATACTTGCCGTCCGGCTGCGTATAGAGGTCGAACTTGTCGGAACGGATGACGGTCACGGGTATACCCGGCGGCAATTCCGGCTCCTGCGCCAGCCCCTTCAGGAAGGGTCCGGCGCCGTTGAACTCGGAGCCGAGCGCGCCATTGGGGTTTACATAGACGCCGTGGTGAACGCAGCCGCCCAGCACCATTCGTTCGACCTTGGCCGCGCCGCCGAAGTTCTTCACATAGTTGCGCGCCGTCTGGCAGCCGCGCGAATTGGCGACCAGAACGACCTTGTCCGCGCCCGTAACCTTCAAGGCCTGATCGACTTCGGCCGCGACAGCTTGGGCGGCATCCGTTGTGGAGGAGCGGTTCACCTCCTGCGCGTTGTCGTCGGCGCGGGCGCTGGGATGCGGGATATCGACCGCAAACAAATGATCCTGCGGATAACCGTTGCTCTCGAAACGCCAGAATTGCGTCATCCACAGCGCTGCCGTGTCACCATTGCCATGGATGAAGACGACCGGCGGAACCTTGGTGTCGGCGGCATATGCTGCGGTCATGGCGGTCATGGAGACGAGGGATGCAAGGACAAGACGCGAGAGCTTCGACATGACTAGTCTTCCGGTGTGACGGGATCGTAACGGTCTCCCATGGGATCATGACAGGATCATGTCGGACCGGCCGCGGCGATTTCAGGCATGGGCAGGCTTCTCGCTCGCTGCCCCGTCGCCGCGATCGCGGTTGCGCTGATGGCGGATCGTGTCGGCCATGAAGGCGCGCGAAAGGCCGTGATAGAGCGGTTCGCGGTTGATGACGCGCGAAGTGATATAGCCAAGCATTGCGGTCGCCATCAGCGCAATCACGTTCTCGTGGCTGTCGGTCATTTCGAGAATGATGACGAAAGCGGTCATCGGTGCCTGCACGACGCCGGCGAAATAGCCCGCCATGCCGAGCAGCGCCGCAATGCCGGCATTGGTGCCCATGACGAGGCCGATCGTGGAACCGAGACCGGCGCCGACGGCCAGCGACGGCGCGAAGAGGCCGCCGGGAATGCCGGACATGGTGCAGAGGAAGGTGGCTGCAAGCTTTTCCAGGAAATAGAGCGGCGGCAGGGGATTTCCCTCGAGCGCGGCGCGGGCCTGGTTGTAGCCGGTGCCGAAGGTGAGCCCCCCGGAGACGATGCCGATGACGGCGACGAGAAAGCCGAAGCCGGCCGCGATCATCAGCAGGCGCGGCAGCGGCGCGGCCTGCCGCCAGCGCTTCAGCCGGATGGTCAGCCAGAGCACGCCGGAGGAGAAGAACGCGCCGAACGCGCCGCCCCCGATGCCGCACAACAGCACAAGCCACCAGTCATGCAGGCCGTTCATGACATCATGCGTCGAGCCGAAATAGGTGTTGTAATCGCCAAGCAGGCCGAGGGCCGCCAGGCCGGACAGGATGACGGCCGTCACCACAGCGCCGTTGACGCGCATTTCGAAATTGCGGCTCATCTCCTCGATGGCGAAGACGATGCCGGCCAGCGGCGTATTGAAGGCGGCGGCGATACCGGCTGCGGAACCGGCCAGAATCAGGCCCCTCGCCTGCACGACACCGCCCAGGCGCGCGACCTGCAGCATGATCGAGGCGCCGACCTGCACTGTCGGCCCTTCACGACCGATGGAGCCGCCGCAGAAGATGCCGAAGACCGTCAGCACGATCTTGGCGGCCGCGAGCTTCAGCGACAGCAGGAAATCGCGGCTTTCCGCATCATGAAAATGTCTGGCCGCAATCGCCTGCGGAATGCCCGACCCTTGGGAATTCGGGAAATAGCGGAAGGAGAGCCACGCGGAAAACGCAAAACCCGCCGGTGTCAGGGCCAGCGGGATCAGGAACGCATACGTGCCGGCATGCGTGACATGGTTGAAGGCCTCGCTCGCCCAGTCGGACACCTTGGCGAAGGCCACGCTGACGAGACCGATTGCCAGCGCGCCCGCCCAGAAGACCACGCGGGATTTCCACATGTTGCGCCGGCCCCGCATGACCTTGATACGGCGGAGGAGCTTCAGCTTGCGAAGATTGGGCATGGTGGACTCGCATGTCAGGCGGATAAGGCTATGCGCCCTTAAACGCTGCGGCTTTGACGATTTCAAGGTTTTTCGGCACATAGCACACGAGTTCCACCCGCATGTCCCTATTTGGCACACCTTGTCCCACCCGACTGCCGGCGCCTTTCCCGCAGTAATACTGATGGAAATACACGGCTTTTTGTCTGGCTTCCCGCCTTAATAAGCTTCCCATAGCATTTCTCCTTGCAGGGATTGCTTAAACAACCGGGACTTGCCTTCCATCCCGGAAAAATTTCTAGGGATAGTCTTTAAGGCTCTATTTAATTGTCATGTTTATATCGACAAACCTGTGGTAAACGCCGCGCTCTGCGTCGGGTGGGACATCAGGAACAGACATGGTCGATATGACGGCTTTGGCCGCAACGGATACGGCAAACTCCATGGTTCATTCGGGAGAGACGGCTGCGCTCGCTCAACAGCGCCGGCGCAGGTCGTCGCGCTGGGCGACCCCGGCTGCCATCTCGGCACTGGCACTGTACGCCGCCGTGAGCGCCGCATTTGACGGCGCGGTGGTGGGACCTCTCATCAGGCAGATCTCACGGCTCGTGTTTCACGAGCCCGTCGGCGGCGGCGTCGCCCTTGCGGCGGCGGTCAGCATGCTGGCAGGCCACCGCGCCTTGCGCGCCTATCGGCAGGGCGGTGCCGTTCCAGTCTTCGGTGACATTCGCCTCGCCTCCGAGATCGCGTCCAGGCAGGACAATGCCGCTGCGGGTCTCGTGCGCCTGGGCGACAAGAAGCTGCTCTTTTCCGATTGCGGCCAGGCCTTCATCATGTATGGCTGCCGCGGCGGGTCCATGGTGGCGCTTTTCGATCCGGTCGGGCCGCGCCATCTTTGGGCGCCGCTGGTCATGAAGTTCCGGGCCGAGGCCCAGCGCCTGCTGCTGCGCCCGGTCTTCTATCAGGTCTCCTGCGATTTCCTTCCCCTGGCGGTCGAAACCGGGATGAAACCTTACAAGATCGGAGAAGAGGCCGTCCTGGATCTGACAACCTTCTCGCTGGCCGGCGGAGACTGGCTGAAGCTTCGCCGCTCGATCAATCGGGCGGAGCGGGACGGACTGAGCTTCGAAATGCTGGCTCCCGAGGCCGTGCCCGCCGTGATGGACGAACTCGAGCGCGTCTCCGACCTGTGGCTTTCGACGCAGAACGCCAGCGAAAAGGGTTTCTCCCTCGGCACGTTCCGCGAGGACTACGTGCGTTCCACGCCGGTGGCCGTCATCCGCGTGGACGGTCGCATCGTCGCCTTCGCCAATGTGCTCACGACCGAGAAGGGAAACGCCTTCATCGACCTGATGCGCTCGCTGCCGGGCGTTCACCGGGGCGCGATGGACCTTTTGTTCGTGCGCATCATGGAGAGCCTGAAACAGGCCGGCTACACGAGGCTCAATCTCGGCATGGCTCCGCTCTCGGGCCTATCGGATCACGCCGGCGCCCCCATGTGGAACCGCATCTGCAAGCAGGTCTTCGAGAAGGGCGAACGCTTCTACAATTTCAAGGGCGTGAAGACCTTCAAGTCGAAATTCGACCCCGAATGGCAACCGCGCTACCTGATCGCCGGCGGCTTCGGATTGCCGGTCTCAGCGATGCTCGACGTCACGCTACTGATCGGCGGGGGCTTGCGCGGGGTGTTCAGGCGGTCGTGATGCGGGCGCGTTCCCGCACTCCCTTCGATCACACGGAACCGGCAGCCTTCGCCAGCACATCCTCCGCCCATTGGTTGAGGCTCTTGCCCGACAGTTCGGCAGCGATAGCGGCGCGGCGATGGATTTCGGGATCGACACGGAACATCATCTTGCCGGAATAGGGCTTTTCCGGCGGTTTGCCGATCTTGCGGCAGGTTTCGAGATAATCGTCGACAGCCTCGTGGAAGGCAGATTTCAGCTCCGCGACGCTCTCGCCGTGAAAGCCCACCCCGTCGGTGATACCAGCGATCCGCCCGAAGAAAATCTCGTCTTCGGCGTCGTAGTCCACCCGCGCGCTATAGCCCTTATAGGTCATGACGTTGTTCAAGGCGTTACTCCCATGCGTCTCAGGAAGTCGCGCGCGGCCTTGACCTGATAGCGCTTGGCTTCCTTCTCGGGATGCGGTCGATGAAACGTCTCGACGGCATCCCCTTTGCAGAATCTGACGCGCGAGCCGGAGCCTTCGATGACTTCAGCACCCGCAGCAACCAGCAAAGCCTCTATATCCGCCCAGGCAATCGTGCCCGACACAGGATCCTTGAAGACAGCGATCAAGGTCTTCCGATGCTTGCTGTTCATGCAAGCATATTGGCATCAGGGAGCAAAAATGCAAGCGCTTTACGCTAGCACTCTACCGGTCACTCACCTCCCAGCGCGGATTGATCCACGGCTGCTGGTTCGAGCGCGCCAGTCGCGGCTTGCCCAGGATATGGTCGGCGGCCTTTTCGCCGGTCATGATCGAGGGGCCGTTGAGGTTGCCGTAGGTCAGGCGCGGAAAGATGGACGAGTCCGCGACGCGCAGGCCTTCGACGCCGATGACCTTCGTGTCAGGGTCGACGACGGACATGGGGTCGTCCTTGGCGCCCATCTTGCAGGTGCCGCAGGGGTGATAGGCGCTTTCGAGATGTTCGCGCAGGAAGGCGTCGATCTCAGCGTCCGTTTGCACGCCCTCGCCCGGCTGGATTTCCGGGCCCCGATAAGGGTCGAAGGCCTTCTGGGAGAAAATTTCGCGGGTGAGCCGCACGCAGTGGCGGAACTTCACCCAGTCTTCCTCGTGGCTCATGTAGTTGAACTTGATGACCGGATCGGCCATCGGGTCGGGCGAGCGCAACGTTACGGTCCCGCGCGATTTCGAATGGTTGTAGCCCACATGGACCTGGAAGCCGTGGCTCTTGGCGGCGGCCTTGCCGTCATACGAGATCGCCACGGGCAGGAAATGGAACTGGATGTCCGGCTGCTTCACGCCGGGTGCCGAGCGCACGAAGGCGCAGCTTTCGAACTGGTTGGACGTGCCGAGCCCTGAACGGGCGAAGAGCCATTGCGCGCCCGCAACGCCCTGCCAGAACCATGGCAGCCAGGAATAGAGCGACACGGGCTTGGTCGCGACCTGCTGAAAGTAAAATTCCATGTGGTCCATCAGGTTTGCGCCGACGCCGGGACGGTCGGCGACGACCTCGATGCCCATCTCCTTCAGATGCGCCGCCGGGCCGATGCCGGAGAGCATGAGGAGCTTCGGCGAATTGAAGGACGAGGCGGACACGATGACTTCGCGGTTGGCGCGCACCACTTCGATCTTGCCGCCGCGATCCACTTCCACGCCCACGGCGCGCTTGCCTTCGAAGACGACGCGGCGGGCAAAGCAGCGCAGCAGATCGACATTGGGCCGCTTCAGCGCGGGCTTCAGATAGGCGGAGGCCGCCGACCAGCGCTTGCCCTCATGGATCGTCTGCTCCATCAGACCGAAGCCTTCCTGCTTCTCGCCGTTATAGTCCTCCGTCGTCTCGAACCCGGCCTCGCGGCCCGCCTCGACGAAGGCGCGCACGAGAGGATTCTTGGCCGGCCCGCGCTGGACATGCAGCGGCCCGTCGGTGCCGCGCCAGCCGGCCTGCCCGCCCTTGGAGTTTTCCTGCCGCTTGAAATAGGGCAGCACGTCGGCATAGGCCCAGCCGGTTGCGCCCAGCTCGTCCCAGGTGTCGAAATCCTCCGCGGAGCCACGCACATAGACCATGCCGTTGATCGACGACGACCCGCCGATGACCTTGCCGCGCGGGGCGGTGATGCGGCGGTTGTTGAGGTTCGGCTCTGGCTCGGAGAGATAACCCCAATTGTAGCGCTTCATGCTCATCGGCCAGGCAAGCGCTGCCGGCATCTGGATGAACGGGCCGACGTCGGAGCCACCGTATTCCAGCACGAGCACGTTGTAGCGGCCGTCTTCCGAGAGGCGGGCGGCGAGTGCGGAACCGGCAGAGCCGGAGCCTACGATGACGTAATCAGCTTGCATGGTCATTGGGAGCTCCCATTACGCTCTGTTAGCCACGACCAAATCGTATGGCCGATCTTGTATTTGTGGTTGTTGAAATTTGCAGGTGCCAATGCCATCTTGGGGTTGTATCGGCGGAAGGGGTTTGAATTTCACGTGACCGGAAAAGGTTTCAGCAAGACGGTGTTGGAGCGGCTTCAAGCGGTCTCGCGGGAAAGCGTCGCAGCGGAGCAACGCAGGGCGGAGCTTGTGAAGCGTAGCCCGAATGTTCAGCAGCAGCGTTGGGATAGTCAGCCGTTCTTCTTCAGATACAGCCTCGGCATGATGCGATTCAGCGCCTATCTGTTTGCAATTGTTTTGATTGCTCGCTGCCTGTCCGAGCTTACGGTGATCCCTTTTCATGTCTTCTTCATTCTTCTGATGACACTTGTGATCTTCGACGCATGGCAGCGCGCCAAGCGGCGATGGGGCTTGCCGGAAAAACGTGACGGAGAGTGAGGTCAGGCCCAAATTCCCGCTGTGATTGTTTGAAAAACAGTCTTCTACTATGGTGTTGCCATGGAAATCGACATCCAGAAGATCACGCTCGACGGCAAGAATTACGTGCTCCTCAGCGAGGACGACTTCGAGGACATGATCGACGGCTTGAAGGCTCAGGCGGTTCTCGCGCGTGTTCAGGCGGGCGAGGAAACGTGGCCGTGGGAGATCGTGGAGGCTCGCGCAAATAGCGAAAACTCCGTGCGGGTTTTCCGCAAATACCGCGGCATGACCATGACGGAGCTGGCGGCGGCCGTGGGAATTTCGCAGACGCATCTGTCGGATATCGAGAACGGCAAGAAAACGGGTTCGGTCGATGTGCTGAAGCGGATTGCTGTGGCGCTGAAGGTCGATCTGGATGATCTGGTGGTTTGAAGTGTTGGCGGAAGCGTCACACTCCTCCGTCATGCTCGGGCCTGTCCCGAGCATCTGCTCCGTTGCAACTGCGGTGACTTGCGTAGATCCTCGGGACAGGCCCGAGGATGACGACGGGTGGGGTGCCCGTCGGCGGGCTGAATGATCCAACGACGAACGGGTCCTTTCGCGCGACGGACGTCGCGCGGCTGGATCCCGGATCAAGTCCGGGATGACGGGAAGTGGGAGGGGGCCGCTCACCACCATCAATACGGCGCCTCGCATGCGCCCATCGCGACATAGACCGTCTTCAGCTCGGTATAGTGGTTCAGCGCGGCGAGCGAATTCTCGCGGCCGAAGCCGGATTGCTTGACGCCGCCGAAGGGGATTTCGACGGGGCAGAGGTTGTAGGTGTTGATCCAGACCGTGCCGGCCTCCAGCGCGTCGACCACGCGATGGGCGCGGGCCATGTCGGCAGTGAAGACGCCGCCGGCGAGGCCGAATTCGGTGGCATTGGCGCGGGCGATCACCTCGTCCTCATGGTCGAAATCGAGAACGCACATGACGGGGCCGAAGATTTCCTCGCGGGCAATCGTCATGTCGTCGGTCACGTCGGCAAAGACGGTCGGCTGGACGAAGCAGCCTTCGGAGGAGACATCGTTGGGAATGCCGCCGCCGGTCAGGAGACGCGCGCCCTCGGCCTTGCCCTTCTCGATATAGCCCAGCACTTTTTCGCGCTGCGAGCGGTTGACAAGCGGGCCCATCTGGGTCGCCTCGTCCAGCGGCTCGCCCATGCGGATCGCTTCGGTGCGCTCTTTTAGGCGTGACAGGAATTGCTCCTTGATGCCCTTCTGCACGAAGACGCGGGTGCCGTTGGAGCAGACCTGGCCGGCGGAGTAGAAATTGCCGAGCATGGCGCCGGAAATGGCGCTTTCGACATCGGCATCGTCGAAGACGATCATCGGCGACTTGCCGCCGAGTTCCATGGTGACATGCTTGAGCTGACCGGCAGCGGCACCCGCCACCTTGCGGCCGGTCGGCACGGAGCCGGTCAGCGAGACCTTGGCGATGTCGGGATGGTTGACCAGCAGCGGGCCGGCCTCGCGGTCGCCCTGCACGACATTGAACAGGCCCTTGGGCAGGCCCGCCTCGATCATGATTTCGGCGATCTTCAGCGCGCCGAGCGGCGTCACTTCAGACGGCTTGAAGATGAAGGCATTGCCGGCGACGAGCGCGGGGGCTGCCTTCCAGCAGGCGATCTGCTGCGGATAGTTCCATGCGCCGATGCCGAGCACGATGCCGAGCGGAATGCGCTTCGTATAGGCCCAGTCGGCGCCGAGCGGGATCTGCTCGCCATTGAGCGCGGCAGGCGCGACGCCGCCGAAGAATTCCATCGCATCCGCGCCGGAGGTCGAGTCGGCGACAATCGTTTCCTGGATCGGCTTGCCGGTGTCCAGCGTTTCCAGTTCGGAGAGTTCGCGGTTGCGCTCGCGGATGATCTGCGAGGCGCGATAGAGGATGCGGCCGCGCGCCGTCGGGCTCATCTTCGCCCAATCCTTTTGGGCAGCCTTGGCCGAGGCAATCGCCTTCTCGACTATTGCCGGCGTGGCGGAATGCAGCCGTGCGATCACCTCGCCGGTGGCCGGATAGACGCATTCGATGACGTTACCGGCGGTGTCCTCGATATACTCGCCGTTGATGAAATGGCTGGCTTTCGGTTGGGCGCGCATGGCTCGCTCTCTTTCTTTTCAGGAGTCGCTTCAGCGGGTTACCGCGTTCAATTTCAAGGTTACGTAATCTTCCACCAGCGCCACCGCCTCCCCGACATCGAGGCGCGCAGCGTCCAGCGCGCGGCGGATGTAGAAGCCGTCAATCAGCGCTGCTGCGCCTTCTGCAATGTGGTGCGCCTCTACCCTGCCACAGAGCGGCGACAGGGCCGCGACAAGGTTGGAATGGAGACGACGGGCATAGACGGTGAGCAGGCGCCTGGTCTCGTCCGAGCGCTGCGCCTCGACATAGAAGGCGAGCCAGGCGGCAACCGTGGAGGCGGCGAACTGCTCAGCCCCGAAAGAGACGGCGATCAGCGCGTTGACCTTGCCACGCGGCGTCTCGGCCTGGCGCATGGCGGCTACCGCCTCTTCCTTTAATTGACGCAGGAGGCTGCGCATGGTGGCGAGCAGCAATTGCTCCTTGGAACCGAAATAGTGGAACGCGAGCGCGGGTGACACGCCGGCGCTTTTGGCGATTTCCTGCATCGTGACGTCGAGCGACCCGTGATCGCCGATCGCCTTCAGCGCGGCATCCACAAGCGCCTTGCGGCGAACTGGCTCCATTCCGATTTTAGGCATGACGGCATCCTCTTGATGAAAGCCAGTCTAATTTTGATTGATCCATCAATCAATAAAAAATCGGCGGGATGGCGAACTTGCAAAGAAGATTCTTTTCGATCTCTCAACCAACTGAAAGTTCTTACTTTTTCTGAAGGACACCCGGGACTGACAAGCCTCGCGGGGCGCATTCACTGCAGGTGCAATCGCTTCGATCGGCGGGAATAGCCCCTCGTCCGTCATTGGCACGGCCTGGAAGTCCCCTCACCCGATTACGTCGCACCGGCCTGCGCGGCGGACCTCAATAACCAGCCTGACGGGCCACTCGCACACGTGCGCCGATGGCTGAAGGCAACATCACCATGTCAGATTTCTCTTTTTTGGTGTTGTTAACAATATTTCTTTCTTTAGTTGTATTTTGCGCTGGACATTCGGGTCCGCTCGCGCTCTTCTTTCCCCGTACCCAATATCCTGGAGGGGCGGGATGCGGTGGTTTCGCATAATGGTGGGATGCGTGGCGGCGCTGGCGACAGCGGCCTGCAGCCCCATGTCCGAGCAATATCTGGACGGAGGCGTCGGCTCCGCGCTCAATTCGGGCCAGCTGAGCCAGGAGACGGAGCGGCAGGACGAGTATATCTATTACATCTGCCGTCAGAGCGGCGGCTCCGAGACTGCTGGCGCGGGGGCAAGAGGGTGCTCCATCAGCAGCTGGCCGACATTCATCACGGCGGGGATGAACGATATCGACCGGCGATGCGATGCCTATCTCACATGGCTGGACTCGCAGAGACGCAACAGACCTGCCGTGCTTGAACAGATCTCCGCCACAGGGACCGCGACAAGCGGCATCTTAAGCGTGACCGGCGCCGGAACGAAAGCCATGGCGCTCGTGGCCTCCGCCTTCGGACTGGCAGGCGCAACGTATGGCAACTGGAATTCCCGGCTCTTGCTGGCGGTCGACCATTCCACGGTGCAGGCGCTGGTTTACCGGCGCCAGGAACAATTTCGGCAGGACAACATCAGCGCCATCAAAAGCGTGTCCGACCGCCCGACCGCGATTTATCTGTTGCGCGGCTACCTGCGTATCTGCATGCCGATGACGATCGAGACCGATATCAACAGCACGATAACCCTTGTGCAGAGCGACGCCCCGCAATCCGTGGTGCGTGCGGCGATCGTCCGCCCGGCGGGCATTGCGGGCGCGATTTCGGATGTCGGCAAACCGTTTCCCGAGCCGAAGCGCTACGAGAACCCGAACCTGAAGAACAAGCTGACAGACAAGGAACGTGGCCTGTCTGACTCTCGGATCGCAGAGCTTCAACGGGCGCTTTGCATCAAGACGCCAACGGAGAGCTTCGGACCGAGGGGATCGGAGATCAGGAAGGCGATGTCCGAGTTCTTTGTTGGCGCAGGTCTGGGAGCGTCCGAGACAATCAAGGATCAGCGGATGTTGGATCGCTTGACCAAGGGGGCCGACGACCTCATCGGCGACGGCGAAACATGCCAAAGCAAGGGCTATGCGAATGCCCGTGCAGTCGGCGAAGCCGTGAAACCGGCCAAGAAGAGCTAGGTCAGCTCCATCGAAGAGGAGCCGGCCTCGCATCCATTCAAAGAGCAAAATGGGGGCTGAAATGGCAGACATCAATCCGAAAAGCTTTGCAAATCACTGCGTAACGGTCGGTGCCATGTATGGGGCCAGCGCCCATTACGTCATGGCCGTGGCGATGCTGCGATCACAACTCAAGGATGACGCGAAGGACGGCAAGGCCGGACCCTATGCCTGGACCCAAGCCGAATGGGACGCCAATCCCGACCGGCAGAATCCCGCGCTGGGCTCTCCTTACGAGACCGATGAAATATTCGACTGGCGCGCGCAGGTCAGCGTGTTCACTCTGATGACGATCAGACAGTTTACGGCGCTGCAACTGAAACTGGGGCAAAACCCGAGCGCCCTGCAGCTCTATCTGGCGCAGTGGCCCGAAGAGGGCGATGCGCTTGTCGGCAACCTGCAAAAGGCCTGCGACGACACGAGGCAGGCAATCCTCGATGCCCTCGACAAGCAGTTTCCCGATCCTGCGCAGGCAGCGGCCCAGGCCATCGACGGGCCGAAAAGCCCCGTCCCCCCGCAGTCCTCCATGCCGCCGGCCAGCCTCAAGACGAGGCTGCAGCGCAATCAGTGGATAGCCTATCATGCCGCGCTCGGCGCCGGTCTTGGCGATCCTCCCGCGCGTGCGATGGTGGCAAATCTCAGCGGTGAATCTCTCAGCAATCCGGCGGACGTGCATTTCGACGTGTCACATATCGCGCGCGGAATTGTGCAATGGGATCCTGGCCGGTCGGATGCGATCAAAGCCCATTTCGGCCGTTATCCGAACGAGATGTCAGTCGAAGATCAGACACGGGCGGCGATCTGGGAAATTCAGTCAAATTCGGCCTACAAGGAGACCCGAGACGCGCTTTTCGTGCCGGGCAAGAGTGTCGAGGACATGATTGGGGTTCTGGTCAGGAACTACGAGAGGCCGGCCAAACCGGATAAAGCAATCGCTGACCGCATCAAGTTTCTACCGGCTCTGGCTAAAGTGCTCCAGGCCTAACGAGGAACGGCCGGTCTTCTGCGTAAGCCTTTGCAACGATCTTGACCGAGGACCATAGCAGCCACCTGAGCCTTGACGGGCGCAAAGGTGTCGCATGGTCGTGACCCGTGATCGCCGATCACTGTCAGAGCGGCATTCACGTGAGCGATGCGGCGACTGGTCTGGTTGCATTTTCCGGCTGCCGAATTCTCCCTGATGGATGTCGACGTGATCTGATGGGGGCCTCAATCACCGAGAATCGGCCTGCGGATGCGAAATCCCGGAAGCCTGTGTTTGCCTCTTCTTAACCTTGCGAAAACGCAATGATTTCAAACCCATCGCGTCGGGCATCCTGTCACAGAAGTTTCATATCCGGTGAAGGATTTGTTGACGATTAGAATTGAAGTTCTTGATCATATTCCAACAAGCCCCGCTCGCCCCCGTCGGAGTTTCAACATGCCCGCAATCCTTCCGCTGAAAGGTCACGATCCGGCGGCTTATAGCCGGATGGCGCTCATGCCGCTGGCCAAGGCCGCGCTCGACACGGCCTTCCAGCCGATTGTCGAAACCGTGTCCGGCAAGATCCACGGCTATGAATCGCTGATGCGTGGGCATGACAAGCTGGGCTTCGACACGCCGCCGGCGCTGCTGGATACATTTGCGCTTTCCGGCGAACTGACCGACCTCGAACTTTTCACGACGTCGCGCGCCTTCGCCAAGTTCACATCGCTCGCCGAGTTCGAGAAGCGCACACTGTTCCTCAATCTCGATCACCGCATGCTCGCAACCGGCCAGCGCCTGCTGCCGCTGCTGCTCGCCTATCTGCAGAAGAATGCCATCTCGCCCTCCTCCGTCTGCATCGAGCTGTCGGAACGTTCGGACAATTCCAGCGCGCCCGACTTTCCCGACCTGATCGCCCAGATGCGGCGCATGGGCTTCAAGCTGGCGATCGACGATTTCGGCACGGGCCATGCCGAGATGAAGCTTCTGAGCGACTACGACCTCGACTACCTGAAGATCGACCGGCATCTCGTCTCCAAGATCGACGCATTGCCGCGCAAGCGCCATCTGACCAAGACGGTCGTCGACATGGCCCATGTTCTGGGTGTTCGCGTCATTGCGGAAGGCGTCGAGACAGAGGGCGAGTTCCTCGTCTGCCGCGATCTCGGCATAGACCTCGTGCAGGGCTGGTTCGTGGCCTACCCCTCGCTCGATCCGTCCGAGTTCCGCGATGGTTTCCCGCATTTGCGCGATCTCGGACAGAACCGGCGCGTGCGCCGTTCGGTCGACGAGGTGCTGGTGCGCCAGCAGGTGGAAGCCGTGCCGACGATCCGCGAGGATGCCGCGATCGAGACCCTGTTCGAGATTTTCCGCCAGCATTCCGATCTGCCCTTCATTCCGGTCGTCAACGCCCATGGCGAGCCGCGCGGGATCGTTCAGGAGGCCCGGCTGAAGAGCTACATCTACCAGCCCTATGGGCGCGACCTTCTGCAGAACCGCTTCTATGGTGGAACCATCGCCCGCTTCATCGATCCCGCCCCCGTGGTCGACATCGGAGCGGATTCGAACAGGCTCATGGCCGTGTTCTCCGGCACAGAAGATGCGAAATGCGTGATCCTCACCGAAAACATGCGCTATGCCGGGGTGATTTCGGCGGCCGCACTCGTCAAGATCATCAACGCCAAGCTGGTGCGCCAGGCGCAGGACCAGAACCCGCTGACGGGACTTCCCGGCAACCAGGCGATCCATTCCTATCTTGAGGAGACGATGGCGGATGGGGGCGCAACGCGGCATTTCTGCTATTGTGACTTCGACAATTTCAAGCCGTTCAACGATCATTACGGCTTCCAGCGCGGCGACGAGGCGATCTCGCTCTTCGCCCGGCTGATGAAACGCTACTTCTTCTCGCCCTCCATCTTCCTCGGCCATGTCGGCGGCGACGACTTCTTTGCCGGGATGACGGGCTGGTCGAACGAGGAACTGGAAATGATCTTCGAGCGGCTGCTTGAGGATTTTGAAAACGATGCGCTCAGGCTCTATGCACCAGAAGATCGGGAACGCGGGCATATCGAGGGCGTCGATCGCGCCGGCATCCGCCGCGCCTTCGATTTCCTCAGTTGCTCGGTCGCCATCATCGAAGTGCCCGCAGGCCGGGTCTTTGGCGATCCGGCGGTGCTTTCGGCCCATATTGCGGGCCTCAAGAAGCGGGTGAAGTCAAACCGCGACGGAATCCTGTTCCAGACGATCTAGGCGCAACCGTGGCTACGGAGCGCTTCAGCGCAAAGCGCTCCGGATCTTCTGCTGAATTCGGGTCATCGGCCGGCAGTGCCTAGCGCCAGTGGCCGCGATGCCAGTAGCCGCGGCGGTCGTAGTGTCCCGGCACCCAGTATCCGCCGTCCCGATAATATCCGCGATAGGGGTAGTAATATCCGCTGTGGCGAACCACGACCACCTCGTCGGCAGGGTATTCGACGCAACCCGCCAGTGTTCCCGCTCCCGCGACAATCATTGCCATTACGATCAGACGCTTCATTTGCCTGTCCTCACATTCTGCTGACCCATTCTGCGTGAGCGCAATTTACGGCAAAAATTGGCTCATGATGATGCGCGCCGCAGATGCTGGACGGGACGCGCCGTGATCCCTATCTGATTGGGTGCCTTGAAAATTTCGGGTACAGCAATCATCGGTCCACGGCGCGCTCCCGCCGGGACGACAGGCAGCCAATATTTCGTTTGCCTTCACCCGGCATCTGTCGGAGGATCGGCGACAAAACAACAATGAGGACGCACATGAACGCCCCATCAACAACCCTGCCCCAGACCATGCGCCATGTCGATCTGACCGCCCCCGGGGGACCGGAGGCGATGAAGATCGTCGAAGGCCCCGTGCCTCAGCCGAAGGCAGGCGAGGTGCTGGTGAAGGTTCATGCTGCGGGTGTGAACCGGCCCGACGTGGCGCAGCGGCAGGGCACCTATCCGCCGCCGCCGGGGGCAAGCCCGATCCTCGGGCTGGAAGTGGCCGGCGAGGTCGTGGCGCTGGGCGAAGGTGTCTCCGGCTTTTCCATTGGGGAGAAGGTGGCCGGTCTCGCCAATGGCGGGGGCTATGCGCAATACTGCGTCGTGCCGGCCGGACAGGCCCTGCCCTGGCCCAAGGGCTATGACGCGGTGCGCGCGGCAGCCGTGCCGGAAACCTTCTTCACCGTCTGGGCCAATGTCTTCGACATGGCCGGCCTGAAGGCGGGCGAGAAGTTCCTCGTTCATGGCGGCACGAGCGGCATCGGCACGGTGGCGATCCAGCTCGCCAAGGCCTTCGGCGCCGAGGTCTATACGACAGCCGGCTCCGGCGAGAAGTGCCTTGCCTGCGTACAGCTTGGGGCGAAGCGGGCGATCAATTACAAGACGGAGGATTTCCTTTCCGTCATCAGGGAAGAGGCCGGATCGGTCGATGTCATTCTCGACATGATCGGCGGCTCCTATTTCGACAAGAATATCGGGGCGCTAGGCAAGGACGGCCGGCTTTCGATCATCGCCCTGCTCGGTGGGGCGGTGGCGGAGAAGGCCAATCTCGGCGCGATCATGATGAAGCGGCTGCGCGTCATGGGCTCGACGCTGCGGCCCCGCACCGGCGACGAGAAGCGGGCCATTCGCGATTCACTGCTGGAGAAGGTCTGGCCGAAGCTCGATGCCGGCGAGATCGCACCGGTGATCCACGCCGTCCTGCCGCTGGAACAGGTGGCGGAAGCCCATCGCGTGATGGAAGAGAGCGGGCATATCGGAAAGATCGTGCTGACGCTCTGAACGGTCAGCCGGCCGTGCCCTTCTGTGGCAGGTGCACCCCGCGTTCGATCGCGATCAGCAGCAGGGATGCCGCCAGGGTGATCGCCGCGCCGACGATGGCCGTGCCCTGATAGGACGTGAAATGGGTGGCGACGGCGAATGTGCCCGCCGCCGCCCCGGTGCCGAGAAAGGTCTGCATCGGATAGAGCGAGGTGCCGAGCCCCGGCCGCTCCGGAAACATGTCCTGAAAATAGGAGATGGGGACGGAAAGGATTGCGGCGGCCCCCGCACCGGCAATCGGGATCAGCGCATGGACCTGCCAGACGCTTGTCGCAAGGCCCAGCCCCACCAGATAGACCGCATAAAGCGCCGAGCCTGCCGCCAGCGTCGTGACCGGACCGAGCCGGCGCAATGCCGACGCCCAGGCAAGCATGAAGGGAATTTCCATCAGCGCGATACCGCTCGCCATGAAGCCGGCTTCCCCCAGGGTTCCGCCCAGAGTCGTCTTGATGATGAGCGCCTGGACATAGCCGTTCAGCCAGTTGACCGAACTCAGCAGCGAGACGGCGACGAGGCGAAGCAGGATGGCGGGATGGGCAAGCTCCTTCAGCGCCGCGCGGAACCCGGCAAGGCCGCCGGGTGCGGAGCCGGCGCGCGCCGTGTCCGGCAGAAAGATCAGGACAAGCACGAGGCAGAGTCCGAAGAGGCAGGCCATGACGGCCCAGACATTCATGACACCGAGCCCGCCCGTTTCCAGGACCAGAGCGACGGCGACCGGGATGAAGACCCAGGAGGCCGACATGGTGGTGCGCACCACCGAATTGACAGAGGCGGCCTCGCGCGGATCGAGGCTCGCGGCTTCCATGCGCGTGCCGGCATAGATCATGGGGTTGATATTGGCGAAGGGCAGAAGGCAGATCACGGCCAGCGCCATCATCCAGGCCGTTTCCACCATCCAGATCAGGAGCGCGGCCGCAACACCGACCGACAGCAGGATCGCCATGAGCCGCCGGCGGTTGCCGGCAAAATCCGACACGATGCCGATGCAGACGCCAAAGACGAGCGCCGTCAGCGTCGACAGGAGCATCATGGCGGCAAAGGCCTGCTCGCTCATATGCAGCGTGTCGATGGCGATAAGCGCCCGATAAGGCAGCACGCAGGCCCCGGCCGAGGACGCGATGAACATCAACAGGCCATAGATGCGCAGCACCGGATGGTGCGCGACGAAGCGGATGGTGGATAGCATGAAGGAACTCCCGGAGCTCTTGGGCTAGACCTTTCGCAGAGTCGGTTCAAGGGCCGTGCGTCACAGCTTCGGCACGAAACGCTCGACGGCAACGAGCATCACCGCGGCCATCGCCATGACGCCCGCGCCGATAAAGGCCGTGCCCTGATAGGTCGTGACATGGGTGCCGACGGCGAAGATGGCGGCCGAGGCGCCTGTGCCGATGAAGCCCTCGATGGGGGAGAGCGAGGTGCCGAGGCCCGGCCGGCCGGGGAAGAGGTCCTGAAAATAGGAGAGCGGCACCGACAGAAGCGCCGCCGCCCCCGCGCCCGCCAGCGGGATGAGTGCATGGACCTGCCAGACGGCGGTGGCCGAACCCATGAGCATGAGATAGGCCGCATAGAGTGCCGCACCGGCCAGGATCGTGTTCACGGCGCCGAGCCTGCGCAGGCCCGCCGCCCAGGCGAGCATGAAAGGGATTTCCATGAGCGCCACGCCGCTGGCCATGAAGCCGGCATCCGACAACGAGCCGCCGAGCGTCGTCTTGATGACGAGCGCCTGCAGATAGCCGTTCAGCCACTCGCCGGCCACGATCAGCGAGACCGCCAGCAGCCGCAGGAAGATGCCGGGATGAGCCAGCTCCTTCAGCGCCGCGAAATAGACGGCAAGCCCGCCTTGCGTGGAGCCCGCCCGCGCGGAATTCGGCAGGAACAGGAGCACGAGGAGGACGCAGATCGCAAAGAGCAGCGCCGTCACCAGCCAGACATTCATGACGCCGAAGCCGCCCGACTGCAGCAGGAAGGCGACGGCGACCGGAATGATCACCCAGGCCGCCGACATGGTGGTGCGGATGATGGAGTTGACCGAAGCCGCCTCGTCCGGCTCCATCTCGGTGACCTCCATGCGCGTGCCGGCAAAGACGAGCGGCGCGATATTGGCAAAGGGCAGGATGACGATCAGCGAAACGGCGAGCATCCAGGCCGATTGCAAGAGCCAGACCAGCCCGGCGCCCGCGACGCCGAGCGCCGCCAGGATCGCCATCAGCCGCCGCCGGTTTCCTGCAAAATCCGAGAGGATGCCGATCGTCACGCCGAAGACGAGGCTTGTCAGCGTCGAGACGAACATGGTCAGCGCAAAGCCCTGCCCGCTCATGTTGAGCGTATCGATCGCCACCAGCGCCAAATAGGGATGCATCGCCCCGCCCGCGCAGGCCGACACGAACAACAGAAGGGCATAGACGCGCAGCACCGGATGGCGCGCGACGAAGCGGATGGTGGACAGCATGGGAGATCGCTCCAGAAGACCCCAGCGCTAGATGCTTCGCGCGGCGGGATCAAGCGGGGAAAGGGCAATTCGTTGTCAACAAGACCAGCGCCCGTACTTTCATTCCCTTCATGGTTGTGACACTATGGCCAATTCCAAATTTGCCTTGCAGAAATATCTTTGAAGATATAATTTTAGGTCAACGGATGGGGTTCAGGGTTCTTTTTCATCCCGAGTTCATCCCCGAATGGAAGGCTCTCGACGTCAGAGTGAAAGAGCTGACAGGCGAGATTCTGGACATGCTCGAAGATGAGGGCCCTGCGTTGGGCAGGCCATCGGTCGACACGCTCCAGGGCTCACGCCACGCGAACATGAAGGAAATGCGGGTGCGATTTGCCGGGCATGTCTGGCGCTTTGCCTTCGCATTCGATCCCAAACAACGCGCGGTCGTTCTATGCGGTGGCGAAAAACAGGGCAGGAACCAGAGCCTCTTCTACAAGGCACTCATCGCCAAGGCTGACAGGCGGTTTGATGCATGGCTGACGGAGCACGAGCATGGACGTTGAATGGAAAACACTGCGCGCCGAGCTTCCGGCGGATGTTCAGGAACGGCTCGATGCGCGCCGGGCTGCGCGGCGTCTTGGGAAGGCTCTCGCCGAGGTTAGAAAAGAAATGAACGTCACGCAGAAGGACGTCGCGACACGCGCTGCAATGACGCAGAACACGGTTTCAAAAATCGAAAATGCAGAAGATATACTGCTTTCGTCCGTCATGCGTTACATGCACTCACTCGGTGGCAGCGTCGAACTCGTCCTGAAAACGCCTGGCGGTGGGACGCGCAAAATCGAGCTTGGCACGGATCTGACAGCTGAGCCATGAAACTTCCTCCCCTTGCATTCGCCCCTCGTTTCCTCCCATAAGGCGTGACAAGCAGCAAACACGATCAAAGGGCAAATCATGGCCAATCCGGTTCTGGTGGAAGTCACGCGCGGCGACGTTGTCGAGAGCCGGCATCGCGGCGTGGTCGTGGTGGTGGACGGCGACGGGAAGGTCGTTTTCGAAGCGGGCGACATCGACGCGGCGGTGTTTCCGCGCTCGTCCTGCAAGGCGATGCAGGCGCTGCCGCTGATGGAAAGCGGCGCGGCAGACGCTTACGGTTTCGGGGACAAGGAACTGGCGCTCGCCTGTTCCTCGCATTCCGGCGAAGATGGTCATGCCGAACTTGCGCGCGCCATGATCAGAGCCGCCGGACGCGATGAGGACACACTGGAATGCGGCGCGCACTGGTCGTTCCAGCAGCCGGTGCTGATCGAACAGGCTTCGCATGGTCCGAAGCCCGGCCAGCTCTACAACAATTGCTCGGGCAAGCATGCCGGCTTCATCTGCGCCTGCTGCCACACGGGCACGGACACCAAGGGCTATGTCGGCTACGATCATCCGCTGCAGGCGGAAATCCGCGGCATCATGGAGAACCTGACCGGCTCGATCCTCGGCCACGACAATTGCGGCGTCGACGGCTGCTCGATCCCGACCTATGCCAGCCCGCTGAAAGGTCTGGCGCATGGCTTTGCCAAGATGGCGACGGGCGTTGGCCTCGAGCCGATCCGCGCCAAATCGGCCAAGCGCCTTATGCAGGCCTGCATGGCCGAGCCCTGGTATGTCGCCGGCACGAAGCGCGCCTGCACCGCCCTCATGCAGGCCGCGCCCGGCCGCATCTTCGCCAAGACCGGCGCCGAAGGCGTCTTTGTCGCAGCCATCCCTGAACAGGGCATCGCCATGGCGATGAAATGCGACGACGGTGCAACCCGGGCTGCTGAGAGCATGGTCGCGGCGACGCTGGCGCGCTTCTTCAAGGGGGAGCCGGAGGTTCAGGGCAAGCTGATGGCGATGGCGAATACCGAGATGCGAAACTGGAATGGGATCAAGGTGGGGGATGTGCGGGTGACGGGGGCTTTGGGGTAAGAGCCAGAAGTGTGCCCCCTCTCTTGCAAAATCTAACACTTAGCCTTCGGCTAAGAGTTGATTTTGCTTTCTCCACCACCGAGGGGAGATTGGAGCAAGCGGGCGCGGCAATCTCCCCATCTCCCCCCTTGTGGGGGCCCCCCTTGTGGGGGAGAAAGCGATTTCGATGGCTTAGCCGAAGGCTAAACATCAGAAATCGCAAGAGAGGGGGCGATTCTGACAACAATACCACCACACGAAACGCGACCCTTCACCGCAGTTGCGCCCTTCTCCCTCGCCCACTAAGACTATCGCCTAAATACCCAAACATCGGGGGCTGACGATTTGGGCGAGCAGGCATTCAATTTCCCGGTTTCACCGGAGCGGGCAAGCGCGCTGGGGGAGATCCATTCGCGACCTTACGCGCTGGTGACGTCGCCGCGCGTGATCTTTCAACTTGCCTTCATGTCGGATGGCGGGTCGGGCGTGGATCATGCCGTCATGGCCGGGATCTGCCGCGAGCGCGGGGCGGCTCTGCCCTCGCGCGAGGCGCGGCATCATGCGATTTCCTGGGGTGCGGGGACGCTCCGCTGGGAGCGGCATACGGAATTTTCGACCTGGTTCTGGGATGCGCCGCCGCCGGAGATGTTCGGCGGCGAGGTGCCGGTGCATCCGTTCGGCAGCAGCTTTTCGGCTCCCGGCTCGCTGATCTCCGGCATCCGGCTGGAAATCCGTTCCGATGACGACGTGGCGCGGGCAGCGATTGCGCAGTTCGAGCCCCAGAGCCTTTGCCACTCGATCGTCAAGGACGGTCAGGCGGAAATCTTCACCGATTTTCGGCAGAACGGCGACGGGCTGACGCAGATCCTCGTCATTGACAAGGGCATGACGCAGGCGGGCACGGGCGCGCTCGTGCAGCGCGTGCTCGATATCGAAACCTACCGGACGCTCGCCATGCTCGGCCTGCCGCTGGCGCAGACGCTGTCGCCGGAAATCCGGCGCATCGAAGACGGGTTGACCGGGCTCACGCATGACATGCGCACCGAGGCGCGCGCAAAAGCCGATCGGATGCTGGCGGAAGTGACCCGCCTTGCGGCCGAACTGGAAGCCAATGCCGCGCTCAGCCTCTATCGCTTTGGCGCCAGCCGCGCCTATTACGGAATCGTGCAGGAGCGTATTCGCGCGCTGGGGGAGACCTCCGTGCCGGGCTTCGAGACGATGGGCTCGTTTCTCGAAAAGCGCCTCGCGCCGGCCATGCGCACCTGTCAGTCCATCGAGGAGCGACAGGCGAACCTGTCACGCAAGCTCGCCCGCGCCACCAGTCTCATCCGAAGCTGGATCGATGTGGAGCTGGAACGGCAGAATTCGGATCTCCTGAACACCATGAACAAGCGCGCCGAGATGCAGCTGCGGCTGCAGCAGACCGTCGAAGGCCTTTCGGTCGCGGCGATCTCCTATTACGTCGTCGGCTTGTTCGGCTATTTCATCAAGGCAATCCCGCATGAGGACCTGCCCATCGACCCGGTGATCGCAACGGGGCTCTTCGTGCCGATCGCAGTGGCGGGTGTCTGGTGGACGGTCCGGCGGATCCGTTTGAGCCACGGGGAAGGATGATTGCCCCACCGCTCCGCTGAAGTGCAGCGCATCCTCGACTTCGAGAATGCCCGCCCCTCAGAAGTCGAAACGCTGGCCCTTTGCCGTGAAGGAAACGCCGGTTGTAGTCACATCGCATCCGAAGGCGTCGCCGAGATCGAGTGTTGTCTCCGTCTCGGTCAGCGCCATGCCCAGATCGTCATAAATCAGAACGGAAATGGTCGTCTTGTCCCCGGCGGCCTTCAGAATGACTTTCTTGAAGCGGGCGCTGTCGAGTTCGAAGAACCAGGTCGCATCATGGATCATGACGCCCTGCCGCTGCAGCGCGCGCGAAGCGGGCCGCGTGACTTTCCTGCATTCATCATCGCTTCCTCCTGAACGCCGTTCGACGGCATTCACCCCCAATATCTTGGGGCGCTACAGGAAATTTTTCCTCCGCGCAATCGCTTGGCGATTGCAGCGCGAAAACCTTCGCCTTTTACTATATGAGACGTGCCATCAACCTTGATCGAGCCGCAGGAAACCGCGAAGACCTCCTCCCCGAGAGCCTAGTTCGATGCTGTCCAGCGGTGCCAATCCTCGGCACTGCCGTAGAAAGTGTTGAGGTCAATGCGGCCCTGCACGCCGTGGGAGAGGCCCGAGCCCGAATATTGCCAGAAGACCCAGCGGCGGTTGGGGTAGACCTTGGACGGATGCTGGGCCACGGCGCGAAGCCAGAAGGGATATTCCGTGAAGGCGCCCTGCAGGTTGTCCTCGTAGAAATCCGGCGCGGTGTAGATGATCGGACGCTTGCCATAGTGGCGCTCAACCTTTTCCATGAAGACCTTCATCTTCTCGCGCACCAGCTTGGGGCTGAGCTTCTGGCGGCAGGCGGAATCGTGGTTCCACTCCACGTCGATGACCGGCGGAAGTGCTTCCGGATCGCGCGGCACGTTGCGAATGAACCAGTCCGCTTGCTCGCCCGCCGTCCGGCACCAGTAGAAGAAGTGGTAGGCCCCACGCTTGAGTCCTGCGGACTTGGAGCCGTTCCAATTGACGCGGAACATCGGATCGGTATGGTCGCCGCCATCGGTCGCCTTGATGAAGGCGAAATTGGCCCCCTGCTCGCGCAGCTTCGGCCAGTCGATATCGCCCTGCCAGCGGGAGACATCCACGCCATGGACCTGATAGGCGCGTGGCGAATAGCGACCGAAATTGATCGGCTTGGCGTCACGGAAGCGCTGGCTGTAGATGCGGCTGCGCGGGCGGCTCATCCCGGCCCCGGTCGGGCTGGAGGGCATGATGAAGCTGGCCTTTTCCGCAGTCGGCCGGGCAATGGGCTCGACCACCGCGGGAATGAGCCTGGGCTCCACATTCTCAAACGGCACGGGCGGGCGCGGCGGCGTGGCCATTGCCAGAACAGGCGCTTCCCCGCGCCCCGGCACGGCCTCGGGCGGCGTGATCGAAGCGCGCGCGGTCCGGGCCGAGGTCTCCGTGGGAATGTTGACAGCCGGCATGCGGATCGCACCTGTCTTCTCCGAGGATGTGCCGACGGAGAGCACATCGCTGGTGGATTGGGACTGGCAGCCGGCAAGGGTTGCCAGGAGGCCGAGAAACATAAGACCGGCAGGCAAACGCATGAACATCGTCACTCTATACAAACAGGACATTCGACCCGCCTGCCATAACGAGACCATGGCATGACGGAATTGCTAATAAAGTTTTACCGGCAAATGTTGAATCGAATCTTTACGCGACGCGGGAAACCGTCCCTTCATGTATCGAAATCGAAAGGCTGAGGCGATGACGGCACATATCCTGATCGTGGGCGGGGGCATCAACGGATTGGCGAGCGCCTGGACGCTTGTCCGCAAGGGCTATCGCGTCAGCCTGTTCGATCAGGGACCGATCCCCAATCCCGTTTCCAGTTCCTTCGATGAACATCGCATCACCCGCCACGCTTATGGCCCCATGCACGCCTATGCCGCGCGGATGCCGCAGGCGTTTGCGCTGTGGGATCAACTGTTTGCCGATATCGGCGCGCGGCATCTGGAGGCAATGCCGATGATTGCCTTCGAGCGTGAGGATACCGGCTGGATCGGTTCATCGCTTGAGGATCTCAACGCTATGGGCATTGGCTGGCGCGAGCTTGATCCGGCGCGCTTCGGCGAAGAGCATCCGCTGATCCGCGGGCAAGGCATCACGCGCGCGGTCGAGCTTTCCGGCTCGGGCATGCTGTTTCCGAGCCGCATCGTGACCGATCTGGTCGTATATCTGGCAGCAAGAGGCGTCCGCTTCCATCCGCATACGAAAGTGGATGACATCGACTTTGACACGGGCCGCATCACGGCTGGCGGGAGCGTGCACGAAGGCGATCACGTCATCATCGCTGCCGGCGCCTGGGTGAACGGTCTTCTCCCCGGCACGGTGGGCGAACTCGTACCCTCGCGGCAGACCGTCCTCTTCCTCGCCCCGCCGCCGGAACTGGCCGCCCTTTGGGCCAAGGCACCGATCTATCTCGATCTCGATGCGGAAACCGGGACCTATGTCCTGCCGCCCCGCCCCGGCACGCGCCTAAAGATCGGCGATCACCGCTTCTCGCGCACCGGCGATCCGGACGCGCCGCGTATCGCTTCCGAGGAGGAGGTCGCAGACCTGATCGAGGCCGGCCACCTCGCCTTTGCGGATTTCGAGCGCTACACGGTGCTGGAACGCAAGGCCTGCTATTACACCGTGACGGAGGACGAGCATTTCGTCATCCGCCCCGCGGGAAAGAAGGCGACGCTGCTTTCTGCCTGCTCGGGGCACGGCTTCAAGCTTGCGCCGCAGTCGGCGGCGGAAGCGGTGGCGTTGGCTGAGCGGACTTTGTGATCCTTCTCCTTATGGGGAGAAGCGCAGGGCGGGATAAGGCATAAGCTTTGATGCTGTGCCGTCCCCACCCCTCACCCCGCCTCCGCTTCGCTCGGCGGACCTCTCCCCAAGGGGCGAGGAGGCCATCAACGTCGCGCCCAGCTCTCTTCTCCTCTTGGGGAGAAGACGCCGGCAGGCAGATGAGGGGGTTCACTTCGCACAGGCCATCAAATTCTTCGTCGCATCAACTAATGCCGCTGCCGTCTTCCCTTCCGGCACGCACCCAGCGGCGGCAGCGTGGCCTGTTTCAGCAGGCCGACCAGACGAGCCCGTGTCTCCGCCGCAATCTCGATGCGGCCCCACGCGGGCGATCTCGGCCTTTGCGGCAGAGGGAATGTCTGCGCCGGGCGGCTGGGCGAAAAGCCAGGCGAGGAAGAGCGCTTCCGGCGTTTCCTGACTGGAAGTCCCCTCACCCATCGCGGCTCACGCCTCGATTTCGAGCGCGCTCAGCGGGCGTGAGCAGCAGGCAAGGATATAGCCCTCGTCGATCTCGCGCGAGGTGATGCCGCCATTGTGCTGCATCTCGACGTCGCCGGAGCGCTTCTTGACCTTGCAGGTGCCGCACATGCCGCTCTCGCAGGCCGCCGGAATGCGGACCTGGACCGCGCGCGCGGCCTGAAGCACCGTGTCGCCGGGCTGGCATGTGGTCTGTTCGCCCGTGGAGAGGAAGTCGACGGTCAGACCGTCAGCGACGCGCCCTTCCAGCGGCCTCACCGCCATTTCAGCGTCCACAGGCGCGATCGGCGTGGGCGCCAGGCCGAAGCTTTCCTGGTGATAATGGCCCATGTCAAAGCCTTCGGAGCGCAGGAGGCCGCTGACGGCTTTCATGAACGGGTCCGGGCCGCAGCAGAAGGTTTCGCGGGCGAGGAAATCAGGCGCCAGCAATTGCAGCTTCGTGCGGTCGATGCGGCCGGTGAGGCCTGCCCAGGGCGAGGCGGTCGTCGCCGCTTCCGGGATGAAGCCGAGCTTCAGGTTCGGCATGCGGGTGGCCAGCAGCTCGAGCTCGGCGCGGAAGACGATCTCTTCCGGACGGCGGGATGCGTTGAGGAAAGTGACATCCGTCATCGGCGCGCAATCGGCCAGCCACCGCAGCATGGACATCATGGGCGTCACGCCGGAGCCGGCGGAGACGAAGAGATATCTTGGCGCAAGCGGCCGCGTCAGCGTGAAATGGCCCGACGGACCATAGGCGCGCATGCGGCTGCCGGGCCTGATGTTTTCGAACATCCAGCGCGTGCCGATGCTGGTGGGTTGCGCCTTCACCGTGATCGACAGGGCATAGGGCCGCGAAGGGGTGGACGAGATCGTGTAGGTGCGATGCAGATCGCCGCCCTTCGCGCGCAGTTCCACCGTGATGAACTGGCCCGGCGCATAGCGGAACCAGCCGCCACCTTCGACCGCGAAGGTGAAGGTCTTCACGTCCGGCGCTTCATCGGCCACGGAGAGGCAGACCAGCATCTGCCGCGCCGAATTCCAGGGCTTTCAGCTCGTCGAGATGAAGCGCATCGGGCGTCTGCCCCATCAGCGGCTGCATGTTCATAGGCGCAAACCTCTTAAGCGACGGAGCGCAGGCGCGGACGGCCGGTCAGCCGCTCGACCATGAAATCGGAATACCATTCGACGAACTGCGCGACGCCGCCTTCATGGACTTCCGAATACGGGCCGGGCTGATAGGCCGGCGAGGCGATGCCGCGGGCATTTTCCTCGACGATCTGGCGGTCCTGGTCGTTGGTCTCGGTCCAGACATGGGTCAGCTCTTCGAGACGGTAATCGATGCCCTCGACGGCGTCCTTGTGGACGAGCCACTTGGTCGTGACGGCCGTTTCCGTGGCGCTGATCGGCCAGCACGCGGAAGGTGACGGCATGGTCGGAGAGGACATGGTTCCACGTCGTCGGATAATGGAAGAGCAGCAGTGTGCCGATACGGTCCATGTTGACGCTGTCGGACAGGCGCATCTGCACGGCCTTGCGGCCGGAGATCGTGTAGCTGACGGCATCGCGCAGCAGTGGCATGCGGGCGGCGCGATACTGGCCGGCCTGATCGATGGCAAAGCGGCTGGGCAGACCGATCTCTTCGCACTTGACCCAATGCTCGACCGTTTCCGGATCGTCATCCGCACCCGAAACGCCGGTGGCCGAAGGGGCTTCCGGATAGGTCTTGCAGAGTTCCGGATGGTTGCCGGCACAGTGGTAGCATTCGCGGTTGTTTTCCCAGACGAGCTTCCAGTTGCCCTTTTCGATGATGGTGCTTTCATAAGCCACCTTGGCCTCGCGCAGGCGGTGCGGCAGGAAGTAGGGCTCCATGAAGGCGCGGAAGGGGGCGAAATCCAACGGCTGGTCGCGAGCGACACGAAGATATAGCCGCCGGCCGTCTCACAGGCGACGCGCTTCATGCCGAATTCCGCGCCATCGAAATTGTCGCCCATCTGGCGGGCGAACAGGAGCTTGCCTTCCAGATCATAGGTCCACTGGTGATAGGGGCAGACGAGCTTGGTGGCCGAGCCGATGTTCGGTGCAGACGCGCGAACCGCGATGGCGGCAGGAATTGTGAAGCGCGTTGATCCGGCCATCATCGGCCCGCACGATGACGATCGGATATTCGCCGATCTGCACCGTCATGTAGTCGCCGGGCTTGGCAAGCTCGCAATCATGGCCGACGAAGAGCCAGTCCTTGTACCAGATATGCTCGAGATCGAGCTTGTAGTAGTCCTGATCAAGATAGAAGGGACGGTCGAGCGTGAAGCCCGGGCGGCGGCCCTGAAGGCGCGAAAGCATGTCGGAAGAAATATCCATGGTCGTCCTCGAAACAGCAAGGACTGGGCCTGTGGAGACGTGGTGAAACGTGCGCCCGCAAGCACCGGCAGCGCGAGCCTCCGGGCTTTCCGTCATCCGCTTCCCGACCGCCCACCGCGATCCAGTCTGGGTTAAACACAGCTTCAGGCTGGTTTCCGGGCTCCAGAACCGCCCCT